>CAMZIY010000008.1 GCA_947307365.1 uncultured Clostridia bacterium
CACGACCCGGAGGTGGCGGAGCTGGCGGACCAGGTCTACCGGGTGAAGGACGGGGTGCTGACGGTGGAAAAAGGAGTATCGTAGAGCTCAAAAATCCGAGCTTCCGGAAGTGAATTTTCTGCAAGGAAAGGGCGGGATCGTATGTCCCGCCCTTCTGTAGTTGATTGCCCCTTTTCCCTGTATCCGGGTACTTCTCCACATCGCCGCAGGGCGCCAGCTCCGCGCAGGCGGCGGGATCGCTGCAGATCAGGTAATCCAGCTCCCTCCGGGCAAGCCAGGTCTCCGCGAACTCTCGTTCCACGGCGAGGGTGTCGATGATGTGAGCCGCGCAGAGCACGTGGTCGACAGCCTCGATGAGGTCGTCCGCCTTGATGGGCTGAAGCCGGTCTTGACCTTGTCCGTCTCAAAGATCTTCGTGATCTGAGTGAGCATGAGACGGCTGCCGGCCATGCGGCCGTTGGAGCAGGTGAGCGGGTCTGCACGTAGTCATACAGGCCGCGGAACATTTTCCCGGGTTTCTGTTGCAGAAGCTATTTCGCCAAGGGGGCTTCGGCTTGGGAGCGGGGGCTTTCTTTCCTCTTGAAATGAAGGAAAAAACATCCCGAATCGGGCAATATGAAGAACTGAAAAAGAACAGCATGGCCAAAGTGTTTTCCGCCCTGCTGCCGGATCGGGACGCGACGCCTGATTTTCCCTGTATTATCAATATATAGTGCAATTAATCGTGCGTTTTGGCATTCAGGCACTACTTGCATTCTTTCGGCTCATATGTTATTGTAATTTGAAAGCATCTTTCCATTGACGGAATGATGGTTTTGCGAGCGGAAAAGCCACAATGCAGCAGCGTGTCCAGAACGTATCCGAGAAATCCCCGGAAGATGCCGTCGGGATAATATGAGGTGATTTGCGCGCATGCGGAGAGCAGGCAAATGGGAGTATGACGCGGTGGTGGTCGGCGCCGGTCTCACTGGGGCGACGATCGCTCAGAGGCTGACGGAACAGGGCAAACGCTGCCTTGTCCTGGAGAAACGCCCGCATATTGCCGGAAACGTATACGATGTCGAGATCGACGGCATCCGGGTCCACCGATACGGCGCGCATATCTTCCATACTTCCGACCGGCGCGTATGGGAATTCGTTTCCCGGTTTACCGGATTCAATCATTATATCCACGCGCCGATGGCGAACTTCCATGGACGCATCTGCAATCTCCCGTTCAACATGAACACCTTCTCCCGGCTATGGGGGGTGGTCAGCCCGGAAGAGGCTGAGGAAAAGATCCGGGAACAGCGGGTCGTATATGATCATGAGCCGCGGAATCTGGAGGAACAGGCGCTGAGCCTTGCGGGCCGCGATATCTATGAGACGCTGATCCGCGGCTACACGGAAAAGCAATGGGGCCGTCCCTGCACCCAGCTGCCCGCATTTCTGATCCGCAGGCTGCCGTTCCGCTTCACCTATGACAATCGCTATTTCAGCGAACCTTATCAGGGAATCCCGGCGGAAGGATATACGAAGATGGTGGAGCGGATGCTGGAGGGGACGGAGCTGCGGCTCAATACGGATTATCTCTCCCGGCGCAGCGATTTCGACAGCCTGGCCGAACGGATCGTATTCACCGGTCCCATCGACGCCTTTTTCGCCTGTTCGGAGGGGCGGCTGCAGTACCGGACCCTGCGGTTTGAGGATGAACGGCTCGATATGCCGAACTGGCAGGGGACCGCGGTGATGAATTACACGGACGCGGATACGCCCTATACGAGGATCATCGAGCACAAGCATTTTTGCTTCGGTCAGCAGCCGAACACCGTCATTACGAAGGAATATCCCATGGAGTGGACTCCGGAGGCGGAACCATATTACCCGATCAACGACGAGCGCAACTCTGCGATCCTGGAGCGGTATCGGGAAAGAGCGGGGCGGCAGACCAAGGTCAGCTTTTGCGGAAGACTTGGGGAATACCGTTACTACAATATGGATCAGGCGATCGGCGCGGCGCTGGCACTGGCCGATCGGCTGCTGAAGGAATGAGGACTGGGATGGGCGATATCGCGCTCTACGTGTGCTGCCATCAGGAAACGGAGATCCCTCCGCATCCGCTGCTCCGCCCGATCCAGGTCGGCGCCGCGCTGGCACGGCGGCGCTTTCCCGGTTTCCTCCATGACGATGAAGGCGAGAACATCTCCGAACGCAATCGCGCCTATTGTGAACTGACTGCCCAGTACTGGGCCTGGAAGAACAGCGGTGCGGAGTATTGCGGTTTTTTCCATTATCGCCGCTTCTTATACCCGGATACAGCGGCCCGGCGGCCCTATCGTCTCAACCGTCTGCCGACGGAAAGGACGCTGAAAGATCTGGGATATGACAATTTTGATCAATTGATCCGTCAGTATGATCTGATCCTTCCCATGCGGGAGGAAATGTATGTGCCGGTGCGGAAGCATTATGCCGAGGCGCCGTATCATAACGGGGACGACTTGGCGCGCATGGAGTACATCATCGCCGAGCTTTATCCGGACGATGTTTCGGCATCAGACGTTTATCTCTCCGGCACAATCCAGTATTTCGGCAACATCTTTATTATGCGACGCAGCGTATTCGATGCATACTGCGCATGGCTGTTTCCCCTGCTGGCGGAATTTGACCGTCGGACGGATATAAGCGGCCGGACACCGCAGGAAGCGCGTGTGGACGGCTATCTGGCGGAGCGGCTTCTTGGGGTTTTCGTTCAGGCATACTGCGGGAATCTGAAGAAGTTGGAGCTTCCGCGGGTGATTTTCACAGGGAAGGATGCGAGTTTCCGCCAGCGGCTGCTGTACTTCTGCCTCCCTCCGGGGACGAAAAGGCGGGCGGCAGTGAAACGCGCCGAACAAAGATGGAAAAGCTAGACAAACTGCGCCGGCTCCAGTTGGCGGAGCTGGAGATCCTGGATGAGTTCATCCGTATCTGCGGGGCGCACGGACTCCGCTATTATCTCACCGGGGGAAGCCTTCTCGGCGCGCTCCGGCACGGGGGCTTCATTCCCTGGGACGACGATATCGACGTTGCGATGCCCCGGGAGGATTACGACCGCTTCGCGGCCCTGTGCGGCCGGGAACTGGACGGACGCTTATTCTACCAGTCGCCGGAAACCGATCCGGGGTATTTCCTTTCCTACGCGAAACTCCGTATGAACGGAACGGAGATCTATGAACCGCGCTTCCGGGATTCCCGTTTCCATAAAGGGATCTATATCGATCTGTTCCCTCTGGATTTCTGCCCGCAGCCGGGACTATGGAGCCATTTCCTCTTCAACACGCTGGCGGTGATGAACTACCGCGGACAGGTGGACAGCGGCGAGGCTTACGTTCCCTACCGGGAGCTGAGCGGCAAACTCGGTTATGGGGTGCTGTCGGTCTTTTCGGCGAAAGCGCTCCCCGGCGTGAGAAAACGCGTCCTGACCGTGGCTTCCCGGGGCGGAGACGCGTATCTTGCCAGCTTTTCGGGCGCATACGGCTACCATAAGGAGGTCTTTCCCGCCGAGTGGTACGGGGAGGCGCAGTCCCGCGTGTTTGAGGATCGGGTCTGCTGCATCCCTGCCGCGCCGGAGAAGATCCTGGCCCAGCTGTATGGGGAGGATTATATGACGGTCCCCCAGGCCGAAACGCAGAACGTCCACGTGGAGGTCGATAAGATCCGATTTGCAGCGCAATGAGTGAAGAGAGAAGGTAATCAGGCGATGAATAAGAAGCCAACTGCGAAGAAACCCGCAGAGACGGAAGCAAAGAAGTCTGCGCCACCGCTGCGAGACAGATTAGTGGCCGCCAATAAGGAGATCCTGGCAAAACCGCTGAACCGATTCGGAAAACCGCACATTTCCGCCATCGACAGGAATACAGACATCGTCTGGTTCAAGGCGGCAGACCTTTCGCTGAGCGTGAACAACCTCATCGGCGTGTATCTGCGAAACGGAAGACGCACCCATGAGCGGGGGACCCTTCCGCTGGACGCAAAGCTCCACCTGGCCTTATATAAACGGTTCCCGCAGATCAATTCCATAGCCCACTTCTATGCAGATAACATCACGTCCTTTTCCCAGGCGGGGGCGGACATCCCGGTCACGACCTCTGATCAGCAGCTGGCGTTCGGCGGACCGGTCAAATGCTGCGAAGGGATCTACGAAGGCGACGAAGCATCCGAATGCAAGTTAAAGGATGAAGCTGCGGCATCCATACTGGGGAAGGGGACCGTCTTCCCATCCGGCGGATTGCTGCTGCACTATGACGGCGCGATCGTCTGGAATGCTTCCCCCATGCAGACGATCAATACGGCAGCCAGCTTGGAAGGCATTGCCCGGCTGGCATGGTCGAGGATGATCCAGGACAGGAAAAACAAAGTATTCGGAAATGAGGATGAGAGCTGATGGTTGAGGTCACGACAAAGCTGACGTTGATGGGGAACCGGGAGATTTCCAAGGCGAAGCTGAATACATATTCTGAATCCCATCTTTCCGCCGTGGACAGATTCACAAATACCGTCATCTTCAAGGCGGCAGATCTGCCGCTGGCAGAAGAAAACTTCATCGCAGTCTCCCTGGAGGACGGTACGGTGATCAGCGGGAACGGAACGCCGCCGATGGATATGTACATACACCTGGCCATGTACCGGAAGTATCCCCAGATCGGCTCCATCGCTCATGTGTACCCGACTAAAACGATGAACCTTGCCCAGACCGGGAAAGAGATCCCTGTGCTCGGCAAGTATCATGCCATGTATTTCAAGCATGCCATCCGCTGCACAAGGCCGATCGCGGAGAAAGAGGCGCTGGGGAAAACCTATGCAGAGGCAAGTGCCGAAGTCGTTTTGGACGAGCTGCAAAAGGATGAGGTGTTGCCCTTCGGCGCTTTGCTGCTGAATCAGGACGGTGCCCTGGTCTGGCATGAGCTGCCGCTGAAGACCATTGATTATGCCAATTATCTGGAGAAGACCGCCGAGGCGGCATGGAATACATTGATCGTCGCCGGAGACGCGTGCAAGCCGATGCCGGAGGATCTGGCCGCCAGGTTCTTTGAGGAAAAGCAAGCCCAGCTTCTTCCGGTTGAGCCCTGCGGAGTTCCCGGGACAAAGGTGACGGATCAGCAGGCCAGAAGCGTCAATCTTGAGATGCTGCGGTACTTTGACCGGGTTTGCCGGGAAAACGGGGTCAAATACTCCCTCACCGGCGGCACTCTGCTGGGAGCGGTCCGGCATGGCGGCGTCATTCCCTGGGACGACGACGTGGACGTGTTCCTGACCCGTCCGGAATTCGAAAAGCTGTCGGCTGTGTTTCCGGAGGGCGGGCGCTTTGAATTCATTACGTACCAGAAGGACCCGAACTTCAATTATGTATTCGGGCGGCTCATCGACAACTGGACCCTGATCGAGTATTCACCGAACACGGCCGGCGCGGGCAAAGGGCTGTTCCTGGATGTCTGCATCGTGGACGGACTCCCGGACGATGCGAAGGAGCGGAACCGCCACATGAGATATATGCGCCTGTTGGTGCGCTTCCGCCGTGCGGTGATCCAGAATCCCAACCGAAAATCCTACAAGAGCAAGGGCCCCGTCTTCGTCATGGCCAAAAAGCTCCTGCGCAAATGTACGGATATCCATTTCTGGAACAAGCGTATCAACAAGGCCATGCAGAAATACCCCTTCGACGGCGGGAAGTACGTGGGCAACTTCACCTCCCAGTACGGCAACAAGGAACTTCTCCATGCCTCCGTCTTCAGTGAATATTACGATGTGAAGTTTGAGGACATGACCTGCATGATCTGCGCCGGATACCACGAGTATCTGACCAATATTTACAAAGACTATATGCAACTCCCGCCTGTGAACAAGAGAAAATCTCATCATAACAGCAATGCGGTCTGGGTCGGCCCCTCCGGCGGAGAGGCGGCTGCAGCATCCGCAGCATCCCATGTACACGCAACAGTTTGAGATAGATGGAAAGGATGAAAGGTCAACATGAATATTGCGCTTATCATTGCCGGCGGTGTCGGCGCCAGAATGCATCAGGATATCCCGAAGCAGTTTATCAACGTCTATGATAAACCTGTGATCATCTATACCCTGGAGGCGTTCCAGCAGCATCCCAATATCGACGCCATCGAGGTCGTGTGCCTGGAGGGGTGGCACGATATCCTGCGGGCCTATTCCAAGCAGTTCGGGATTACCAAGCTGGAGAATATCGTAAACGGCGGCGCCGTGGGTCAGGATTCCATCCGCAACGGCCTGTACGATATCGCCTCCCGCCACACGGATCCCGACGACATCGTGCTGATCCACGATGCCATCCGCCCCATGGTCAGCGCAGATATTATTTCCGACAATATCCGGGTCTGTCGTCAGTACGGAAACGCCATCACCGTGATCCCCTGCACGGCGGCGATGCTGAAAACAAGCGACGGCCTCGTTTCCGATACCACGATCCCCAGGGACAACCTGAAGAGCACCCAGACGCCCCAGACCTTTTTCCTGCAGGAGATCGTGGAGGTCCATAAGGAAGCGCTGAAGCGCGGCATCACCAATTCCATCGCCTCCTGCACCCTGTATATCGAAATGGGCAAGCCTGTGTATATGTCAATCGGCTCCGAGAAGAACCTGAAGCTCACGACCTCGGAGGATATCGAGATCTTCATGGCGCTGCTGCATGCCAAGCGCCCGGATTGGCTGAGGCAATGATCCGGGGCTGTACGATCGGCGTGTATGAGAAGGCGTTTCCGGAGCCGCTTTCGATCCCGGAAATGCTCAGGCATGCCGCAGACGCGGGATACGATTTCTTTGAGCTCAGCATCGACCGAACGGAGCAGCGGATCAGCCGGGTCTATGAGCCGGGATTCGGGGAGACGCTCAGAGCCGCTGCGGCGGAGGGAGGAGTCCCGGTCTATTCCATGGGACTAAGCGCCATCGGCACCTATACCCTGGGCAATCCGGATCCGGCGACCGCGGAGAGAGGGATGGATATTTTCCGTCATGCGGTGGATCTGGCGGTGGAAGCCGGGATCCGGCTCATTCAGATCCCAGCCTGCGATATGCCGAAATTCGATCCCCGGGACGAGGAAACGGACGCACGCTTCCTTCGCAATCTGAAGGAAGCGGTGGAATATGCCGCTTCCCGGGCCGTAGTGCTGGGACTGGAGAATATGGAAAACGACTATATGGACAGCATCGGAAAATGCATGCGTGCGGTCCGTACGGTGAATTCTCCGTATCTGCAGCTCTATCCGGACGCGGGTAACCTCACTAACGCCTGGAAAAACGACCGCAGCGACATGCTTCGGGACATGGACGCCGGGGAAGGGCATTATCTGGCTTTCCACGAGAAGGAAGTGCAGCCCGACCGGTACGGCGGCCTGTTTTATGGGGACGGACACGTGGACTTCGGAACGCTCACCCGGAAAGCGTATGCCCTTGGCGTGCGCCGGTTTGTCATGGAATACTGGTATACAGGGAACGATGCCTGGGTGAACGATTTGAAAACTGCGCAGAGTCTGTGCGCCAATTGGATCGCTTCGGAGGAATGAAATGATGAACGCTGCTTTCGACTTTTCCAGGGAGATCGAGCAATGCGCTTCCCTGGATATCGACTGGTCCAAAATCGATCATAAACGGATGATGATCACCGGCGCCACCGGAATGGTAGGCAAGTATATGATCGAAGTCCTGCTGTACCGCAATGCACATTTCGACGCCGGGATCACGGTCTATGCCGTGGGCAGGGACGAGGAGAAATTCCGCAGCCGTTTCGGAGGCCTGGCCGGGTCGGAAGGCCTGAAGTTTTTCAAGGCAGACGTGCAGAAGCCCATAGTTTGCCCCGAGCGCCTGGACTATGTGATCCACATGGCCAGCAATACCCATCCCCGGCTGTACGCCAGTGATCCCATCGGGACGGAAATGTCCAATATCCTGGGCACCTATTATCTGCTGGATATGGTATCGGAGATGCCCGGATGCCGCTTTTTGTTCACCTCCTCCGGGGACGTTTACGGCGATAACCGGAGCGGGAAGCCGTATCTGGATGAAGAGGACTGCGGCTATATCGACTGCAACACCCTGCGGGCGGGATACATCGAGGGTAAGCGTGCCAGCGAGGCGCTGTGCAACGCATACCGGGAGGCTAAGGGCGTGGACTTCGTGACCGCCCGGCTCTGCCGCATCTATGGCCCCACGATGCAGCTGACGGACAGCAAGGCTATCTCCCAGTTCATCATGAAAGCGACCCAGGGGGAAGATATCATCCTCAAGAGCGAGGGAAAGCAGACCTTCTCCTATCTGTATATCTATGATATCGTCAGCGCGCTGCTGTATGTCCTGACAAGAGGGGAGTCCGGCAGCGCCTATAACATTGCGGACAAAAACCAGACGCCTGCGCTCAGGGAACTGGCCGGGAAGCTGGCGGAGGTGGCGGGGACAAAGGTGATCTTCGATCTCCCCGATGAACTGGAGACGAAAGGAGCTTCCACGTTCCAGGACGTCCGGCTGGATTCGACCAGGCTCTGCGCTCTGGGCTGGAGACCCGCAGTCGCCATGGACGAGGGCCTGCGGCGCACGGTGGAGCAGATCCGCTCTGCAAGCAATGGGTGATCGCCGATGATCAAAAAGCTGATGCAGCACCGATTCCTCTTTGAGGAACTGGTCAAGCGGGATTTCAAAACCAAATACAAGCGTACGGTTCTTGGGATCGGGTGGAGCCTGCTTTCGCCCCTGCTGCTTTTGCTCGTGCTCAAGCTGGTGTTCACAGAGCTCTACGGAAAGACCACGCCGCATTTTTCCATCTATCTGTTCTGCGGCGTTCTGGTCTGGAACTATTTCACCGAGGCCACCAAGGGTGGTATGCGTTCGCTGATGGATAATTCCGGGATCTTCACCAAGGTCAACGTGCCGAAGTATTTGTTCCTGCTGTCCAAAAACGTCCAGGCGCTGATCAGCTTTCTCCTGACCCTGGTGATCCTGTTCATCTTTGTCGCCTTTGATACCCTGACCCCGTCGCTGAGATACTTCTCGCTGTTTTACCCGATCATCTGTCTGGTGCTGTTCAATATCGGGGTGGGGATGATCCTGTCCGCGCTGTTCATCTTTTTCCGGGATACCCAGTATCTCTATGAGATCTTTACACGCCTGCTCATGTATCTGTCCGCGATCTTCTATACGGTGGACCGGTTTTCCGAGCAGGCGCAGCAGTATTTCCTGCTGAATCCCCTGTATCTCTTTATCCGCTATTTCCGCAGCGTCATCATCGAGAACGCAGTTCCCGACATCCGCTTCCACCTTCTGATCGCGGTGGACGTTCTGGTCGCTTTGGGTTTGGGCTGCTGGATGTATAAGAAGAACAACACAAAATTCCTGTATTACGTCTGAGCGTGGATTCTGCGCATCTGAGAGGAGAACAGAGCATGCCAAAAAAGAGAATCGGCGAGCTGGACCTGCTCCGCTTCGTGTTCATGATCATGGTTGTACTGCATCATTTCGAAGAGACAAAGTTCTCCCCCTTTGGTATCAGTGTAGAGTTCTTTTTCACCCTTTCCGGCCTGCTGATGGCGCGGCATGCGGAGAAATGGAGCAAATCCGTCGAGGGGGGAGGCAAAGATCTTTCCCTGGTGGCGGATGAGACTTGGTCGTTCATGAAGGGAAAGTTCCGCGCATTTTATAAATACTATCTTTGCGCGTTTGCATTCCAGGTCATTGTTCGCAGCGTTATTGTAGATTGTCTGCCTGCGAAAACAATAATCATGCGTCTGTTTCGATCAATCCCAACGCTTTCTCTTTCTTTTTTTGCAATCAGCGGGACGTCGGTAGGGAATTATATCCAGGCAACCTGGTTTTTGTCAGCCATGCTGGTTGCCATGTTTGTCCTCTACCCGATCCTCCTTAGAAATTATCGTTTCGGGGTAAAGATCATTTTTCCAATCCTGACACTTTTCCTGTTGGGTTACGAATACGGCGCAAACGAGACTATCGGCGTATGGAATAAGTGGGCCGGTTTGACATATTTCGGTATTTTTCGAGCCGTCTCAGAGATTGCATTTGGGGCTACACTCTATTATATTTCTACGGAGATTACGGGGAACGAAAGGCTGATGCAGCATTTTAAGCGCCCGATCAATCGGATTCTCCTTACCTTGTGCAGGGTGATTTGTTATGGTGTGCCCCTGCTGTACGCACATAAAACGGGATTTGGTATGAAGTTTACAGAAGGTTTTGATCTGCATGCATTGTTCTTGCTTGGGATAGGAATCCTGTTGACCTTCTCCGACTTGGGATGGACAATCCCGGATTGCAAATTCACAAGATATCTTGGGAGAATTTCCGTTCCCATTTACATATTCCATAAGCTGCTGAGAGCCACCTGGCTGGAAGCGTTGGGCGTAGATTCGGTTACGATGGAATATGCCTGGATCATGGTCGGCGTCTGTGTGGTCGCATCTGTAGTGCTGATGTATCTTACCGACTTCCTTGCGTGGTGTATCAGAAAACTCCGGGAAGCGCGAAGAGAAAATCTGTCCGCATGATTTGCGCCTGTTCGGTGTATCAAGCCAATCTGTTGCATGTGGAACCTGGATCGCTGAACGGCGCGGAATACGCGCACCGGAGAGGATAATGAATGATGGGGAATAAGAGAAGCGGCGAGTTGGACCTGCTTCGCATGGTATTCATCCTTGAGATTGTGTTATACCATTTCAATACGGGTACGTTTCCCTTCGGAATCGGTGTCGAGTTTTTCTTCGTCCTGGCCGGCCTGCTGATGGCGCGGCATGCGGAGAAGTGGGTGAAAAGCACGGAAGGCGGGGGCATGGACCTGGGGCTTGTGGCGGATGAGACTTGGTCTTTTATGCGGAGAAAGTTCCGTTCGTTTTACAAGTATTATCTCGTTGCGTTTGTTATTCGGGTATTCGTGCGCTCCTTGCTCGTTAACAGGCTGTCTGCAGCGACCGTTGTGATGCGTTTACTGAAATCCATCCCGACGCTAACTTTGACTTTTTTCGGCATCAATGGAGTATCAACAGCCAATTACATCAATTCCACATGGTTTTTGTCGGCGATGCTGATCGCCATGTTCATTCTCTATCCGATCCTTCTGCGGAATCACCGCTTTGCGGTGAAGATCGTTTTCCCCATCCTGACGCTTTTCATCCTGGGCTATGAATATACCACCAATCAAACGATCGGAGAAAACAATGCCTGGACCGGTTTAACCTATTTCGGCATATTGCGCGCAGTTTCGGAGCTCGCTTTCGGCGGGACGCTTTACTATATCTCATCTGAAATCACGGGGAACGCGGCGTTCATGAAACGCGCGCGGCACCCGTTGAATCGGACGCTTCTTACTTTTTGCAAGGTGACCTGCTACGTCGTTCCTCTTCTGTATGCCCAAAAATATGTGTTAGGCCATTCGTTTGCCAAAAATTTTGATCTCCATGCGTTGCTGTTACTTGGAATCGGGATCCTCATGTCCTACACGGGACTTGGTTTTACCGTCCCGGACTGCAAGCTGACGCGCTATCTC
This sequence comes from uncultured Clostridia bacterium, assembly GCA_947307365.1. Taxonomy (GTDB): domain Bacteria; phylum Bacillota; class Clostridia; order Oscillospirales; family Oscillospiraceae; genus UBA1774. The sequence goes on from CAMZIY010000008.1 coordinate 11,528, forward strand.
GGGAAGATCACGCTCCCCATTTTTATCTACCATACAATGCTCAAAGTCACATGGCGGGAATGGATGGGCGTCGAAGAATTTTCCCCCAAATACAACTGGTTTGTGCTCGACGTATGCTTGATCGTTTCTGTCATATTGATGTATGTCACAGACTGGATCGCGCTGGGCATTCAAAAGCTTCGGGCCAAACGGCAGGAACAGATTTCCGCATGATCCGCACACGACCGTACGGAGAATTGAGGACGCCGGACAAAAGGAATGAATCATGATACTGGAAGTCAAAAACGTCTCCATCCGCTACAAAACGGGGGATTTCAAGGATATCGGCCTCAAGGAATACCTGATGCGCAAGGCGACGCACAACTACCATGTAAAGTCGTTCTGGGCGGATAAGGACGTTTCCTTTTCCCTGGAAAAGGGAGATATGCTGGGGATCATCGGCCGGAACGGGGCGGGGAAATCCACGCTGCTGAAGGCGGTGACCGGCATCATGGAGCCGACGAAGGGCAAGGTGACGCGCAAAGGCAGCGTCGCCGCGCTGCTGGAGTTGGCCAGCGGTTTCGACAAGGAATTGACGGTCAAGGAAAACACCTATCTCCGGGGCGCCATGCTGGGCTATACCCGGAAATTCATGGACGAGACCTATGACAAGATCATCGACTTCGCGGAGCTGAAGGATTTCCAGGACCGGCCCTTCAAGCAGTTGTCCTCCGGCATGAAATCCCGGCTGGCCTTCTCCATCGCGTCCCTGGTCCAGCCGGATATCCTCATTCTGGATGAGGTGCTGTCAGTGGGCGACGGGGCCTTCCGCAAAAAGAGCGAGGCCAAGATGCGGGAGATCATCGACGGCGGCGCGACGACGATCCTGGTGACCCATTCGGTGAACCAGGTGCGGGCGATGTGCAATAAGGTCCTCTGGCTGGAGAAGGGGGAGCAAGTGGAATACGGCGGAGACGTGCAGGGTATCTGCGACCGGTATCAGGCGTTTTTGGACAGTATGGATACAGGAAAACGATAACATGGATGCGATTCGCAGACGGATACTGAGCCTGATCGAACCCGCTGAGGAGAGCACGATCGGGAACAAGATCTACGCTTTCGGGATGTTCGCGGTGATCGTGGCGAGCATGATCCCCCTTGCCTCCAGAGAACCGCCCGAGACGTACCGGGTTCTGGAAACAGTCACGCTGATCCTCTTCGTGGCGGATTATCTGCTGCGGCTGGGAACGGCGGACCTGCGGATGAAGCAGGGCGCGATGTCCTTCCTTCGTTACCCCCTCGGACCGATGGCAATCTGCGATCTGCTGGCGATCCTCTCATACCTGATCCCCGTAACGTTCCCGCTGCACCTACTGCGGCTGCTGCGACTCGTACGAGGCGTAAAGGTGCTGCGTATCTTCAAGTCTTTTCGGATCGTCAGAAGCATCTCCATGCTTCTGGAAATCATCAAGGAGCAGCGCTCGGCTCTGTATGCGGTCTGCCTGCTTGCCCTCGGATATATCTTCATCTGCGCGCTTGTGATCTTCAACGTGGAGCCGGAGACGTTCCCGACTTTTTTTGACGCGGTCTACTGGGCCACGGTGAGTCTGACGACGGTGGGCTACGGCGATATTTACCCGGTTTCCGCAGCGGGACGGGTGATCTCCATGCTCTCCTCTGTGTTCGGTATCGCCATCATCGCGCTGCCCGCCGGTATCATCACTGCGGGATTCCTTGACCGGATCCGGAAGAAAAAGGACGATTGAGCCGCCTGAACTCTGAGATATGCCGGATTGAATGCGTAAATTGAGAGCGCTTGAATACGATTCAAGCGCTCAGACTATAGACAAACCCGCAAACGGTACGATACCGGATAGGAAGATAGTGTGAAAGAAACCGATCAGGGGTGTCTTTCGCGTTCGATCAAAAGTTTTCGAACGATCTATTCCATATTCCTTGTTCGAAAAACTTACTTCAGCGTGGTGACAAGACTTTGTCGCCACGCTGAGCGCTTGAACGCCATTTAAGCGCTTTGATAGTGATCCGGTTTTTCTCAGCTGCAGGGAGATCCGAGTACAGAAAGACGAGGAATACACGATGGAATACAAAAAGACGGTCTCGCTGAAGAACGGCGGGACCTGCGTGATCAGAAACGGAACCGAGCAGGACGCCCAAGCGGTGCGGGATAACTACATCCTGACCCACGGGCAGACGGATTTTCTGACGACGTATCCGGAAGAGACCTCCTTTTCCGTGGAGCAGGAAAAAGAATACCTGAAGAAGAAAAGAGAAAGCAGCCGGGAGATCGAGCTGGTGGCCGAGGCGGACGGTGTGATCGCCGGGACGGCCGGGGTCGACGCACTGGGGTCGGCCGAAAAGATCAGGCACCGGGCCTCCTTCGGCATCAGTATCGATCAGGCCTGGTGGGGCCTGGGCATCGGCCGGGCGCTGACGGAAGCCTGCATCGAATGCGCCGCAGCTGCGGGCTACGTGCAGCTGGAACTGGAAGTCGTCGCTGCGAACGAAAAGGCCGTCCGGCTGTATCGGAGCGCAGGTTTTACGGAATACGGCCGGAACCCCCGCGGATTCCGCTCCCGGCAGAGCGGCTGGCAGGAGATCGTGCTCATGCGTCTGGAGCTGGACTGAAAAAGAAAAAAACCGATGCTTCCATCGGGTTTTGAAGACGGTCAGGAGGAAGACAGAGAAGGGGAACGGATGGAACAAAGAAATTCGCAATACAATACAGCCCGGAGATGGCTGATCTTCTGGACGCTTTTCATCGGCATCGGCGCCGCGGCAGGAGGCCTGAGCATGATGATCGATCCCAGCGGAAAGACCCTGCACATGGACGGGATGCTGCCCTATTTCCGGGTCCTGCCCTTTGCGGACGTCCTGTTTCGGGATTTCCTGTTTTCAGGCTTTGCCCTGCTGATCGTGAACGGACTGACGAATCTGACCGCTGCGGTCCTGCTGCTGCGAAAGCAGAAGACCGGGGTGATCCTGGGCGGGATCTTCGGCGTGACCCTGATGCTGTGGATCTGCATCCAGTTCTATATGTTCCCGCTGAACTTGATGTCCACGGCCTATTTTGTTTTCGGCTTATGCCAGGCGATCACCGGCTGTGCGGCGTGGACGCGGCTCCGGTGGGAGCAGAGGTCCTGAAGAAACTCGCCCTGAACACGACGGGATCCTTCAGCGCTTCCGTTCCCGCCTGCGGCGGCAGAGATACGCGATGAGCACGATCGCCAGCGCACCGAAAAGGACACCGGCAAAATCCAGCACCACGTCCGCCACCTGGGAACCTCTCCGGGAAAAGATCTGAATGGTCTCATCCGCAACGGCGACGGCGAGACCGGCAAACAGAGAATTCGCCGATCCCTGCAGGACCCGCTGACCCAGGAGAAGAAACAGCAGCCGAAGCTCCGCTCCCAGCAGGGCGAATTCACAGAAATGGGCGGTCTTCCGGATGATATGATCCGTGATCCGGTCCGGACCGAAAACGGCATCCAGCAGCGGCTTGATCCGGCTCAGGAGCGACAGGCTCACGGCCTGTGACTCCGGGATGCTCTTCATGGAATTGCCCCAGATGAAGCCCAGGGTCAGAAGGATCAGCAGAGCCAGAAGGCCCAGCCAGAATCTGCGGCGTTTCAATTCGACGGCTTCCTCCCCATCATTCCCGCGGATGACGATCCTGCACGTTCCACAGGAGCCAGCCGTAGCGGCACTCGCTGTCCTCCGTGACGGTTCCGTCCCCGTCCGCGTGCTTTTCCAGATAATCCAGCACCTTCCGTACGGCGGTCTCATCCGCCTCATCCTCCTCCAGAAGGAAACGGGCAAGCCGCAGGGCGGTGTTCAGATCCGGCTGGAGATGCACGGACTTCAGCTGGGTATAGTAAAAGGTTTCGGGGTAGTAACCCCGCTTCCAGAGCAGGCTGAAAAGCTCATAAAACCAGTGAGAGTGGCTGGTCTTGTGTCTTCTGGGCTCCCGCCTGAAGAGCGTGCGCATCATATCCGTATGCAGGGGATTGTCGTCATAGACAAAGCTGGCGTTGAAGCACCAGCCGCGGCTCATGCGCATCAGGTTTTCCAGGCCCTGCATGGTGCTCACCGCTGGGGTAATGGAGGAGAAGACCAGGTCGAACCGGTTCTCCCAGCCCAGGCCGGCGATATCCGCATTGGCGAAATCCGCCGCAGCGAAGCGGGTATTGGCTAGTCCCAGCTCCCGGCACCAGGCTTCGCCGTACTCCACCATTTTGGGAGAGATATCCACCCCCAGGACGCTCCGGGCGGTGCGGGCGAATTCCGCAACGAAGCGGCCGGGACCGCAGCCGATATCCGCCACGTCCTGATCCGCTCCAAGGAGCCCGCGCTGTCTCAGCCAGGCGGCCACGTCCCGGATGCGCACTTCGTGCTCCGCCCGTTCATCCTCCCGGCGGTACTTGGTATCCCAATCCGCCGCCCGCAGATCCCAGCTCTCCTTCCTGCTGGTCTTCCGCTGATCGGATGTGCAGATGAAGCGCTGCTCCAGTTCCTGCAGCGTTTCCCGGCGATCCTGGTTCTCCATACTCTTTTCCTGCCTCTCCGTTATTCTGATATGAGTATCATAAACCGGCGAACTGAGAAACGCAAACTTTTTTTGCGTGAAATGGGAAAAGACCCTTGCATATCCAAACAAGGTGTGATAGACTCCCACACATAATTCCATATTTGTCATGCGAAGTCTGCAGGAAAACAGCCAGATGGCTTGCCGAAGGAGTAACACTCTCAGGCGCTTCCGACCGGGAGCGGGACTGCAGATGGATGAATTTCTGGAGAAGCCCGCCCTGCGCGGGTGCCGAAGGGGCAAGCCCGGAACGGGCGAATCTCTCAGGCAAAAGGACAGAAGCAAGAGACTCCGACCCGGCCTGCCGGGCGGGCGTCTCCGTGTGCTTTGCCGATTCCTCCGGGACCGGCGATTTTTCTTTTGCCGATTTGTAAATTGTCGATTTACCGTAATGCTTGCCAAAAGCGCAGACTTCGTGTACAATATGATTTAACGTTGTGTCCCATTAAGTTGAAATATACAGTTGGAGGGAAAAGTATGACACTCAGCGACTTTATCACCAAGCTGGACGACATCGCCTGGGGTTCCGTCGTGCTCTGCCTGCTGGTGGGCGTCGGCCTGATCCTCAGCATCAGCACCAAGTTCCTGCAGTTCCGCAAGTTCGGCTATGCCATGAGGAACACCATCGGCAAGGTGTTCAAGAAGCAGACCGCGGGCAAGGGCGAGGTCACCCCGCTCCAGGCCCTGACCACCGCTTTGGCGGCCACCGTGGGTACCGGCAACATCGCCGGCGTCACCGGCGCCATCGTGATCGGCGGTCCCGGCGCCGTCTTCTGGATGTGGCTCTCCGCCCTGTTCGGCATGTGCACCAAGTTCGCCGAGGTCACCCTGGCGGTCCATTACCGGGAGCGCAACGACAAGGGCGACTGGGTCGGCGGCCCCATGTATTACATCAAGAACGGCCTGGGCAAGGGCTTCGGCTGGCTGAGCGTGCTCTTCTGCATCTTCGGCAGCCTGGCCGCCTTCGGCATCGGCAACGCCACGCAGGTCCAGTCCATCGGCGGCAGTATCGGCAAAGCCATCGACGCCCTTGGCGGCAATGTCGGCGCCTCCACCATCCACGCGCTGGGTTCGGATTTCACCCTTTGCAACCTGATCGTGGGCATCATCGTAGCCGTCATCGTGGCCCTGGTGCTCTTCGGGGGCATCAAGCGCATCGGCTCCGTGACGGAGAAGATCGTCCCCGTCATGGCTGTGGTATACATCATCTCCGCCCTCGTCGTGATCTTTGCCAACATTGGCCATATCGGCAAGGTGTTCGGCATGATCTTCCAGGGCGCCTTCAATGCGGAGGCCGCGCTGGGCGGCGCCTTCGGCATCACCATCTCCACCTCCATCACCAAGGGCATCGCCCGCGGCTGCTTCTCCAATGAGGCCGGTCTCGGCTCCGCGCCCATGGCTCACGCCGCCACCAGCGAGACCAACCCGGTCAAGCAGGGCTTCTTCGGCATCTTCGAGGTGTTCATGGACACCATCGTGATCTGCACCCTCACCGCTCTCACCGTCCTCTGCTGCTACTGCTCCAGCGGCGTGGCTCTGGACTGGGGCAAAGGCGGCGGCGCTGAGATCGTCTCTGCCGCTCTCGCCTCCGTCATGGGCGGGACCGGTTCCGTGATCCTGGCCCTGTGCCTGTCCCTCTTCGCGCTGTCCACGGTCCTGAGCTGGAGCCTATACGGCACCCGCTGCTTCGAGTACCTCTTCGGCACCAAGGCCAGCATCGGCTACAAGATCGTCTTCATCCTCTTCGCCATCGTGGGCGCCACCATGTCCCTGAACGACGCCTGGAACCTGGCGGACGCGCTGAACGGCTTCATGGCCATCCCCAACCTGATCGCCGTCCTCACCCTGAGCCCGGTGATCATCAAGCTGGTGCGGGAGTATTTCTCCCAGAACAAGCTGAAGGACTGAGCATACCCCGGTCTCGCATTCATACACAGAGCCTGTGCGCTTCCGCGCACAGGCTTTTCGCGTTGACAGAGGAGCGGAGGAACGGTATGATATAGGCAGAAATATAACAAGAAAGGCGGTCAGAACGATGGCAGAACGAGATCCCTTCTTCCGAGATGTAAAGAGCTTTTTCCCGCCGGTGGGCAGCCTCTTCAAGCGCCGCGGCTCCTGGTTCGGCATTTCCGTCCGGGCCAATTCCTACGGATCCTCCTCCATGACCCTTTCCACCCTCCATGGCGGAGCGGTCCGTGCGCGGGACGGCAACAAGCTCATCGACCTGTATCCCACGTTTGAGGGAAGGCGCGTGCCCTATGTTGTGCAGCGGGAGGCAGACGAGCTCATTCTCCTCACCCGGTATGGGAACGTGCGCTTCACCTTCGCCTCTCCCACCCTCCTGATGGCGGAAGGGGACAGGGGCATGGGCCTGCACTTTGAGAAAAACTGTGAACAGCATGAGACCGTGAAACCCCGGAAGGGGGGCGCATGGGAATTCGCCTTCCGCTGGACCTGCTCCCTGGTATTCAAGGGGCTGGAAGGTTCCGATTTCCGCTTCAACAAGTACTGGGATGAACCCAGGCTCTCCAGCGGGGAGGTCAAGGCGGATACGGTGCCGGGACCGGACGGCCGCTTCACCCTGGCCATGGAGGAGTTCACCCATGCCGCGTATCCCCGGGAGAGCTATCCCGCCTACGCCGAGGCAAAGGCGGATATGCGGGCGGACTGGGAGCGCTTCTATGCCGCCATGCCCAAGTTCATCGAACCCTTTGAGCAGGGGCGGATTCGGGCAGAGTACACCCTCTGGTCTCTCCTTACCGCCCCCACGGCGGGCATCGACCACACCATGATCGTCATGCTGGGCAACGAGATCGCCTCTCAGTGGCAGGTGTGCCAGAACGGCGCGGCGCTGGAGCCCCATCTGGATACCGCTGTCGACCTGCTCCTGGGCCCTCTGGATCGGGTGAGTCCCTACGGGCAGTTTTCCGACCTGTACAACGATGTGACCACCGTCACCCAGATGATCAAGCCTCCGGTACACGGCTGGTCCATCCTGGAGATCATGCGGCATCGGGATCTGAAGAAGGAGGTTCCCCGGGAGAAACTGGAGGAGCTGTATACTGCTGTGGGCCGCTGGGGCCAGTGGTTCCTGGACTGCCGGGATGAGGACGGGGACGGCATCCCCGCCTATGAGCACGGGGATGAGACCGGCTTTGACGACTGCACTCTCTTCATCGACCATATGCAGATGGCCTCTCCCGATCTTCCCGCTTACCTGGTCCTGCTGTACGAGGCGGAGGGAAAGCTGGCTCGCCTTCTGGATAAGCCGGAGGAGGCGGAAGCCTGGGAGAAGAAGTCCAAAACCATGCTGGACAAGATGCTGGAGCTCATGTGGGACGGGGAGCATTTCCTGGGCATCGATCCCTGGACCGGGGAAAAGATCCTGTCCAAAAACCTGATCCACTATATCCCCGCGGTGCTGGGGGACCGGCTGCCGCCCGATGTGCTGGATAAACTGGCGGAGGATCTGCTGGTGGAGGGGAAATTCCTCACTCCCTGGGGCCTGAGCATGGAGGAACTGGACAGTGACTGGTTCGAGCCCTCCGGCCGCAGCATCGCCCGGGGCAACATCGTGCCGCCCAGCATGCTGTTCATCTGCGCGGGGCTTCTGCGCTCCCGGCGGAAGGACGCGGGGAAGATCATCGCCGAGCGGTACTGCACCGCCCTGATGGAGCAGGGGATGCCCTTCCTGATCCACCCCCTGAACAAGGGCGGCTACGGCTTCGGCGGCGGGGGCGGCAGTTGGCCCGCCTGCGTCTATACCATTCTCGGCCGAATGCTCACGGAGATCGCGGAATAAACCGATAAAACAGCTTTGGGGACCCTTTCCCGTCCGGGAAAGGGTCCCCGTGCGCATCCGGTGCGGTTCTATCAGCCCGCTGCGCAGGCTTTGGGGGTGTAACCGGCTTCGGTGACGGCGTCCATCAGGATCTTGTCCGCCACGTCGGCGCTGAGGGTGACGGTGGCCTTGCCCGCGTCCAGGTCCACAACGGCCTCGCTGACGCCGGGAACGGCGGCCAGAGCCTTCTGCACATGCTTCTGGCAGTTGCCGCACATCATGCCTTCCACGGTGATGATCTTCTTCATGATGGTATCCTCCTTGTTCTCCGGCTCTGCAGCCGGTTCCTTGTATTCTTCCTCCGCCTGGGCGTTCGTCCGGGCGGAAAACTCCTCCATATCAGGCAGCTGCACCGGGCTGCATTTCCGGTCTCCCCGGGCGCTGCGGATGTTCAGCAGATTCAGGCGCAGGGCGTTGGTGACGACGCAGAAGCTGCTCAGGCTCATGGCCGCTGCCCCGATCATGGGACTCAGAGTCAGGCCGAAGGCGGGGATCAGAGCTCCGGCGGCCAGAGGGATGCCGATGCAGTTGTAGAAGAAAGCCCAGAACAGGTTCTCCTTGATGTTCCGCAGTACCCGGCGGGAGAGACGGATGGCGGCGGGGATATCCGACGGTGTGGATTTCATCAGCACCACGTCCGCCGCGTCCAGCGCCACGTCCGCGCCGGCCCCGATGGCGATACCGATGTCCGCCCGGGTGAGGGCGGGAGCGTCGTTGATGCCGTCTCCCACCATGGCCACCTTTCCATACTCCTGCAGGCGGCGGATCACGGCCTCCTTGTCTCCCGGGAGCACATCGGAGATCACGCCCTCCACGCCGATGCGTTCCGCGATGGCCCCGGCGGAGCGGCGGTTGTCCCCCGTCAGGAGCAGGACCCGGATGCCCATGGCCTTCAGCTCCGCAACGGCGGCGGCGCTGTCCTCCTTCACCTCGTCCGCCACCGCGGCAATGCCCAGGGGACGGCCTGCCAGGGAGAAGAACAGGGGCGTTTTGCCTGACTCGGCGAGCTTTGTCCCGGCGGCCTCCAGAGCCGGCGTCATCAGACCCGATTCCCTGAAATACGCGGCGCTGGCCCCCAAGGCCTCATGTCCGCCCAGCATCCCCCGGACCCCGTGGCCGGGCAAGGCCTGGAAGCCCTCCACGGCCGGCAGGTTCAGCCCCTCCGCCTCAGCCCGGTTCCGGATGGCCCTGGCAAGGGGGTGTTCGCTGGGGGCCTCCAGGGCTGCTGCGGCGGCCAGCAGTTCCTCCCGGGTAACCCCGGGGGCGGGGAACAGATCCGTTACCTCCGGTTCACCCTTGGTTACGGTGCCGGTCTTGTCCAGCACGATGATATCCGTCCGCCCGGCAGCCTCCAGGGCCGCGGCGGTCTTGAAGAGAATGCCGTTTTTCGCGCCCTTGCCGCTGCCCACCATGATGGCCACGGGGGTGGCCAGGCCCAGAGCGCAGGGGCAGCTGATCACCAGAACGCTTACCGCCCTGGCCAGGGCGAAGCCGAACTGACGGCCGGCAATGAGCCATACAGCGCAGGTGATGAAGGCCAGGCAAAGCACCACGGGAACGAAAACAGAAGCGACCTTGTCCGCCATTTTGGCGATGGGCGCTTTCCCCGCGGCGGCGGTCTCCACCAGATCGATGATCTGCTGCAGCGTGGTATCCGCGCCCACCCGGGTGGCCCGGCAGGTCAAAGCTCCGTTCTGATTCAGGGTGGCGGCGCTGACCCGGCTGCCGGGAGCCTTGTCCACCGGCAGGCTTTCTCCGGTCAGGGCGGATTCGTTCACGGCGCTCTCTCCGGAGACCACCTCGCCGTCCACGGGGATGCGTTCTCCGGGCCGGACCAGGAAGAGATCGTCCACCCGAACCTGCTCCGCAGGGATCCGGACCTCGATCCCGTCCCGCAGGACGCAGGCCGTATCCGGCGCCAGGTCCATCAGACTGCGGATGGCGTTGGTGGTCTTGCCCTTGCTCCGGGCCTCCAGAAGCTTGCCCACGGTGATGAGGGTGAGGATCATGGCGGCGGATTCAAAATAGTAGTCCGCTTCACCCCCTGAGGAAGCCAGCCGAAACAGGACCGCGGTGCTGTAGGCAAAGGCGGCGCCGCCGCCCAGGGCCACCAGGGTGTCCATATTGGGCGCCCCGTGAGTCAGGCTTTTGAAGCCGCTGATGAAAAACCGCTGGTTTACCACCATGACGGCGGCACTGAGGATCAGCTCATAGATGCCGATGGTGAGCATATTGTGGCGCAGAAACGCGGGAACGGGCCAGTTCCACATATGGTGCCCCATGGAGACGTACATCAGAGGCAGAAGCAGGATCAGGGAGATAATGAGCCGCCGGAGGATCTTCGGGCTCTCCGTATCCTCCAGGGCCGCCCGCTCCGCCTTGGGGTCCGGGGCGGCAGCCGCGGCTGCGGAAGGGGAAGCGCCGTAGCCCGCATCCGAAACCGCCCGGCAGATGCTGTCCGGAGATTCCCGGTCCTCATCCCAGCTGACCGTCATGGAGTTGGTGAGCAGACTCACGGAGACCTCCTGCACCCCATCCAGAGCGGAGACCGCCTTTTCCACATGTGCGACGCAGGCCGCGCAGGACATGCCCGTGACCTGGAATTTTTCCGAACGCATGACGACCTCCTTGAAAGCTTATCTGCCGAATTAAACAAGATAAGTATACCACGCAGGTATGATTTTGTGAAGCGGGGGAGGGGAAAAGTCCCGCATTGTCACGGATTTCCCCCCGGCAGGCGCAGCGCCTTTCTGAGCGGGGGCAGGGCGAAGCGGGCGCAGAAGCCCGTGAACAGTCCGGTGAGGATGCCGGAGAGGATCAGGGCTGGCAGATACCACCAGATCCCCGGAGTCCCCAGCAGCAGTCTCGCACACAGCAGCTGGCCCAGGTTATGGGCTGCGGCGGCGTAAGCGCTCAGAGCCCAGATCCGCGCCTCCCGTACCCGTGGCCTCAGAAGGGCCATGACGGCAAAGGCCAGGAGTCCGCCTGCCAGACTGTACAGAAAACTCATCAGGGTGCCCGCCAGGGCTGCCCCCAGGATCAGGCGGACGGTGAGCACCAGGGCGGTCTCCCGCCGCCCGTACAGATACAAGGTCAGCAGCAGCAGAATGTTGGCAAGCCCCAAACGGATCCCCGGAAGGGGAACGATGGGGGGGATGAGCCCCTCCGCGGCCCAAATGCTCAGGGCGACGGCGCTGAGCAGGGCCAGGATGCAAAGCGTCTTCGTCTTCATCCCAGCACCCCGTCCGGTCCGTTTCCGCCGCCGGTCAGGATCACCGTGACCCGGTTGGGCAGGCATACGATGGGCTTGGCGGCGGCGGAGGACCAGCTCTGGTGCACGCAGATCTGATCCGGACAGTCCGCCCGGAGCATCCGTACCCGGCCCCGCTCCACCTCCAGGGTGTTCCCCTCGCCCACATCCAGGGTATAGGGCGAAGTCACGCTCCCCAGATCGATGCGCCGCACAAGCTTCCCGTCCCGGTAGACCTCCGCCGTCGCCGCTCCCCGACCGGAGAACAGGAGAAGACAGCACAGCGCCGCCGCGGCCAGAAGAAGGACGCCCCCCAGGAGCAGTCTGAGGGAGATTTCGGGTTTGCCGTTCAGGGGAAACACCTCCTTTGCCATTGACGGAAAGAGCGGGGCGGGGTAAACTGATATTGTTGAGGAGTGCAGGCGGGAGCCAGCCTCCCCGACTGGGAAAAGGAGTGAGCCGGATGCCCGCATATTTCTGGTCCTGTGCCGGTTATTCCCGCAAGGGAGAAAGACCGGATAACGAAGATAATTATTACCTGGATGGTTCCTTCCTGCCGGAGGGAGACGAGGATACCGTTCCCCGCACCGCAGGCCTGCGGTCCAAAGGCGTGGCGGCCGTCTTCGACGGTATGGGCGGAGAACAGGCGGGGGAGTATGCCAGTTTTACTGCCGCGGATCTGCTGCGGCAAAAGAGCGGCGAACTGCTCGGCGTCCGGGACCAGGATGCATTTCGGAACGCCGTACAGGCTTATGTACAGGAAGTGAACGCAAAGCTGCGCCGCCGGGGAGAAGAAATGCACGCCACCGTGGGGGCTGCCATGGCCGTGCTCCGGCTGAAGGGCAGGGAAGCCATGATCTGCAATCTGGGGGATTGCCGCATCTACTGCCTTCGGAAAGGAAAGCTCAGCCTCCTCACCCGCGACCATACCCTGGCGGCCTTTCTCCAACGCCGGGGCGACCTGACTCCGGAGGAGGCCAGGACCGATCCCCGCAGGCATGCGTTGATGCGCCATTTGGGCAGCGATCAGGGGGAGGATGCCCTGCAGCCCTTCTTCCGGCGGATGGAGCTGGAATCCGGAGATCGTTTTCTCCTGTGCAGCGATGGGGTGAGCGGGAGCCTGGAGGAGACGGAACTGATCCGGATCCTGGGAAAAGGCAGCCCCGCAGCCGCGGTAAAGGCGCTGACAGAGGCGGCCGCCCGCGCAGGGAGCAGGGATAATCTCACCGCCCTCTGCGTGCAGGTCCAGCTCCGGCTGTTCTAGATCACAAAACCGCCGTTGAGCCCCACCACCTGGCCGGTGATGAATTTAGCCCGATCCGAGGCCAGAAAGGCCGCCAGATGACCCACGTCTTCCGGTGTGCCCAACTGTTCCAGCGGGGTCTCCAGCCGGAGTTCCTCCAGCTCGGCCTCCGTGAAGCCGTCCAGCATCCGGGTACGGATCACCCCGGGTGCGATGCAGTTCACCCGTATGCCGGAAGGAGCCAGTTCCTTGGCCAGGGCTTTGGTCAGACCGATAACCGCCGCCTTGGAAGCGCTGTATCCTGCTTCGCAGGAACCGCCCACCTGGCCCCACATGGAGGAAATGTTCAGAATGTTTCCCCGCTTCATGTGCACCATATGGGGGATCGCCGCCCGGCAGCAGAGAAATACGGAGTCCGTATTTGCCCGGAACAGGTCCTTCCAATCCCGGTAAGTCAGATCGGTAAGGAGACCGTAGCGGGAGATCCCCGCGTTGTTGACCAGAAGGTCTGTGCCGCCCACCTGTTTGAACATGGCTTCTACCTCATCCGGCTCCGTCACATCCGCATATACGGCGAGGCCGCCGATCTCCTTTGCCAGCGCCTCGGCAGCCTCGGCGGAATGATGATAGGCGACGGCCACATGCCAGCCGTCCGCGGCAAGAGCGCGGCAAATGGCAGCGCCGATCCCGCCCGCGCCACCGGTGACCAGAGCGGTCTTTCCCATGGGGGATCCCTCCTGTCAGATCACGGCCTTCGGGCCGGTTATTCCCATTGTATCACGTAAGCATTCCGGTGACAATTCAGGAAAGGAAAAGAATTATGGACGACTGGAAGGATAAACACTACGCTTTCTACTGCAACCGGGAATGCGAATGCTTCCCCTGCCATCCGACAAATGACCCTGAGAATTTCAACTGCCTCTTCTGCTGGTGCCCCCTGTATGCCTTGGGGGAGAAGTGCGGAGGCAATTACCGCTATACGGAGGAAGGGATCAAGGACTGCTCCCGCTGCCCCTTCCCCCATATCCGCGGCAATTACGGCAAGGTAATGGACCGGTTCAATGAGGTGGCCAGGCTGGCAGCCAGAAAAGAGACGCTGTGAAGCTTGCCGTTCCCGATGAGGTAAACGAAGCCCTGGAGCGGCTCAGAAGCCGGGGTTACAAGGCAAATCCCGTAGGGGGCTGCGTTCGTGACAGCCTGCTGGGCCTGCACCCGGAGGACTGGGATATCTGCACCTCTGCCCGACCGGAGGAGACCGCAGCCTGCTTTCCCGACTGCCGCGTCCTGCCCACGGGCTTTCGCCACGGTACCGTCACGGTGCTCTGGGGAAAACGCAGCCTGGAGATCACCACCTATCGGAAGGATGGGAGCTATTCGGACCACCGGAGACCGGACGAGGTCTCCTTTGTTTCCGATCTGCAGGAGGATCTGGCCCGACGGGATTTTACCGTCAATGCCATGGCGCTGTCCCCCCAGGGGGAAGTGCTGGATCCCTTCGGCGGCGCGGAAGACCTGAAACGCGGCCTTCTGCGCTGCGTGGGCGAGCCGGAGACCCGTTTCCGGGAGGATGCCTTGCGCATCCTGCGGCTTCTGCGCTTTGCTTCCCGCCTGGATTTCCGGCCGGAGGAAAAGACCCTCGCTGCGGCTCTGCGCTGCCGGGACCTGCTTCCTGCCCTGGCGGGGGAGCGGGTACTGCGGGAGATCTGCCTCTATCTGGATGGCCCCGGAGCAGGCGCGTGTTTCCCCTGGGCAAAGCCTGTTCTGGAGCCGGTGCTGCCGGAACTCCGGGACCTGGAGGGGGAGAAAGAGGCGATCCGGCTGGACAGGCTCCCCCCCTCGTCCGTCCTGCGGCTGGGACTGCTCCTTCGCTCTCCGTCAGGGGAGAAGGCGGACGCTCTCCGAAGGATGAAAAGCGCAAAAAGCCTGGAAAACCGGGTGCGCACCCTGGCTGCCGGAGCATGGAGTCCCCCTCCCGGGGACGATGCGGCGCTGGGTCTGGCCCTGGGCCGCACCGGTGAGGCGGCCTTTCGGGATCTGCTCCTGTTGTGGCGCGCCCTGCAGGCGGCGCCGGAGGAAAGGCTCGCCGATCTGGAACGGGAACTGGAGACCCGGCTGCGGGCCGGATTCTGCTTTTCCACAGGGGATCTGGAGGTCACGGGAAACGATCTCCTGGCCCTGGGCTATTCCGGCGTTTCCCTGGGCAGCGCGCTCCGCTCCCTGCTGGAGGAAGTGCAGGTCGGCGCGCTGCCCAATGAAAAAGCCGCCCTGCTGGCGGCAGCGGAGAAAAAGAAAACCGCCGGGAGTTGAACTCCCGGCGATCCGATCATCCTGTTCTGCGCTCAGATGCTTTTGCCTTCCACCAGGGCTTCCGTATCCCTGGCGATGACCAGTTCCTCATCCGTGGGGATCATCCACACCTTGACTTTGGCGCCTTCGGGGCTGAGCTCGGCCAGCTTGCTGCGGACGTTGTTGCGCTGAGGATCGATGGCAATGCCCATAAAATCCAGGCCCTCCACCATGCGCTGCCGGACGTCCCCGTCGTTTTCGCCCACACCGGCGGTGAATACGACGCAGTCCACTCCGCCCATGGCGGCGGCGTAGGAGGCGATCAGCTTCCGGCCCTGGTAGACGAAGACCTCCCGGGCAAGGGCGCAGCGGAAGTCGCCTTCTTCCTGCCCCTTCTCCAGATCCCGGAAGTCGGAGGACTTCCCGGAAAGTCCCAGCATGCCGGATTTCTTGTTCAGCACATTGGTCATTTCATGGATATCCATCCCCGTTCTGCCCATCAGATACTCCAGGATGGCGGGGTCCAGAGAACCGGAGCGGGTGCCCATGGGGATGCCTTCCAGCGGGGTGATGCCCATGGAGGTGTCGATGCACTTGCCGCCCTTCACCGCGGCAAAGCTGGAGCCGTTGCCCAGGTGGCAGGTGACGACCTTGAATTCCGGATCGCCTTCCCGGCCGCAGACCCGAGCAGCTTCGGCGGAAACATAGCGGTGGCTGCTGCCGTGGAAGCCGTACCGGCGGACCATATGATCGGTGTAATACTCATAGGGCAGGGCGTACATGAACGCCCTGGGGGGCATGGTCTGGTGGAAAGCGGTATCGAACACGGCCACCTGGGGAACACCGGGCATGGCCTCCTCGCAGGCTTCGATGCCCGCCAGGTTCGCCGGGTTATGGAGCGGTCCCAGGGGGATGACTTCGCGGATGGCGGCCTTGACCTTCTCATCCACCAGGGTGGAGGCGGTGAACTTTTCTCCGCCGTGCAGGACCCGGTGGCCCACTGCGCCGATCTCGTCCATATGCTTTACCACGCCGACCTCCGGATCCGTCAGCGCCCGGAACACCAGCCGGATGGCGTCGCCATGGTCGTGCATATCCTCACGGTATTCCTTGCTGCGTCCGTCGGGCAGCTTGTGCTTCATAAAAGAATCGGCAATGCCGATGCGCTCGCAGGCACCCTTGCAGAGAACGGACTCGTCCTCCATATTGAATACCTGATATTTCAGGGAAGAGCTTCCGGCATTGATGACCAGAATTTTCATGCTGCGTATCATCCTTTCCTCTTGCTTCACATAATAATCACAGTGATTTAATATATACCATTTTTCCTGCTTACACAAGGATTTTGGAGAAATTTTATGAGAATTATCGGCCTGACGGCGGAATACAATCCCTTTCACCGGGGGCATGCCTGGCAGCTCGCCCGGATCCGGGACCGTTTCGGTCCCGATGCGGCGGTGGTGACGGTCCTCTCCGGCTGTTTTGTCCAGAGGGGAGAGCCCGCTCTGTTCGACGCCCGTGCCCGGGCGGAGGCAGCGGTGCGCTGCGGCGCAGATCTGGTGCTGGAACTGCCTCTTCCCTGGGCGATCTCCTCGGCCCAGGGGTTCGCTCGGGGAGCGGCGGCGATGCTGGAGAGTCTGGGCTGCGTGGAGGAACTGGTCTTCGGCAGCGAATCCCGGGATCTTGCGGAACTGCAGGCAGCCCGGCGGCTTCTGGCGGATCCAAAGCTGAAACCGCTCCTTCGGGAAGGTCTTGCCGCAGGGCTGGGCTTCGCTGCCGCCAGGCAGCAGGCTGCAGAAAGGCTGTCGGACGGAGAAGTGCCCCAGCTGCGCCGGAGGAACGACATTCTGGCGATGAGTTATCTGGAAGCCCTGGAGGGACTGGACAGTCCGATCCGCCCATGCCCTATGCCGCGGTGCGAAGAGTATGCCCCCGCTTCTGCGATTCGGGTGCGGGAGGATTATCTCTCCTGCCTGCCGGATGAGGCGGCGGAAGTCTTCCGGAGAGAGGCGGCGGCGGGCAGAGGTCCGGTGAGACCGGCGGACCTGGAGCTCCCGATCCTGGCCGCTCTGCGCAGTCTTCCGGAGGAAAAGTGGGAAACCCTCCCGGACCGGGGAGAAGGGCTGGAGAACCGGATCCGGCAAGCCGCTCTGGAAGCGGGGACCTGGGAGGAATTTATCCGACTGGGGGTAACGAAACGCTACCCCGCCGCCCGGATCCGGCGTATGGCCCTGGCCGCGTTCCTGGGGGTCACCCGGGAGATGTCTGAGGGTTTGCCGCCTTATCTCCGAGTGCTGGCGCTGGATCAGCGGGGGAGGGAAGTGCTCAACAGGGCATCCCCGCGCCTGCCGGTCCTCATCAGGACGGCAAAGGGAAAAGGGGATCCCATCCTGGAGCTGGAACAGCGGGCTGCAGGACTCTACGCCCTGGCTTTCCGAAATCCCGAGGAAAGGCGGGGGGACCGGGGATGGAGACAGAGCCCTTTTGTCATGGAATAAAAAACGGGAAGCCGGGTCGAAAGACCGGCTTCCCGTTTGCCGTAAATAGGGTCAACCGCTTCGGGTCCTGGCCCGGAACCGGATGCCCGAGATCAGACCGGCTGCGGCAAAACAGGCCACCATGGAGGAACCGCCGTAACTGTAGAAGGGGAGAGTGATGCCTACCACGGGGGCGATGCCGATACACATGCCGATGTTCTCAAAGCTCTGGAAGGTGAACCAGGAGGCCACGCCGATGCAGATGAGCAGATCCAGGGTGCTTCCGCTGTGGAGTCCCACGTAGAGGATCCGCAGGATGATGACGGTGAGCAGCAGCACGATGACGCCGCAGCCGATGAGCCCAAGCTCTTCCCCCGCAACGGCAAAGATAAAGTCCGTATGCTTAAAGGGAAGCATGGCGGATTGGGATTTGGCTCCCTGAAGCCAGCCATGCCCCGTGATGCCGCCGGAGGCCAGGGCGATCTTGCTCTGGTTTACCTGCCAGGTGATGCCCAGCCCATCGGGATCCACCAGATCCGGAACGAAAGGTGCAAGGATCCGCTGCCGGTGGTACTCGGAAAGCACGTGGCTCCAGACATACGGAGCTACCGCCGCGATGGCGCCGAGCCCTGCCAGGAACCAAAGAAGATGAAGCCCGGCAGCAAAACACATGGCTGCAAAGACGATGAAAAACACCAGAGCGCTGCCCCAGTCTGCGCTGATCATGATGATCAGGACGAAAAACAGACCGAAGTGAACCACGAGCATAAAAACGGAGGACAGGGCGTTCAGGCCCCTTTGCCGTTCCTTTGCCCACCGGAGCTGTCGGGCAAGAAGCAGCACGAAGCTGAGTTTTGCCAGCTCCGAGGGCTGAATGCCGATGCCGAAGAAACGGAGCCAGCTTTTGTTGCCGGTGCCGCCTTCAACGCCCCAGAAGCGAAGGGACAGGATCAGACCGATGCTGATGACCAGCAGGATATACCATCGCTGGGTCAGCAGGTCCGCATCCAGGACGGTAAGGATAAAGAACAGGATCACACCGATGATCACAGCGCCGATCTGCACCGTCATATACCGCTCGGTCTCGAAGGTGCGGGTGGCGCTATACAGGATGAAGAGACCGAAAACGGCGTTGATCAGACAGAGGATGAGCAGGAGAATGTCAGAGCGAAGCAGGACAGAGCCGAATCTCCGCAGCCATTGTTTCATGTTCATCCCCCTTTCTGGATCCTTTCCGGTGAGCCCTTATTCTATCATTTCCGTCGGTTGTTGACAAGTGCGCAGAAACGGAAAAACCTCCGGCGCGGTATCCGCCGCGCCGGAGGCCGGGTCCCCTGTGAGATCATTCCGTCTGCTGGGAATACTGGGCGGGATTGATCACGCCCCGGCGACGATAAACATCCGGAATACGCTTATCTACATAATAGTCCCAATCCTTTTGATCCGCCCGGTAACCAAGGAAGCCAATGCGATTCACCTTGCCGGCGACAGGATACCATCCCACCACCTGGTAAACACCCTTGACTATGCCTCGGACGGAGGTGATGACGTAGTCATAGTCCTGAGCGATATCCAGCTTCAGCTTCCAGGCTTCGTGACAGGCGGCATAGATGGGATCCTCCTCCCCTTCCTCCGCCATGCGGGCGATCTTCTCATCCGTGATTTTGATGAGGATGTACTTGAAGGGGGGCTCTTTATAAATCTCCGGCGAGAGCCCTTCCACCAGCTGGGCCGCGTTGCCGGTACCCCGGTCGTGGTGCTGTCCCTTCCGTTTATCGATCAGCGCCGGGAAGCAATCCAGAACTGCGGATTCCACCTCAAAAGCAGTCGTCTCGTCCAGTCCCCAGCGATGGATGACCGGAAGGACTTCAAGCCCGGAATTGACGATCTCATGGATGAGATCCAGACGGAGATCGTTGGTCTCCTCATCATCGGGCCTGATCCGCAAATTGCCCTGGGCATGGGCGAAAACCTGATTGCCGCTTCCCATGCCGACATAGAAGGTGATGCCGTTGCGTGGGTCCACCAAGCGGTAGACATAATATTTCAAACTTTTGCTTGCGCCTGCCGGAAACTGTTCCTTTGCTGCCATGTCGGATTCCTCCTGTCCTTTCCGTTTTTTATAATATAACATAATTATGTCAAAATAGCAATGAAAAACTTGTGAAAACTGACGGGATTGTTAAAAAAGGAAGTGGGGAAAAGGGCACTCCTACGGTTGAAAACAAGACGGGGGCATGATATAATTTATTGGTTTTGAAGGAGGCAGGGACGAACGTGGAAAAACGGGTATATACCGCCTCGGAAGAGGAGACCGAGGCCTGCGGCCGGGAGCTGGCCGGGGAATTGGGACCGGGCAGCGTGGTCGCCCTGTACGGGGACCTGGGGGCGGGAAAGACCGCCTTTGTCCGCGGCCTGGCCCGTGGCCTGGATATCCGGGAGAGCGTCAGCAGCCCCACCTTCACCATCGTCAACGAATACCCCGGCAGCATCCCACTCTTCCATTTCGATATGTACAGGCTGCAGGACGAACAGGAGCTCTTCGATATCGGCTGGGAGGACTATCTGGATCGGAACGGCGTCTGTGCCCTGGAATGGAGCGAACGGGTGGAGGGGGCCATCGGACCGGAGGCGGTGCGGGTGACCCTTCGCCGTCTGGACGATACCCATCGGGAGATCGTCATTTCCCGGAAGGAGGGGGACGCATGCTGATCCTGGCGCTGGAATCTTCCGCGAAGGCGGCCTCCGCCGCCCTTTACGAAGGGGAATCCCTTCTGGGACTGAGTCTCATGCACTGCGGCCTGACCCATTCCGAAACCCTGCTGCCCATGGCGGAAGAGCTGCTCCGACGCTCAGGAAAAAGCATGGCGGAGGTCGGCCTGGTGGCGGTGGCTCGGGGACCGGGTTCCTTTACCGGCATCCGTATCGGCGTGGCCACGGCAAAAGGCCTGTGCTGGGGGGGCGATAAGCCCTGCTGCGGAGTCTCCACCCTGGAGGCCATGGCCTGGCAGGGTGCGCATCTGGAAGGAAGACTCCTGTGCTGCGTCATGGATGCCCGGCGGAGCCAGGTCTATAACGGCCTGTTCCGGGCGGAGGGAGGCAGGCCGGTGCGCCTGCGGGAGGATCGGGCGGTGAGCCTGGATGAACTGCTCCCGGAGCTGGATGAAACCCCCGTCCTGCTGGGGGACGGCGCTTTGCTCACTGCCGGAGAAATGGAACGGAGAGGGATGGAATACACCCTGGCGCCGGAACCGGTCCGGATCCAGAGCGCCTGGGGCGTAGCCCTTGCCGCCGCCCATGCGCCGGAGAGCGCCTGGGGCGAGCCGGACCCGGTTTATCTTCGCCTGAGCCAGGCGGAGCGGGAGAGATTGGAAAAACTGAAGCGTTCCGGCGAAGAAGCCGGACGGGAATAAAGGAGATAGAAAAATGGGAACTCTGCATGTACTGAACCATCCGCTGATCCAGCATAAGCTGTCCATCCTGCGGGACAAGGAAACCAGCGTCAAGGAATTCCGGGAACTGGTGAGCGAGATCGCCGGCCTCATGTGCTTCGAGGCCACCCGGGACATGCCCACGGAAGAGGTGGAGATCGAGACTCCCGTGGCCAAGGCGAAGGTCCGTCGTCTTTCGGGGAAAAAGATGGCCATCATCCCCATCCTCCGGGCCGGCCTGGGCATGGTGGACGGCATCCTGAACCTGGTTCCCGGCTGCAAGGTCGGCCATATCGGGCTGTACCGGGATCCGGAGACCCTGAATCCGGTGGAGTATTACTGCAAGCTTCCCAACGATATTGCCGACCGGGAGATCATCGTCCTGGATCCCATGCTGGCGACCGGCGGCAGCGCCAGCGCCGCCATCGGCTTCATCAAGCAGCATGGCGGTCAGCATATCCGCCTCATGTGCATCATCGGCGCGCCGGAAGGCGCCGACAGAGTGCTGAAGGATCATCCGGACGTGGACGTCTTCGTGGCGGCCATGGATGAAAAGCTCAACGATCACGGCTACATCGTTCCCGGTCTGGGGGACGCGGGCGACCGGATCTTCGGTACCAAGTAAAGTCTTTGGTCGATATTTCGGTCAGGGGAGTCCGCAAAGCCTTCGAGCAGGATAAAGAGATCCTGCGGGGCGTCACCTTCGAGATCAACGAAGGGGAGCATGTGGGACTCCTGGGGAAAAACGGCGGCGGCAAAACCACCCTGTTCCGCATCATCACCGGCGAGCTGGAGCCGGATGCGGGCGAGGTGGTCATCGGCACAGGCAAACGGGTAGGGGTCATGACCCAGATCCCGGTCTTTCCGCCGGAATATACAGCGGAGGATGTGCTGAAAAGCGCTTTCCGGCGGCTGGATGAGCTTCAGATGAAGCTGGCCGCTCTCCGGGAGGAAATGGCTGAGGGCGGGGAGAGCACCGCCCGGGCTTACGATCGGCTCCAGACGGAATTTGAAGCCCTGGGGGGCTATGAAACGGATTTCACCCTGGCCAAAGTGGCCAACGGCCTGGATCTGCCGCCGGAACTCCGGGGAAGGCTCTTTGCCAGCCTCAGCGGCGGTGAGAAGACCCGGGTGAACCTGGCCCGGCTCATTCTGGAACAGACGGATATCCTGCTTCTGGACGAGCCCACCAACCACCTGGACCTGCGGGCGACGGAGTGGCTGGAGGATTACCTGGCCCATTTTAAAGGAACGGTGCTCACCATCTCCCACGACCGATATTTCCTGGATCATGCAGTAAGCCGCATCATGGAGATGACCGGCGGGATCGTGGAGCATTACAGCGGCAATTACAGCTTCTTCGTGGTGGAGAAGCAGCGGCGCTACGAAGAAGCCCAGAAACTCTGGGAGAAAAACCAGAAAAAGATCGCCCAGCTGCAGAAGGCGGCGGACGATCTGCATCTTTGGGCCTTCATGGGAGCGGACAAGCTCCATAAACGCGCCTTTTCCATGGAAAAGCGCATCGAACGCCTGCAGCAGCAGGGGGACAAGCCAAAGCAGGAACGGCGGATGAAAGCCCGCTTCGGGGAAACGGAGTTCCGCGGGGCGGACGCCCTGGTGGTCCATGGACTCAGCAAGGCTTACGGAGACAGGACCCTGTTCCGCGACCTGGAGCTCCAGGTCACGGGGGGCGAGCGCATCGCCCTGTTGGGAGACAACGGCGCGGGAAAGACGACCCTTCTCCATGTCCTCACCGGCCGGGAGCCGGAGGACCGGGGCGTGGTGAAATTCGGGCCGTCGGTGAAATGGGCCATGCTGGAGCAGCAGATCCGCTTTGAGCACATGGATCGGACCCTGGTGGACACCATGCTGTACGAAGGGGATTGTTCGCCTCAGGAGGCGAGAGACCGTCTGGGCGCCTTCGGCTTTTCCGGAGAGGACGCCTTCAAATGGGTGTCGGATCTCTCAGGCGGGGAGCTGACCCGTCTGCGCCTGTGCATCCTCATGAAGGCGGACGTAAACTTCCTGATCCTGGACGAGCCTACGAACCATCTGGACATCATGTCCCGGGAGTGGATCGAAGACGCCCTGGAGGATTACGGAGAAGCCCTTCTGCTGGTGAGCCACGACCGGTATTTCATCCGCCGCTTCGCCACCCGGATCTGGGAGCTGCAGGATGGTCAGCTGCAGGATTATCGCTGCGGCTATGACGAATACCGGGAACGGAAGGAGCGCCGGGAGCAGGTCGCCCGGGCGGAGAAAAAGCAGGAACCCGGGGAGAAGCCGAAGAAAAAAGCCTCCGGCCCCTCCCCCGAGCGGAGGCGGGCGCTGCTGGAAAAGCAGATCCAGGAGGCGGAAGCGAAGGCCGCGGAAACGGAGCGGCTCATCGAAGAGAATGCCACGGATTATCAGCGGCTGGAGGAGCTGTTTCGGGAGAAAGCGGAGCTGGAGCGGCAGATCGAGGATCTGTACGCCCGGTGGGACGCCGTGGAATGAGGCAGAGGGATGCGGGAAAAGCTGAATGAGATCGAAGCCCGGTTTCGGGCGCTGGAGGAGAAGATATCCAGCCCGGAATGCTATAACGACCCGGAAGCGGTGCGTAAGCTCTCCCGTGAGCAGAAGCTGCTGGAGCCGGTGGTGAGCAAATATCGGGAGCTGCGCCGCTGGGAGGAGCAGGCGGAGAGCGCCGAGGCTCTTCTGGGCGGGGAGACGGACCCGGAGCTGCGGACCCTGGCCCGGGAGGAGGCGGAGGACTGCCGCGCTCACGCGGAGGAAGCGGAACAGGAACTCCGTCTGCTGCTCCTGCCACGGGACCCGGACGACGACAAGAACGTCATCGTGGAGATCCGGGGCGGCGCCGGGGGAGACGAGGCGGCGCTGTTTGCCCATTCCCTCTTCCGGATGTACAGCATGTACGCCGAGCGGAAACGCTGGAAATGCGAGATCGACAATCTGAATGAGACGGAGCTGGGGGGCATCAAGGAGATCGTCTTCCGGCTGGAGGGAGACGGCGCCTATTCCCGGATGAAATTCGAGAGCGGCGT
>CAMZIY010000009.1 GCA_947307365.1 uncultured Clostridia bacterium
GTCCATATCAATACAGCACCTTGCTCAGAAATTCCTTCGTCCTGGGGTTCTGGGGGTTGTTCATGATATCGTCCGGTTTCCCGGACTCCGCGATGATCCCCCCGTCCATGAAGAGGATCCGGTCCGATACCTCCCGGGCAAAGCCCATCTCATGGGTGACGATGACAGAGGTCATGCCGCTTTTCACCAACGCCTTGATGACGTCCAGCACCTCGCCCACCATCTCCGGATCCAGTGCGGAGGTGGGTTCGTCGAAGAGCATCACATCCGGCTCCATAGCCAGAGCCCGGACGATGGCCAGACGCTGCTTCTGCCCGCCGGAGAGACGGCTGGGGTGCTCGTCCTTCTTGTCCAGCAGTCCAACCCGGTTCAGCAGGGATTCCGCCTGTTCGTCCGCTTCCGCCTGGGTGCGCTTGCCCAGGAGGACGGGAGCCAGGGTGATGTTTTTCATGACGGAGAGGTGAGGAAAGACGTTGAAATGCTGGAACACCATGCCCATCTTCTGCCTGTGGAGATTGATATCCACCTTTTCCCCGGTGATCTCCACGCCCTCAAAAAAGATCTTGCCGCTCTCCGGCCGCTCCAGCAGGTTCAGACAGCGGAGGAAGGTGCTCTTGCCGCCGCCGCTGGGGCCGATGATGGACACCACTTCGCCCTTGGCGATATGTTCGGTGACTCCCCTCAGCACGTGCAGGGTCTCCTTGCCCTTGATGGTGAAGCTCTTGTGGAGGTCGACGGTCTCGATCAGATTCTCAGTCATTGGCCTTCAGCCTCCTCTCGAACACGCCCAGCAGCTTGCTGAGGATAAAGGTGATCACGAAGTAGATCACGCCCACGATCATCATGCATTCCATGGCCAGGAAAGTGTTGCCCCGGACCTTCAGGCAGGCGGTCATCAGCTCACCCACGAAGAAGGTGGAAGCCAGGGAGGTTTCCTTGATGATGGTGATGAACTCGTTGCCCAGGGCGGGGAGGATGTTCTTGATAGCCTGGGGCAGGATGATGAGGAACATGGTCTGCCGGCTGTTCAGCCCCAGGCTTCGGGCCGCCTCCGTCTGCCCTTTGTCCACCGCCTGTATGCCGCTCCGGAAGATCTCCGAAACATAGCAGCCGGAGTTGATGCACAGGGCGACAGCCACACTGGTGAACTCCGTGACATCGAAGGGAAGGATCTTCGGAACAAGAAAATAACCCACATATAGCTGCAGCAGAATAGGCGTGCCCCGGACTATCTCCACAATGGCTATGCAAAGCCAGTTCAGGGGCTTGACGCGTACCGTGCGCCCCAGATATAGCAGCATGCCCAGGATCGCGCCGAAGGCAACGGTGAGCAGACTCAGAAGCAAGGTGTAACCGATGCCCTGCACCAGAAATACATACCAGTATTTCTGCATGATTTTGACGATATTGCTGAAGAAGTCCAAGGTACCGACCTCCGGAACTCAAATTTGCCGGGATATGGATTTCCCCGGCGGGCCGATAAAGGCCCGACGGGGAGGATGTACGAATGATATGCGTCAGCCGGCCACGTTGCCCTGGTCGTCGTAACCGATCTCGGCGGCGGTATCGATGCCGGCAAGCGTTTCGGCCTCGGTGTACCACTGACCGTAGAGACCGGCGGCATAGGCCTTGGCCAGGATCTCATTCACTTGTTTGGTGAGTTCATCAGCGCCCTTTTTCAGCATGATGACGTTGTTCTCGGCGGACTCGTCCACCTCAAAATCGAAGCCGGTGAAGGCCAGACCGTCATTGTTGGCGATGATGGCTTTGCCGTTGCCGTTGGCCACGGCCAAAGCGTCGATGTTGCCGTTCCGCAGCGCTTCCACGGCGGTGCCGATATCGGAGAATTCCTTGATGGTGACGGTATCCGGCAGCTGTTCGTTGCAGAGGTTCATCTGCAGGGAGGCAGTCTGGGCGCCCACGGTCTTGCCCGCGAAATCTTCCGCCTTGGTCCATTTGCCCTCGTTTTCCTTGATGGTGATGATGGACTGCTCGGTCTCGTTATCTCCGGCATAATAG
This sequence comes from uncultured Clostridia bacterium, assembly GCA_947307365.1. GTDB lineage: Bacteria > Bacillota > Clostridia > Oscillospirales > Oscillospiraceae > UBA1774. The sequence goes on from CAMZIY010000009.1 coordinate 2,020, forward strand.
TAATCAGAGAGGTTGTAGTTTTCCGCACGCTCGGCGGTGTAGGAGAAGCCGGAGATGGACATGTCCACGGTGCCGGTCTGCACGGCGGCCTGGCAGGCGTCAAAGCTCATGGGCTTGATCACCAGCTCACGGCCCATTTCCTGGGCGATGTACTTGGCCAGCGTCACATCGAAGCCGACATACTGGTCCTGGCCCGACTTGGAGGTATCCACAAACTCCATGGGAGCAAAGTCCGGGGAAATGGCGACGGTCAGGGTGGGCTTCCCGGCTTCCTTCTTGGCGCAGCCGCCAAAGCAGCAAACAGTCAGCAGCAGGGCGGCCAGCAGCAGAGCAACGATCTTCTTCATTGTCATATTCCTTCTTCCTTTATCATTCGATCCTGTACCGGTCTTTCCGGAACGGAGCCCAGTATACACGAATAAATATTCACTGTCAAGGGGATATACTGAATTATTTGCGGGATTTATGAATAGTCATTCACCGAGCCAGGGAATATCCGCCGTCGATAGTGAGCACGGCGCCGGTCATGATGTCGCTGGCGTCGGAGGCCAGATACACTGCCAGAGCGCCGATCTCGATGGGCTCGCCGTAACGGCCGTAGGGAATGCGTTCCGTCAGCATCTCCTCCACCTCCTTGGGGGCGTTGGAGGAAAGGTTGGAATGGGTGTAGCCCGGGGCGATGGCATTCACGTTGATGTGGTAGGGGCCCCACTCCCAGGCTAGGCACTTGGTGAGGCGGTTCAGGCCCGCCTTGGCCACGTTGTAGGGGGTGAAGGAGGGAATGTTGCACATCTCGCCGCTGTTGGAGGTGACGTTGATCACCTTGCCCTTGCCCTGGTCCCGCATGTGTTTGCCCACCAGGTAGCAGAGGCGGAAAGCGCCGTTCAGGTCCACGTCGATGCAGCGGAACCATTCGGTGAGGTCTTCGGGGTAATCCAACACCCCGCCCATGGCAGCGACGCCGCCGTTGTTCACCAGGATATCGATCTTTCCGTAGTCCGCCAGGACGGCGTCCACAGATGCCTTGCAGTTTTCAAAATCAGTGATATCCGTGCGGTAGAAGCGGGCCTTTCCCTCGTACTTCGCCAGCTTTTCCAGCGCCTCGGCGGCGCGTTTCTCGTTCCGGCAGAAGATGGCGATGTTTGCGCCTTCCTGGGCCATAGCCTCCGCAATGCCGAAGCCGATGCCCGTATCTCCGCCGGTGATGATGGCGGTCCTGCCCTTGAGACAGAAGGCGGTATCCATAGAAGTGATCATGAAAACAGGTCTCCCTTCCGAATAATAGTCTAGTCGGATTGTATCATTATTCTCTAAAAAACGCAATCGAAGGGTGAAAAAGCTGTGGAAAAAAGCGCGGTGATTTGGTATAATCCAGACTGAAGGAATCTATGCCGGTTTACCGAAAGGGCAGACCGGGATCGGAATAAGGAGGTCTGCGCTATGCCGGATTATGCAGGCGTAAACGGATTGAGGGAGGAATTCAAGGTCGTAGGCAAGCCCAATCTGCCCGGTGTGCTTTCCTATGCCGTGGCGACGGGCGTCGCTAAGTTCGGGGCGGACTATGTGAAGCCGGATATGCTCTATGCCCGCTTCTTACACAGCCCCTACGCCAATGCAAAGATCATAAAGCTGGATACTGCGAAAGCCAGGGCGATCCCCGGGGTGGTGGATATCCTCACCTGGGAAGACCCGGATATCGCCAATTTCGTCGGCAATGGGGAGCACTGGGGCGCACCCAGGCCCTGGCTGGACAATATCGCGGATATGGAAGGAGCCGAGGTAGGCTGCATCGTGGTCTGCGAGACGGAGGATCTCTGCGATGAAGCCCTGCGGGCTCTGGAGATCGAATGGGAGATCCTGCCCCACGTGGTGGACATCAAAAAAGGCGCGGAGCCGGATGCCGCGGTCATCTTCCCCGGCGTCAACACCCCCACCACCTTCGGCCGCCGCGGCGGCGGAGGGCCGGAGCTTCCCCCCAAGCAGGGGAACGTTTCCCACGCAGGCATGGACGAGGGCGACGCGGACAAGGCCATGGCGGAGAGCGAGTTCACCCTGGAATTCGATATGAATATGCCCTCCTACGGCTCCGTGATGCCCAATCTTCCCGGCTCCCTGGGCTGGTGGGAGGATGATCCCTACCACGGCGGCGGACCCAGCCTCCATATCGAAGGCGCCGTTCGCAACCGGGAGCCCATTGCCCGGTCCTACCATATGCCCATTGAAAAGACGATCCAGGAAGGCCTGTTCATGGGCGGGCGGTACTGCGACTGGGGCCTCCGGCGCAGCCAGGAGATCACCCCGCTGCTGGCCAAGCGCACCGGCCGGCCCGTGCGCTGCATGAATACCCGGGAGGAGACCTTCGACTTTCTCATGAACCAGCGTTTCTGCCACGTGAAGGTGGGCTTCGACCATAACGGGGTCATCACCGCCATCATCGATAATTCCCTGGCGGACGCGGGCGTGCGGGGAAGCTCCTCCTTCGGAACCGCAGGCGACCTGACCTACGGGCCCTATACCTCCATCAAATGCACCAACGTGAAGCAGCGGATGGATATCGTGGATTCCAACCGGGGAATGATGTACGTCTCCGGTCAGCACTGCCCCTTCAACTGGGACATCATCAGCATGGCGGAGTATCTGATCGCGGAAAAGCTGGGCCTGGACCCCATCGACGTGGCCAAGGCGAATCTCCACGGTCCCAAGGAGAAGAACGATACGAACCCGGTGCCCTCTTTTGAGGCCTGCATCGCGGAGGGCCGCAAGCTCATGGACTGGAGCTGGCACAAGGACGGGGCGAAGCGGCTGCCGGACGGGCGGCTCCACGGAGCCAGCTTCCGGTATCAGCAGTGTCCCCGCCATTCCGGCATGAATTATTCCGTGAAGCTGGAGCTGCGGGACGGCGTGGTTCATTTTCCCACCCAGGGCCCGCACGTGGGCATCTACGGCGTGGAGTGCAACGCCATGGTGGCGGCTGAGGAGCTGGGTCTAAAGTACGAAGATATCGCGGTGGATTTCGATTATCGGGAGGCCTTCACTCCCCAGGGCGGCGGTTCGGACGGCGTTACCGCCTCCTCCTGGGTCACCAAGGAATGCGCCAATGATTTGAAAAAGCAGATCCTGGAGTCGGCCATCCGCCAGGCGGATAACCCGCCCCCTCCCAGCATGTTTGATTTCGGACGGCCCAAAAAAGAGAATCCCCTGAAGGGGCGCAAACCCGAGGAACTGGACATCGTGGACGGTCTGGTGTGCCTGAAGGAGGACCACTCCGTCGGCCTGCCCCTGAAGGAAGCCACCAGCGAGAACCTGTTTGCCACCTTTACCGGGAAGCCTCCCCTGTCCGTCTGGAGCGTCGGCCCCGGCGCCCGGCAGATGGATGCCATGAACACCGCCTACTGCGAGGTGGCGGTGGATGAGGAGACCGGCGAGGTGGAGATCCTCCGTTTCGGTGTGGTGGCGGATCCGGGTAAAGTGATCCGGCTCACCTCTCTGGAGAGCCAGGTGGACCAGGTCATGTACATGAGCCAGGGGTGCCAGCTCCTGGAGGACTTCATCTATGACGAGCACACAGGAGTACGGCTGAACTCCAATATGATCGATTATCATAAGCCCACCATGGCGGATGTCCCCCCGGTGGACAAAGCCTTCCTGGAGACCCGGGCCAGCAACGGCGCCTACGGCGGCAGCGGCATCAGCCACAGCCTGGCCAATACCCACCTGGTGGTCATGGCCATCCACAACGCCATCGGCGTATGGGTGGATCCCCCCGCGACCCCGGATAAGGTCCTCCAGGCTTTGGGCAAGGGCTGATCGGTACCGAATGAAACCCCGAGGCGCGGCAGCAGCCGCGCCTCGCGCCATATCCTGCCGCGCCCGTAATATGCGATCCGAACAGGAGTGTTTGCTCATGAAATCATATACCCGGCTTCCCCGGGATGCGGACCCCAAGTTCCTCCGGATCTTCACCAGGGACAAGGCGTTTTACCGGACCTTTTTCCCTCTGCTGCTGGTCATCGCCCTGCAGCAGCTGGCCGCCCTGACGGTGAACCTGGTGGACAACCTCATGCTGGGCACCTATTCCGAACTGGCCCTCTCCGGCGCCACCTTGGTGAATCAGCTTCAGTTCGTGCTTCAGCAGATCGCTGCGGGGATCGGCATGGGCATCGTGGTGCTGGCCTCCCAGTACTGGGGCCAGCGCCGCACAGGACCGATCAAAAAGATCATCTCCATGGGCATGGTCTTCGGGATCGCAGCCGGGCTCGTCTTCTTCATTCTGTCCACATTCATGCCCAGGACCCTGCTTTCCCTGTTTACGGGAGACGAAGCGGTGATCGAAGAAGGGCTTCGGTATCTGAAGGTCATGCGCTGGACGTATCTGCTCTTTGCCGTATCCAATACCCTGATGTACGCTCTGCAGAGCGTGGAGACCGCCTTGATCGGCACCATCATGTCTCTCAGCACCATCGTGATCAACGCCTGCCTGAATTACTGCCTGATCTACGGCCATTTCGGGGCTCCGGAGCTGGGGGTGACCGGCGCGGCGATCGCGACGCTTACCAGCCGCACGGTGGAGCTGCTGATCATTCTGATCTATACGCTGTACATAGACAAAAAGCTGCGGATGAAGCTGCGGGAGATCTTCTCCCTGGACGGGACATATCTCCGGGATTACGTCAAAGTTTCCACGCCGGTCATCGTCAGCGGTCTGCTCTGGGGGATCGCCCAGGCGGCCCAGACGGCGGTCCTGGGGCACATCAGCGCCCAGGTCATCGCCGCCAACAGCATCGCGGTGACCGTCTCCCAGGTCTTTGCCGTGTTCGGCATGGCCTGCGCCAACGTGGCTTCCGTGGTCACCGGAAAGACCATCGGGGAAGGCCGCCTGGATATGGTCCGCTCCTATGCCAAGACCATGCAGGGGATCTTTCTGACCCTGGGAACGATCCTGGGGATCCTGCTGTTCCTGTGCAAGGGGCCCATCGTGGGCATTTACCGGATCTCTGCGGAGACCCGATCCCTCTCCCTGCAGTTTCTGACGATCCTCAGCGTCACCACCATCGGTTCCTGTTACGAGTACCCGGTGGAGAGCGGGATCATCGGCGGGGGAGGGAGCACAAAATATGCCGCCATGACGGACAATCTCTTCATGTGGCTGTTCACCATCCCCTCCGCCGTGCTCAGCGCCTTCGTCTTTCATTTTCCCCCGGCGGTCACTTACTGCTGTCTGAAGGCGGATCAGCTGCTGAAATGCATCCCCAACAGCATCGTCTGCAACCGCTTCCGCTGGGTGAAGATCCTTACACGCTGAGCCATGAAACAACGGGGCAGCAAGGCATATCGCCTTGCTGCCTTTTTACAGCGGGTGATTCAGAATCCTGCGTCTTCCCCATAGCCCAGCGCGGAGACGGGAAGGACGGGCCGGGGCTCCGGACTGTGCTCACCCAGGACTTTATCCATCCAGACCATGTGATACCAGCGGCCGAATTTGCTGCCGATGTTGGGGAAGCGGGCGATCTCCCGGAAGCCCAGAGCGGCATGAAAACGGATGCTGTCCATGGTCAGATATTCGTCCTCCGGTTCCGGCAAAGCGATACTGGCCAGCATATCCAGGATCCCCTGAGCCCGGAGGAGCTCTTCCAGCACGGCATAAAGCTGTCTGCCCAGTCCGCGGCGGTGCTGATCCATGCGGATGTAGATGGAGGTCTCCGCCGCCCAGTCATAGGCGGCCCTCCCTTTAAAGGGAGAAGCGTAGCAATACCCCAGCAGCCGACCGTTTTCCTCCGCAGCCAGATAGGGATAACGTTGCCGGATCCCCTCGATCCGCCGCCGGAACTCCTCCGGCGACGGCGGTTCATATTCAAAGGTGATGGCCGTATGCCGGACGTAGGGGGCATAGATCCCCGCCAGTTCTTCGGCGTCCTCCGGCCGGACAAAACGGATATGGGTCGCCATGCGCGACACTCCCTTCCTCCCGGAATGCACTGCATTATACGTTTTCCGGAGCCGGAATGCAATCCCTGAAAGGAATCGCCCCTCCTGCGTGGGCTCCCCGAAGGGGCAATGGCCTTCGGTTGCAGAAGCGGGGGAAATCTGGTATAAAAGGATAGGTCGGACCGACCGAGGAGGATCTGGATATGGAAGAAAAGCTGAAAGCGCTGCTCCGTTCCATCGGCCCCCTGGACGACCGGGCGATGGAAAAGGCCCGGGAGCGCCAGGCGGAGCTGGCGAAGCCGCCCGGCAGCCTGGGCAGACTGGAGGATATCTCCATCCGCCTGGCCGGGATCACCGGGCAGGTGCACAATACAGTGGAGAAGCGGAGGATCATCGTTCTCTGTGCGGATAACGGCGTGGCGGAGGAAGGCGTCGCCTCCGCGCCGCAGACCGTCACCGCCGCCCAGGCGGTGAATATGACCCGGCGGCTCACCGGCATGTCCACCCTGGCAAAGCACTTCGGGGACGACGTGCAGGTGGTGGATATGGGCATCGCCTGTCCCTATAACTGCCCCGGCATTCTCAACAGGAGCCTGGGCAGGGGCACGAAAAACCTGTATCGGGAACCGGCCATGACCCGGCAGCAGGCCCTGCAGGCCATCCTTACCGGGGCGGAGCTTGCCTATCAGGCCGGGGCGGAAGGGATCCGGGTGATCGGAGTGGGGGAAATGGGCATCGGCAACACCACCACCTCCGCCGCCGTTCTGGCCGCCCTCACCGGCCTCAGCGTGGAGCAGGTCACCGGCCGCGGCGGCGGGATCACGGACGAGAACTTCCGGAAAAAGAAGCGCGTCATCGCCCATGCCCTGGAGCTGCATCGGCCGGACCGGGATGACCCCGTGGACGTGCTGAGCAAGGTGGGCGGCTTCGATCTGGCCGCCATGTGCGGCGTGTTCCTGGGCGCGGCGGCGAATCGGATCCCCGTGGTGGCGGACGGATTCATCTCCATCGTGGCGGCTCTGTGCGCGGGGCGGCTGTGTTCCCGGGCGGCGGAGTATATTTTCCCCAGCCACGCCTCCTATGAGATCGGCTACAGGCTGGCGGCACAGGAACTGGGCTTGGAACCCTGGCTGCTGCTGAACATGCGCCTGGGCGAGGGGAGCGGGTGCCCGCTGGCCTTCCAGGTGATGGACGCCGCCTGCGCCGTCATGAACGAGATGGCCACCTTCGCGGAGGCCAGCATCAACGATGATTACCTGGAGGAGATCCGGGCAGGGGAGAGTTTCAAGGTATGACGATCTTTCTTTCCGGGGGTTGCAAGAACGGCAAATCCACCCTGGCCCAGCACGCCGCCAAAAAACTGGCGGGGGACGGCCCCCTGTATTATATCGCCACCATGATCCCTCATGATGAGGAGGACCGGGCCCGGATCCGCCGCCATCTGGCGGAGCGGGAGGGCTGGGGCTTCGAGACCCTGGAGCTGGGGAGCGATATCTCCTCCTGCCTGGAGACCACCGGCGGCCGGGGCAGCTATCTGCTGGACAGCGTTACCGCCCTGCTGGCCAACGAGATGTTCGGCGCGGATGGGAGCTTCGATCCCACGTCTCCGGCCCGGGTGGCGGAGGACCTTTTGAATTTCGCCCGCTATGCGGAGAACGTGGTTTTCGTCAGCGACTATCTCTACGGGGACGCGGGCCGATACGACGAATGGACGGAAGCGTACCGGCGGGGTCTGGCCTACGTGGACCGGGCCCTGGCCCGTACCTGCGATACGGTGGCGGAGATCGTCTCCGGCACCCGAAACCTGTATAAGGGGGAACTGCCGGTATGAAACGTACGATCCCGTTTTCATGGCCTGGGGCATGTTCTGCGCCATCCCCTGTCCCTATCCCCGGTGGGATAATGAAAAACGTCCCGCCATGCTGGCCTGCTTCCCACTCATCGGGCTGCTCATCGGCGGGATCTGGACGCTGCTGGCGTGGGTGATCGGCCTGATCGGCGGTCTGGGCCTCTTCGGACGCCTTATTCTGGCATTCCTGCCTTACCTGCTCACCGGCTTCATCCACCTGGACGGATTCATGGACTGCTGCGACGCCATCCTGTCCCGGCGGGATCTGCCGGAGCGGCAGCGGATCCTGAAGGACAGCCACGTGGGCTCCTTTGCCGTGATCTGTGTCGCCATGCTGCTCATCGGGTCCTTTGCCTTGATGGCTTCGGCGGATCTTTCCGGCAGCCGGGTCCTTTTGCTGCTGCTCCTGCCCCTGGCTTCCCGCTGTCCCTCCGCTCTGGCAGTGATGACCCTGGAGCCCATGGGCACCAGCGGCTATGCGGGGGATTTCCGAAAGGGCGTCACCCCGGGATATAAGGCGGCGGTCTGCGTCATGATGGTGCTGGCCCTGGCGCTGCCGCTGATCATCTGGGGGCTTTCCGGCATCTGCTCCGCCGCGGCTGCGGCGGGAGCATCCCTGTGCATCCTCCACGGCAGAAAGCAGCTGGGGGGAATGTCCGGGGATATCTCCGGGCTGGCGGTGACCGTGGGGGAGTTCTGCGGCCTGCTGGTCCTGGCACTCATCTGAGGATAGGAGGAAGAACATGGTCCTGATCATCGGCGGCGCGTACCAGGGCAAGCTGACCTATGCCAGGGAAAAATACGGCCTGAAGGATACGGATATTTTCACCTGTACGGAAAATGGGGAGCTGGACGCCTCCAAGCGCTGCATCCGGCGCCTGGAGGAATACGTGCTGGGCTGCCTCCGCCAGGGGGTAGAACCTACGCAGAAGTTCAAGAAGAACGCCGTGCTCATCTGCAGGGACATCAGTTCCGGTATCGTCCCCATGGATGCGGAGCAAAGAGCCTGGCGGGAGGCGGTGGGGCGTTATCTCAGCGCTCTGGCCGCGAAGGCGGACACGGTGACCCGCGTTTTCTGCGGGCTGCCGCAGCAGCTGAAATGAAACGGTGCATGCTCATCCGCCACGGGCGGACGGAAGCCAACGAGAAATGGCTGTACTGCGGCAGTACGGATCTGAGCTTGTCCGATGCAGGCAGGGAAGAGCTTCTTGCCCTCCGCCGGGAGGCGGACTATCCGCCCGCGGCGGGGCTGCGCTTTGCCACCAGCGGCATGCGCAGAACAGAGGAGACCCTGTCCCTGCTGTTCGGAGAAGGGGAGCATGCCGCGCTGCCCGGCTTCCGGGAAATGGATTTCGGCGTATTTGAGATGCGAAGCTATGAGGCCATGAAGGAAGACCCGGAGTATCTGGCCTGGATCACCGGGGACAACACGGCCAACGTCTGCCCCGGCGGGGAGAGCGGCGCCATGATGGAGGCACGGGTGCTGGAAGCCTGGCGTGAACTGGAACGGGGACCGGATACCCTGCTGGTGACCCATGGCGGACCCATCGCCGCCATCATGGCCCATCTGTTCCCGGATGAGGGCAAAAACCGCTATGAATGGCAGCCGAAGAACGGACGGGGCTTCCTGCTGGAGCGGGACCGTGAGACGGGACCCTGGCGCTATCGGGCGATCCCGGAGGAAGGAAAGTGAACCGGCCGCCAGTCGGGCGCTTTGCCCCCACCCCCAGCGGCAGGATGCACCTGGGCAACGCCTTTGCATATCTCCTGGCCTGGCTGTCCGTCCGAAGCCGGGGCGGGGAGATCCAGCTGCGCATGGAGGATCTGGATACCCTGCGCTGTACGGAAGAAAATGGGGAATGCATCCGCAGCGATCTCCGCTGGCTGGGCCTGGAATGGGACCGGGAGACCCCGCCCCAGCGCAGCCGTACGGCGGCTTACGAACAGGCCCTGGAGACGCTTCGCGGCAAAGCCAATGTTTTCCCCTGCTGGTGTACCCGGGGCAGTCTGAACCTGGTGAACGCGCCCCATGCCTCCGACGGTCACCCCATCCATCCCGCCTCCTGCCGGGAGGCGAGCGAGGAGGAGCGGAGAAAACATAAAACGCCCCCTGCCTGGCGGCTGGAGGCGCCGGATCTGCTCATCTCCTTTACGGACGGAGTCTGCGGCCCCTATGAGGAAAACCTGAGAGACGCCTGCGGGGATTTCGTGCTCCGCCGGGCAGATGGGGTATTCGTCTACCAGCTGGCGGTGGTGGCGGACGACGGGGAATTCGGCGTGACCGAAGTGGTGCGGGGCTGCGATCTGCTCAGCTCCACCCCCAGGCAGATCTATCTCCAGCAGCTCCTGGGGTATCCGCAGCCGGCGTATTATCATGTGCCGATGCTCACGGACAGGGAGGGAAGAAAGCTTTCCAAGCGGGACGCGGACCTGGACCTGGGGGTCCTGCGGCGGCGGTGCGGCCCGGAGACGGTGATCGGCCTACTGGCGCACGCCTGCGGACTGCTGGACCGCTTCGAACCGGTCAGGGCGGAGGAGCTGATCCCCCTGTTTTCCTGGGAGAAGGTGGGGAAGAAGGACATCGTCCTGGAGAGCGGCGGGATCGCCGGAACGGAAAACGGAACATGACCACAAATGCCGGCGGGAACGTATGCCGGGGATACCGGGAAAACATTGGATAAATCGGATCATATGGGTCTTGCGGTTTTGCTGCCGTCTATGGTAAAATAAATAGGATAGTATATCCTTGGAGCAGAATTATCAGAACAGATCAAATCATCAATAAAAGGAGAAGCTGAAAAATGAGTATGGAAGTCCGTCTGAATACCCATGGCCCCGGAAAGCTGCAGACTCTGGCGATGATTTCCGACGAGGCCGGATTCAATGTGGTCAGCACGCTGATCTTCGGTGAAAAGGACGCCGTCCTGGTGGACTGCCAGTGGACCCGCAGCAATGCGTACCGGGTCATCGCAGAGATCTGCGAACGGAACCTCAATCTGAAGGCCGTCTTTGCCACCCATGCCCATCCCGATCATTACTGGGGCATCGGACACGTGAAGGAAGCCTTCCCGGACACCATCTGCTACGCCATGCCCGAGGACATCGATACCATCGAAGCCCAGTTCGGCGATAAGGTGGAGCACTGGGAGAGCATCATCGGCAAGGTGAACCTCTGCCGCAAGGACCGCTATCCCAAGCTGACCCCCCTGCCCGCGGACAACAAGATCATGCTGGAGGGCGAGGAGATCATCGTCTTCCCCCAGGTCTGGGGCGATCTGCAGTACAACACCGTGGTCTGGGTCCCCTCCATCAGCACCGTGATCGGCTCCGACGTGCTGTTCTCCAACGCCCACCCCTTCACCTGCGAGGTGAGCGCCAACGGCCGCAAGAAGTGGATCGACGCCCTGGACAAGATGGAAGCCCTGGGGGCCGAGGTGGTCATCCCCGGCCATATGAAGCACGGCGAGCCCTTCGACGAGCGCAGCTACAAATTCACCCGGGATTACCTGGTGGCCACGGATGAGGAGCTTGCCAAGGTCAAGGCGAAATACGGCATCACCAAGGATGGCGAAGTGAATGAGATGGCGATGAAGGAGTTCTTCTACGATATGTGCATGAAGTTCCCCGAAGCCATCCTGATCTACCTGTCCAACGATATGAACTCCAGCGTGTTCCTGGGCGGCCGGGAATGGAACTGGAACAACCTGAACGACGGTCCGGATATGACCGGCATCAACGCCTCCATCCATCGGTAAGCATGTTTCTCCAGAAAGCCATCCTGATGGACGGCGCCGCCATGGATCGCTCCCTCATGCGCATCAGCCATGAGATCCTGGAGCGGAATACAACTGTGGAAGGCCTCTGCCTGGTGGGGATCTACCGCCGGGGATGCAGCCTTGCCCGGCAGATCGGGGAAAACCTGAAGAGCATCACCGGTTCTGCTCCCCCTCTGGGCGAACTGGATATCCGCCTCTACCGGGACGACCTGGAGGAGATCGGGGACCAGGCCGCCGTGAGCAGCACGAAGATGGATTTCGACGTGAGCGGCAAGGTGGTGGTCCTGGTGGACGACGTGCTGTACACGGGGCGTACTGCCCGGGCGGCCATTGAAGCGGTCATGGACCGGGGAAGGCCCGCTGCCATCCAGCTGGCTGTTCTGGTGGATCGCGGCCATCGGGAGCTGCCTATCCGGGCGGACTTCGTGGGAAAGAACGTTCCCACCTCCCGCCGGGAATTGGTGGAGGTCAGGGTCCCGGAGTTCGACGGCGCGCGGGACGTCGCGCTCCTGGAGGACCGGGGATAAACAGGGATCAAACAGCTTGCGGGGCATGGCCGAACGGCCGTGCCCCGCTGTATCCGGGAGAAAGGGCGGTGGGGAAATGACGGATAAGGAACCGAGCAAAAAACGGCAGCTGGGGGTCATTCTGCTGTGTATCCTTGCGGGGATCATCCTGTTTATGCTGGTCTTTCATCTGTACAGGCACACCTTTGCCCGTCAGAGATGGCTGGATGAACCTCTCTACCGGCATTACATGCTGAACAGCCTGGATAAACGCCATCCCCTGGTGGGGATGACCATGGAGGAGGCTGTTGCCCTCCTGGGAGAGGAGGACAGCCAAAGAAGCAGCTTTTTGCCGCAGGGCGGTGCGGTATATCCTCCGGAAACCAGCCTGGTGTACTACGTCGGCAGAAAGTACGGAGAGGAACTGTGGTTCATTTTATCCTTCGATAAGGGCGTCTGCGTTTCTTATGCGCTGGAGGCGGAAGTCAATTGACGAATGCAGTACGGGGGCACAGCCGGTTTCGGCTGTGCCCCCGCTTTCGTGCGCCGCGATGCGGGATTCAGGACGCGTGATTATAGTACCAGGGCTTGGCGTAGTCCTCATAGAACTTTTTCACCAGTTCGTTCTTCCGCTTGACGTTTTCATCCCCCTCGGCGCCCAGGACGTTGGCGGTCCAGGCGAAGCCGCCGCCCGGAGCATAGGTATCCACATACTCCGCCAGAGAGTCCAGCAGCAGCTCATCGGAGCTGTCCGCCCAGCTGGCAGGTCCCTGGGAATCCCAGCAGCCCAGAAGGGAGAGCCTGCCCTTATACTTTGCCTTGATCCCCAGAAGGTCATTGTCCACCTGGGCGGGATCCCAGGCGGAGACGCCCATGTCGATCCAGTCCGGGATGAAGTCCTCGCAGCGGCCGCAGTCGTGCATCATCACCTTGCAGCCTGCGTCCAGAGCCAGCTCCGCCTGTTCCCGCTGGAAGGGGATCAGCAGCTCCCGGTTCATCTCGGGAGAGATGAAGGGGTTCATACGGGTGGCGTTGTCATCCAGGATATACCAGATATCCGGCTTGTAGTAATGGAGATAGATCTTCTCCCGGGCGATATTGTACTCATGAAGGTAGGAGAACAGGGCGGTGACCTCCTCCGGGGATTCGTACATGGCGCAGAGCCCCTCGGTGAAGCCCATGAAGGCCATCAGGTTCTGGAAATAATCCCCGGCGCTCATGAAGCAGGGCTTGTTTGCCCGGTCAAATTTCTCCGTGTCCTTTTTGGCCGCGGCTTCCCAGTCGATATCGTTGGGGATGACGGGGTTATGGATCACGTCGGGCCAGTCTTCGATCTCTTTCAGAATGAACTTGCCCGGAGTGGGGAGGGCCGCGCCGCCGGCCGCGGAGACGGGGGTGAACTCCACGCCGTAATCGCTGACGAAGCCGCCGCCGATCTCCGGCCCCTTGGAGAAGCGTACGGAGCTGCGCAGGCCCCATCCCATCATATTGTAATGGGGTACGAATTCCGGCATTTCACCGGAGAGCATACGGAGAAAGTTTTCTTTTTCGGTGAGTTTGTATTCCATCTCTCGGCCTCCCCAGGGGCGGGCTGCCCTTGATACAGGGCGGAGGAACTGTTCTATGCGCATAAAATTCCGGCCCGAATCCCCTCAAAATTGTATATTATGTTCATATTATACCGGAACGGCCTGTGCTTTACAAGCCATTTTCCCTGTGTTATAAATAAATCAGGAAAACGAGAATGGGGGTAAGCCAATGGAAGTCATCGACCATGTGCGTCTCAGTGAGGACGGACGGAGCCTTGTGATCCTGGATCAGACCCAGCTGCCGAATCAGCAGGTCTATCTCACCCTGGAGACCCGGGAGGAATGCTATGAGGCGATCAAGGAGCTCAGGGTGCGGGGCGCTCCGGCGATCGGCATCTTCGCGGGCTTTGCCATGTATATCCTGAGTCTCCGCTATCCGAAGGAGAACTTTCTGCAGCGGTTCCGGGAGGACGCGGACTATCTGAATTCCTCCCGTCCCACGGCGGTGAACCTGAGCTGGGCCTTGAAGCGCATGCGCCGTACGGCGGAGGAGAGCGGGGGAGATACGGATGCCCTGCGTCGGGAATGTCAGGCGATCCTGGAGGAAGACATCGCCATGTGCAGGGCCATCTCGGAATACGGCCTGAGCCTGCTGCACGAAGGAGACGGGGTCCTGACCCACTGCAACGCAGGTCCGATCGCCACCTCCCGTTACGGGACCGCCATCGGCCCGCTGCTGCTGGGCCGGGAGCGGGGGATGCAGTTCCGGGCTTTCTGCGATGAGACCCGTCCGCTCCTTCAGGGCGCCCGTCTCACCAGCTGGGAACTGAGCCGCGCCGGGATCGACACGACCCTGATCTGCGACAATATGGCTTCCATCGTGATGAAAAACGGCTGGGTGCAGTGCTGCTTCGTGGGCTGCGACCGGGTGGCCATGAACGGAGACGCTGCCAACAAGATCGGCACCTCCGGGGTGGCGATCCTGGCGAAGCACTACGGCATCCCCTTCTACGTGCTGGGGCCGACCTCCACCATCGATCCCGCCTGTCCCGACGGAGATCATATCCCCGTGGAACTCCGGGACCCGGAGGAGATCCGCAGCAAATGGTATGCACAGCCTATGGCGCCCGCCGGAGTGAAATGCTATAATCCCGCTTTCGACGTGACCGATCACAACCTGATCACCGGCATCATTACGGAAAAAGGCATCTGCCGCCCGCCCTATACAGAGAGCCTTGCGGCGCTGTTCAGAAAGGAAGAGTAAACATGGGTAAACTGATTTCCTCCCCCTCTGCCTGCATCGAGGCGGATCCCGACCTGATCGCCAAAGTGGTGCTCATGCCCGGCGATCCCCTGCGGGCCCAGAAGGTCGCCGAGACCTATCTGGAGAATCCGGTATGCTTCAATACCGTGCGGAATATGCTGGGATTCACCGGCGCATACAAAGGCCGCCGCATCTCCGTCATGGGCAGCGGCATGGGCGTGCCCAGCGCGACTCTGTACGTCCATGAGCTGTTCAGCTTTTACGGGGTGGAGACTGTGCTTCGCATCGGCTCCGCCGGAGGCATCGGCGCGGACGTGAAGCTGCGGGATCTGGTGGTGGCCATGACCGCCTCCACCAATTCCAACTACTGCATCCAGTATCAGTTCCCGGGCCAGCTCAGCCCCCAGGCGGACTACGGTCTCCTGCGCCGGGCGGTGGAACTGGCGGAGGGCCGGGGCATTTCCGTGAAGGTGGGCAGCGTGTTCACCGCGGATATGTTCTATAACCAGAACGACAAAGCCGCCGGGCAGTACCGGGACATGGGCCTCCTGGCGGTGGAGATGGAGACCGCGGGCATCTATTGGGAAGCCATGGCCTCCCATAAGCGGGCCCTCAGTCTGCTCACCATCTCCGACCACATCTTCACCGGGGAAGGACTCAGCGCCCAGGATCGGCAGGACTCCTTCACCGAGATGATGGAGGTCGCCCTGGACACGGCCTGGGAAGCGGCAGAGTGAACGGGCCCCGGATCATTGAGGTCCGGGACCTGGATATCCCGGAGCTGGAGGTCTACGCCAGGCTGACGGAAACGCAGCTCCGCAGCCGGGTGGACCCGGAGAAAGGGATCTTCATCGCGGAGACGGCAAAGGTGGTGACCCTGGCCCTGGAGGCGGGGTATCAGCCCGTGTCCCTGCTCATGGATCGAAGACGGCTGGAAGGGCAGGGCAAAGCCATCCTTGAACGATGCGGAGACGTCCCGGTCTACACCGGGGAGCGGGAACTGCTGAGCCGTCTCACCGGGTACACCCTGACCCGGGGCATCCTCTGCGCCATGCGCCGTCCGCAGCCGCGGACCGCAGAAGAGATCTGTTCAGGCGCTGCGCGGATCGCCGTGCTGGAGGACGTGACGGACAGCACCAACGTCGGCGCGCTCTTTCGGTCCGCAGCCGCCCTGGGGATGGACGCCATGCTCCTCAGTCCCTCCTGCTGCGATCCTCTGTGCCGCAGAGCGGTACGGGTGAGCATGGGGACCGTGCTGCTCCTGCCCTGGGCCAGATTGGGAGACCGGGGCGAGGAGTGGCCGGGCGGCGGCATCGCCCGACTGCATGACATGGGCTTCCGGGCCGCAGCCCTGGCCCTGCGGGAGGATGCGGCGGTTCTGGGGGATCCGGCTCTGGAAAAAACGGAAAAACTGGCGCTCTTACTGGGAACCGAGGGGGACGGTCTCCGGCAGGAGACCATTGACCTGTGCGACGCTGCGGTGCGAATCCCCATGAGCCGGGGAGTGGACTCGCTGAACGTGGCCGCCGCCGGTGCGGTGGCCTTCTGGCAGTTGGGAAACAAGGAGGTAATCCAATGATTTACAATGAGGAAACCAGGACCATCACCACGGAAAACCTGATCCTTCGTCCCTTCCGGGAGGAGGACGTACCCGCCATAACGGCGGAGATGAACGATCCGGAGGTCGTCAAGACCACCCACGCCATGAGCTATCCCTTTCCGGAGGAGAACGTGCGGCGGTGGATCGGGGGAATGAACGCCTCCTGGGAGAAAGGGTCCTCCTGCGTCTTTGCCGTGACGGGCCGGGAGACCGGGGAGATGTACGGATTCATCTGCCTGGTGATGGAGCCCCGGGACCACCGGGCGGAGCTGGGCTATGCATACGGCCGCCGCCACTGGGGCAAGGGCATCGGTACGGAAGCCTGCAAAGCGGTGATCGACTTCGGCTTCCAGGTGCTGGACCTGCATAAGATCTATGCCCGGCATTTCGTCTCCAATCCCGCCTCAGGCCGGGTGATGCAGAAGAGCGGAATGGAGTATGAAGGCACCCAGAAATCCCATGATTATAAGGACGGCCGCTATGAAGACGTCGCCTCCTACGGCATCCTTCATCCGTAAAGCCGGGGCGGCTTCGGCAGTCCTGGGGGCGGCTGGGTTTCTGAGCCTGTATCTGCCTTACCGGATCGCCTTCCGCTCTCCTCAGAAGGGACAGAACGATATTTATCGCCTGCCGCCGGGAGAGCAGTATGAGCCCCGGGCGGAGGAGATGCGGGAGATGATCCGGCGGATGGCCGCCGAGCCCTGTGAACGGGTCAGCGTCACTTCCCGGGACGGACTGAAGCTCCGGGGCAGGCTCTATCTCCGCGGCGGCCCGGAGGCGCCGGTGGATCTTTGCTTCCACGGCTGGCGGGCGACCGGCCTGCGGGACTTCAGCGGCGGGGGACTCTTCCTGCTGGGGGAAGGACATAACGTGCTCCTGGCGGATCAGCGGGCCCAGGGGGACAGCGAAGGCAGGACCATGACCTTCGGCGTCATGGAACGATGGGACTGCCTGGATTGGCTGGCGTACATCCAGACGAGAACGGAGCTGCGGGGTCCGGTGACACTGTACGGGGTGTCCATGGGCGCTGCGACGGTGCTTCTTGCCTCCGCTCTGCCTCTGCCGGGAAACGTACGGAGTATCATTGCTGATTCTCCCTATTCCTCTCCGGAGGCCATTCTGGGAAAGGTCAGCCGGGATATGGGCCTGCCGGAAAAACCCGCCCTGGCTCTGCTGCGCGGCGGCGCGTCCCTTTTCGGCGGCTTCTCCTTCAGAGGGGCGAGCTGTACGGAGGCGGTGAAGCATACCCGGGTGCCCATCCTTCTGATCCACGGGGAGGAGGATCGTTTCGTGCCCCCGGAGATGAGCCGGGAGATCGCTGCGGCGAATCCGGAGATGGTCCAGCTCATGACCTTTCCCGGGGCGGGCCACGGGTTGAGCTATATGACGGATACGGAGCGGTATCGGCACGAAGTTTCCGAATTCTGCGCCCGGACACAAAAAACAGATTCAGCTACTTGACAAATACATGGACCTGTGCTAAAGTTTCACATAATTTCATAACCAAACGCAATGACGGGAAAGAGTACGCTTTACTGCGGCATTCAGAGAAGAGGCGGCCGGTGCGAGCCTCAATGCCAATGGAGCCGAAGCCATCCTCGAGCGGCAGGACGTAAAGGAGTCTTCCGAGTAAGCCCTGACGGGTACCCTCCGTTATCTGGGAGCCGGTATGTCGGTACCGGGCAGAGTGCGGGCCTTCGGCCCGAATTCAGGTGGTAACACGGATATGTTTATATCCGCCCTGAGCTTAGGCTCGGGGCGGTTTTTATTTGGAGGAAACGATCATGAAACGGGAATTCAACCAGTCCAGCAAACTGAACAATGTGGCCTACGATATCCGGGGACCCGTGATGGACGAGGCGATGCGGATGGAGGCCAGGGGCGCGCAGATCCTGAAGCTCAATATCGGCAACCCCGCCCCCTTCGGGTTCTTTGCGCCGGACGAGGTCATTCTGGATATGATCTACAACCTTCGGGCCAGTGAGGGCTATTCCGATTCCCAGGGCCTGTTCTCCGCCCGGAAGGCTATCATGCAGTATTGCCAGCTGAAGCATATCCCCAATGTGGGGATCAAGGATATCCTCACCGGCAACGGAGTGAGCGAGCTCATCACCATGACCATGCAGGCGCTGCTGGATAACGGAGATGAGATCCTGGTGCCCAGCCCGGACTATCCCCTGTGGACCGCCTCCATCACCCTGGCGGGGGGAAAACCCGTGCACTATGTATGCGACGAGGCCTCCGACTGGTATCCGGATATCCAGGATCTGCGGAGCAAGGTGACGGATAAGACCAAAGGCATCATCGTCATCAATCCCAACAACCCCACCGGCGCTCTGTATCCCAAAGAGGTGCTGGAGCAGATCGTGGAGGTGGCCCGGGAGCACGATCTGATCCTTCTGGCGGACGAGATCTATGACCGGCTGGTGATGGAAGGAGAGGAGGAGCATGTGGCGCTGGCCTCCCTGGCGCCGGATCTGCTCACGCTGTGCTACAACGGCCTCTCCAAATCCCACAGGGTGGCAGGCTTCCGCTGCGGCTGGGTCTGCCTGGCGGGGGACAAGAGCCATGCCCAGGGGTTTATCGAGGGCTTGAACCTGCTGGCAAAAATGCGCCTCTGCTCCAACGTGCCCGGACAGAGCATCATCCAGACCTCCCTGGGCGGCTATCAGTCCATGAACGAATATCTCTGCAGGGGAGGCAGACTGTATGAGCAGCGGGAGTATATCTGGAACGCCCTGAACAGCATCCCCGGCATCACCGCCGTGAAGCCCAAGGCAGCTTTCTATATTTTCCCCAGAATCGACACGGCGAAGTTCAATATCTCCAACGATTCCCAGATGGCCCTGGATCTGCTGAAAAAGACCCATATTCTCGTTACTTCCGGAAGCAGCTTCAACTGGGGCAGCCCGGATCACTTCCGCATCGTGTACCTGCCCAATATGGAGGATCTGAAAACCGCCATGGAGCGGATGACGAACTTCTTCGCAGGGTATTACCAGGGAAGGGATTAGGGGAGCCTGAGTCCTTCCGAGGCATCCGCCCCCAGCAGGAGCATGGCTCCCGCAGCGGCAAGCACGGCCTCCGGCTCCGCAGGAGCCTCCAGCGTGACCGGGATCTCCTGGGGCTCCAGCAGCGCCCCGTTCAGGGCGGAAATATCCGATTGCAGCGCCAGCATGGCGCTGTCTGCTCCGATGCTGGAGAGAGTGAGATCGTCTCCGTACCGCAGACCGCAGGAGACAGCCCGGATCCCCGGAAGCGAGGCCTGCCCCACAGCCAGGACCAGACCGTTTCCCTCCTCGCTGAGGGAGGCGCCGGGAGAAAGGATGAGGAGATCCGCCCGGCTGCCGGAGCAGATCGCGGCGTCGATGGTCCCGTCCCGGCTTGCCTTTTTCAGGCAGCTTTTCACATAAGGCTGCAGCCTGGAACTGCCGCCCGTTCCGAAAGAAACGCTGAACATAACGATCACCCGGACATAGTTTGATATGTCCGGGTGAATTTATGCGCTTTTTCGCGGTTCTTATTTCAGCTTCAGCAGACCGGCGTGATTCCGGAAGTACCGGAAACCGGACCAAAGGGTGGTGATCACCATCAGAGCCACGCACAGACTGTCTATGGAAAAGCCGGGGAACAGCTCCAGGGAATGCAGGGAGGTCATCATCACGCAGAGGCAGACCATGGTCACGGCTGTTTTGATCTTGCCGGAGATCCCGGCGGCAATGACGATGCCGCTGTCCACCGCCACCAGCCGCAGAGCGGTGACGGCAAACTCCCGGGCGATGATGAGAAAAGCGGCCCAGGAGGGGATCTGTCCCCATTCCACAAAGATCAGGATCGCGGACGTGACCAGAAGCTTGTCTGCCAGAGGATCCATGAACTTGCCGAAGGTGGTGACCTGGCTGTACTTCCTGGCGATGTAGCCGTCCACGCTGTCGGAAATGCTGGCCAGGATGAATATCCCCAGGGCGATGATATTGGAACCCGGGAACCGCAGAAGCATCAGAACTACGAATACGGGGATCAGTGCGACCCGCAGCATGGTGATCTTATTTGCAGTCGTCATCGAAAAGGAACCCTTCTTTCTGTCAGAGCTGTGGGCTCAGTCCGCCAGCTCTCCCACCAGGTCTCCATCCAGCGTTTCGGTGATGCGGACCCGGACGAAGGAGCCGGGCTGTACGTTTTTTCCGGTGAAAAAGACCTTGCCGTCCACATCGGGGCTGTCCGCATAGCTGCGGCCGTACCAGCACTCCGCCACCACGTCGAAGCCCTCCGCCAGAACCTCCTGTACGGTGCCGATGCGGCTCTCGTTGAACTCGTCCATGATCCGGGACTGGAGCTCCGTGATCAGATCGCAGCGTCGTTCCGCCGTTTCCGTATCGGGTCGTTCCATGGAACAGGCAGGGGTGCCTTCTTCGGGAGAATAGGGGAAAACTCCGGCACGCTCCAGCTTGGCCCTGCGGAGGAAATCGCACAGCTGACCGAATTCCTCCACCCCTTCTCCCGGCAGACCGGTGATCAGGCTGGTGCGGATCACCAGACCGGGGATATGATCCCTCAGACGGGTGAGGAGAGCTTCCAGGTCCGCTCCACTGCCCCGACGGTGCATCCGTTTCAGAATACCGTCGTTGATGTGCTGGATGGGGATATCCAGGTATTTGACAACCTTTTCTTCCTCTGCCACGGTGCGGATGAGCTCGTCGTCGATCAGATCGGGATACAGATAATGGAGGCGGATCCAATGGATCCCCTCGATCCGGCAGAGCTCCCGCACCAGTTCGGCCAGACGAGGCTTGCCGTAAAGATCCAGTCCGTAACGGGTGATGTCCTGAGCCACCACCAGAAGTTCCTTCACGCCCCCTGCAGCCAGACCTCTTGCTTCCTCCAGGATGCGTTCCATGGGACGGGAACGGTATTTGCCTCGGATGGAAGGGATGACGCAGAATGCGCAGCGATTGTCGCAGCCCTCGGCGATCTTGAGATAGGCCCAGCCCGGACCGGTGCTGACGATCCGGCCGGCTTCGCTCACCGGTGCGTTCAGATCCCCCAGGAGAAGCGGGGTCTCTCCCGCCTCCGCCTGCTCCAGCGCAGTGACGATCTCGTCGAAGGAGCCGGTGCCCAGGATACCGTCCACCTCGGGGAGCTCCTCCAGCAGTTCTTCCTTGTACCGCTGCGGCAGGCAGCCGGCCACCAGCAGGGTCTTCAGCTTTCCGGTCTTCTTCAGCTCGGCGCATTCCAGAATGTTGTCGATGGCCTCTGACTTGGCGCTGTCGATGAACGCGCAGGTATTAATGATCAGCGCGTCCGCCTCGGCAGGATCGTCGGTGATCGTATATCCCGCTTCTTTCAGGAGACAGAGCATCTGCTCGCTGTTGATCAGGTTTTTCGCGCAGCCCAGGGAGATCAGTCCCACGGTCTTGCTCATGGTTCCCATTCCTTTCACTTCTGAGATGATCAGAATACCGGATCAATCCTCCGGCTCGGCCTCCCATCGGCGCAGAGCGGAGCTGATCTCCTCCCAGCCGTAGCCGCGGCGCTGAAGATAGGCGACCAGCTTCTTCCGCTGCGCGGCGTCCGGTACGGTCCCTTTCAGACGCGCGGCGATCAGCGCGTCCAGTTTATCCTCCGCAGCGGGGAGAGAGTCCAGGGCATCCGACCAGTATTCCCGGGGGACCCGGTGCCGCATGAGCTCCTGTTCCGCCCGCCGCCGTCCGTAGCCCTTTGTCCCGCAGCGGCGGACGATCATCTCCGCGTAGACCGCCTCGTCGATCACGCCCAGGTCGACCATCCGCCGGACCGCCGCCTCCGCGTGTTCGGGTGAAGCGCCTTTCTCCCGCAGTCTGCGTTCCAGTTCCCCTGCGGACATGGCCCGGCGGCTCAGCTGCTCGGCGGCCTTGATGCGTACGGAATACGCTTCGCAGGCGTCCTGAAGCGTCTCCAGGTCCTCCGGGTTCAGGTCCATGCCCGGGAAAAGGTTCAGATCCATGACCTCCCGGGGGCCGCAGCGGAGCTCCAAGCCGTCTTCCAGCTCCAGAAGGAACCGTTTGCCCTCATCCAGGGGCTTGATGTGGATGAGACGCACGGTCAGTCTTCAAAATCCTCCGCGTCCACGCTCACGGCACGGCTGGCGGGGGTGGCGGCGGTCGGCTTCGGCGCGGGCTGCTGGCGTTTGACCATGGCTTCCTTCACCTGTGCCTCCAGCTCGTCCGCCACGTCCGGATTTTCCTTCAGATAATTCTTCACGCTGTCTTTGCCCTGAAGCCGCTGATCCCGGAAGGTGAACCAGCTGCCGCTTTTTTCGATGATCCCCAGCTGCAGGGCGATATCCGTGAGTTCGCTGGAGCGGGAGATGCCTTCGCCGTAAATGATATCGAACTCCGCTTCCCGGAAGGGGGGAGCGACCTTGTTCTTCGTCACCTTCACCCGGGTGTGGCTGCCGATCTTCTGGCCGCCCACGCTGAGGGTCTCGGTGCGCCGCACGTCCAGGCGGACGCTGGCATAGAATTTCAGGGCCCGGCCGCCGGTGGTGGTTTCCGGGTTGCCGTACATCACGCCGATCTTTTCCCGCAGCTGGTTGATGAAGATCACCACGCAGTTGGTCTTGGAGATGGATCCGGTGAGCTTCCGCAAAGCCTGGGACATGAGGCGGGCCTGGAGACCCACGACGCTGTCTCCCATCTCCGCCTCGATCTCGGAACGAGGGACGAGAGCCGCCACGGAGTCGATCACCACCACGTCGATGGCGCCGGAGCGCACCAGGGCGTCGCAGATCTCCAGCGCTTGTTCGCCGGTATCCGGCTGAGAGATGAGCAGGTTATCGATATCCACGCCCAGAGCCTGGGCATAGGTGGGATCCAGCGCATGCTCCGCGTCGATAAAGGCCGCCTCGCCCCCCGCCTTCTGCGCAGAGGCCACGATATGCAGCGCCAGGGTGGTTTTGCCGGAGGATTCCGGGCCATAGATCTCAACGATCCGGCCCTTGGGAACGCCGCCGATCCCCAGCGCAAGATCCAGAGCCAGAGAACCGGTGGAGATGGCCTCGATCCCGGAGTTTGCCGCTGAGCCCAGCCGCATGATGGAGCCCGCGCCGAACTGACGTTCGATCTGGGCCAGGGTGGTCTCCAGGGCTTTCTGTTTATCCGCCGCGGGGGCTGCCGGTTCAACGCCGCGTTTTTTCTTGTCGGCCATGGTTCATTTTCTCCTTTATGATGATCTTCAAATATTCAGTCAAACTGTATCCTGCGGTCCCGGCTTGCGGAAGACAAGGGTGCGCTCGGTGCCGTGTTCGTCCATCAACGTGTCTGTCGGGACGATCCCGCATTCCTCCGCCAGGCGGCGGAGAGTCATGCTCTGCCCCTCTCCGCATTCCAGAACGAGCCAGCCGCCCGGACGGATGATCCTCATCCACCGGGCAAAAATACTGCGGTAAAAGTCGAGCCCATCCTCGCCCCCGTCCAGGGCCAGCCGGGGTTCATAATCCCGAACGGAGGGATCCAGAGTTTCCAGCTCCCGGGTGGGGATGTAGGGCGGATTGCACACGATCAGGTTGAATTCTCCCAGACGGGGGGAAGGCCCCTCATGTACGTCCGCTTCGGCGCACAAGACCCGGCCGCTCACATGGTTCAGCATCGCGTTGCGCTTGGCCAGGAGCAGCGCTCTGCGGTCCAGATCCGCCAGGATCACCCGGCTGGCGGGGATCCGCGCGGCGATGGCGATCCCGATGCAGCCGGAGCCGGTGCACAGATCCAGCACGCGGGGTTCGGAAGCGTCCGCAAGACACGATAAGGCGGCGTCCACCGCAAGCTCGGAGTCTGCGCGGGGGATGAGCACATTGGGGTTGATCTCCAGATCCAGGCCGTAGAAAGACCAGGAACCGGTGAGATAGGCCGCCGGTTCTCCGGCGAGCCGCCGCCGCACCAGATCTTCTGCCCGCTGGAAGAAGGATTCATCGGGGTACATACGGATATCCCGCAGGAATTCCTCCGGGCTTTTGTCTGCAGCGAAAGCCAGCAGCAGCCTGGCCTCCAGACCCGCTGCTTCGATGCCCGCAGCCTTCAGCCTGCGCCGGGCATCCAGATAAAACTCGTTATAGTCCCGGATCATCGCGCATCACCACCGATCCGAGCCCTTTTCCTCCGGAATGACCAGCTTCAGCGCTTCGATGGCGCACTCGATCATTCCGTCGTCCGGTTCGTACACCGTCAGGCGCTGCAGGGCTTTTCCGGGAGCCGAGAGGATGGAGGAAAGCCAGTTGTCGTGCCGTCCCACCCAACGGTTCAGCTCATAGCTGAAGGCCACCACCACCGGCAGGAGCAGAAGCCGCAGGACCAGGGCGACCAGTTTGTTTTTCCAGCTTACCACGCTGAATACCAGTATGCTGATGATCATGACCACGAAGAGAAAACTGGTGCCGCAGCGGGGATGGGCTCTGGGCTGGGGACGTACGTTTTCCACCGTAAGCTCCAGCCCCTTCTCATAACAATGAATGGATTTGTGTTCGGCTCCGTGGTACTCGAAGACCCGGTGGATATCCGGGACCCGGGTCACCAGCCAGAGGTAGAGAAGAAAGATCAGGATGCGCAGCGCACCGTCGATGAGGTTCTTCACAAAGCTGGACCGGATCGGCCCCGTCAGAAAGGCGGTGAGCAGATAGGGGAGGAGCATGAACAGGCCGACGGCCATGATGACGCCCAGAGCAACGGAGACGCCGATGATGAGCTTTTTTGCCGTTTCTCCCTGAAAATGCGCGTTGATCCACCGATCCAGCTTGTCCTCCTGGGCGGCCTGTTCCTCCTCCGGAAGCTGTTCGGCGGAGAACATCAGGGCTTTGACTCCGTGGACCAGAGAATCAAAAAAGGTCACAACGCCGCGGATGAGCGGCAGACCGCAGACCGGGTACCGGTCCTTGATGAGCCGCAGCTCCTCCACCTTTCGGATGAGCCCGTCCTGGCCGCGGCATACGATGGCCTCCTTCTTGGGGCCCCGCATGAGGATGCCTTCCATCAAAGCCTGGCCGCCGATGGTCGTACGGAAATCGTTTCCCTGTTTCTGTTGATCGGACATGGATAAGATCCCTTCTCCAGTGTTGTCGTTATTCGGTGGTGGGCAGGAGGATCGTGACCACGGTCCCGGTGCCCTCGTCGGCATTGGCGATGTCCAGAACGCCGTTGTGCCGACGGATGATCTCGTCGCAGACGGCAAGGCCGATGCCGCTGCCCCTGGCCTTGCTGCTGCCCTTGTAGAATTTCAGCTTCACACGGGGCAGCTCATCCGGCGGGATACCGGGACCATAATCCCGGATCCGGATGCGGACGCAGTCGCATCCCGTTTCCGGCGCGTTCTCCACCAGGTCGCTGGTGACCGTGATGCGCTTGCCGCTGCCTCCATGCTTGGCGGCGTTGTCCAGAATGTTCAGGATCACCTGTTTCAGCCGCTCCGGATCGCCGGGGATCAGGGGGAGCGGATCCTCGGGGGGATCGTAGAAGAGCTGGATCCCTTCCTGCTTCAACAGTTCCCTGTACGTAAAGATCGCTTCCTCCAGTTCGGCGCCCACATCGAGCATTTCGATGTTCACCGTGAACCGGCCGTCTTCGATGCGGGTGAAGACCAGGAGCTCTTCCACCATGTTTGAGAGCCGTCTGGCCTCCTTGAGGATGATGTCCAGCCCCTTCCGGCTGTCCGCGCTGAGAGTCTCGTCGTATTCCAGCGTTTCGCCCCATCCGGCGATGGCGGTGAGGGGGGTGCGCAATTCATGGGAGACGGAGGAAATGAACTCCGCTTTCATTTTTTCCGATTGGCTCAGCTGCATGGACATCTCATTGATGGCGCCGACCATGTCCCCGATCTCGTCCTCATACTTGTTTTCGATCTGGGCGCCGAAGCCGCCGTCCGCGATGCGCCGGGTCATTACCGTGACCTTCTGGATCGGGGAGAGGATGGAACGGATAAAGAACAGGTTGCTGATCAGCACGACCAGGATCACGCCCAGTCCGATCCCGCAGCCCACAAGGATGCTCAGAAAGACCTGTCGGTCTACCAGCCGCAGACTGGTGACGTATCGGATGACGCCCACCACCTGACCCTGACCGTACAGCATGGGGCTGGAGACCGCCAGAATCCGCTCGCCCGTGGCCGGGCTGCGGCCCTGCCAGGTGCTCAGAGCGCGGGTGCTGATGGCTTCGGCGATATCCGGCGTATTGGGGTGCGAGCCTGCGGAAAGGCCGGAGGTGGAGACCAGGATGCGCCCGGTGGAATTGACGAACTGAAGCTCCATTCGATCCCGGCCGTCAAAGATCTCCGTATACTTATAGGCGCTCTGGTAGTATTCCACGTAGGTGCGGGTGACATAATTGGCGAAGAAGTCCGAGGAAGTCTTGGCCTTGGACTCCAGCGTGGAGCGGATGCCGCTGTAGTAGTAGCTGCTGATGGCAAAGGAATAGGCGGCCAGCCCCAAAAGCAAGGCCAGCACTACCAGAAGCATGCTGTTGAGCATCCATTTGGCCCGGATGCCCCGGAGATTCAGGCCGCTCCGGCCGCGCTCCTTCAGATCCCCCATTTGTAACCGTATCCCCAGACGGTGGTGATGCAGGTGGGGTTCTGAGGATCATCCTCCACCTTCAGCCGCAGCCGCCGGATGTTCACATCCACGATCTTCAGCTCGCCGTTGTAATCCTTCCCCCAGACGGAGGAAAGGATCTCCTCCCGGGAAAGCGCCTTTCCGGGATTATCCATGAAAAGCTTGACGATGGCGTATTCCACCTGGGTCAGCCGGATCCGGACCCCGTTCTTTTCCAATGTCCGGTTTCGGGTGCTCAGACGGAAGGCGCCCCGGACGATCTCCGTCGGGTCTTCGTTATCCCCGCCGCCCACCCGGCGGTACAGGGCATCCACCCGGGCGGTCAGCTCGGCGATGGAGGCCAGAGGCTTGGTAACGTAGTCGTCCGCGCCGGTCATCAGACCGGTGACCTTGTCCATCTCCTGGGAGCGGGCCGTAAGCATGATGATGCCCATTTTGCTGCCGGAGGCACGGATCTTGCGGCAGACCTCGAAACCATCCGTATCGGGCAGCATGATATCCAGAAGAGCCAGATTGATATCCGGGTGCAGCTGCAGCTGGCGGAAGGCTTCCTCTCCGGTTTCCGCTTCGATGGGCTCATAGCCGGAGCGCCGTAGATTGATGACCAGGAAGCTGCGGATGCTGGATTCGTCTTCGAGAACCAAAATCTTCTTCATGATCCCACTTCCTTTCAGGTGGAGCCGCTGATCCACTCGGAGTAAATCAAACCGAAGCTGCGCCGGATCTGGGTTTCGTCCGGAGCGAGAGACCAGTCGTCTTTTGTGAGAAGCAGCTGGGCTGCATAGGTGATCTCCGCACCGGAATAGAGGATGAGACGCCCTTGTCGGGAAGCCAGTTCCTCACGGCTGGCGCCGGAGATGGTATAGATGATCAGAAAATCCGTTACCATTTTATCCGCGCCGTTCCACCGGGAAAAGACCACCGCCCGTTCACCGGAATCCGTATCCTCCCGGCGGATGCTGATGCGGTCTCCCCAATACTCGGACAAAGTCAGATACCAGCTGTCGGAGAAGTTGTGGTAGGTGCTGAGCTGGAGGCGGCGTATACCGCGGCTGTTGAAGGCGTACCAGTCCAGCACCCGGTATACCGTTTCTCCCTGGGCGGGCAGGGCGCGGGGGATGGGGATCTCGGGCACGCCGTCCCCGTTCATATCCCGGAGTCCCACGGAAGAACTGCGGAAGGTCCCTTCGCTGATCTCCCCGCTCCCAAGGGTGACATTCCGCAGGGTTTCCCCTTCATAGAGCAGGATATCCGTCACCAGGCCCCCGGAAACGCTGCCTTCCACAAACAGAGCGGGTTTCCGGTCAAGCAGGGCGCCGCAGGTCAGCCGGCTGATGCTCTCCATCCCCGTGGAGATGCGGGAGGAGGCGCTCACCGTTTCCCCGTCCCGGCTGACGCCGATCAGTTCGGCGGTCCCGTTCTTATCCCCATCTCCCAGACGGACCAGCAGCAGCTCGCTGTGGCCGTCTTCGTTCAGGTCTCCGACGGTGTATTGGGTATAACCCGCGTTGGCGATGGGGGAGACCTGGAAAGCCTTGAGGGAGTATACGGTAAGCATCTTCAGCTCGGCATCCATGCCCCAGCCGACTACCAGTTCGGTCCAGCCGTCCCCGTCCATGTCCGTATACGTGACGCTCTCAATGCTGGCGCCGTCGCCTTCCACCACGGCGGCGGTCTCATATCGGCTGCCGCTGCGGATGAAAATACAGATCTTCAGAGGTCTTTCTCCGGATGTACGGAAGAAGGCAAGCGCTTCTTCGGCTCCGTCCCCGTTTACATCGTAGAATTGAACGGACTGGCGGTAGCTGCCGGAGACGGGGGCGGAAAAGGAGGCGCCTTCCGCCTGCAGATCGTCCAGCGCATGCTGGAGCTCCAGATACTCCTGGGGAAGCTTGGGAAGGGCCATAAACTCTTCCATGTCTCTTCCGGGACTGCAGGCGCTGAGAAGCAGCAGGAACAGCAGCATACAGCCGAGAAGCAAACATTTTGCCAGCTGTTTCAACCTTTTCCGCCTCCCCGAACGAGATGAAAAATATGCGGCGCCGCCGCCGGATTTCCTGCTTCGATATTATATCACAAGCCGGGACCGATGGATAGTCAAAATACGGGAAACCGCTTACGTTTCCTGCAGAGTGCCGGTCAGCCAGCGGCGAAGCAGATCAAAGGCGTGGGATGCCGCCACCACGCGGCCCCGCTCCCGATCTGCCCCCATCTGTATGGGACGGCAGACCAGACGGTCCGGTCCGGCAAAGCCCACGAAGCCCGTGCCCACTGGGGTGTTTCGCTCGTCCGTACCGGGTCCGCATATACCGGTGACACTCACCGCCAGATCCGCGCCGGTACGTTCCCGTACCCCCGCCGCCATGGCAAGCGCGGTTTCCCGGCTGACCGCGCCGAACCGCTCCAGCACGTCTGAGGGTACGCCCAGGATGCGCTCCTTTACGGTGTTGGTGTAGGATACCACGCCCCCCAGAAAAACGGCGGAGGCGCCGGGGAGATCGGTGATCCGCTTGGCGATGAGACCGCCGGTACAGCTCTCCGCCGCGGCGAAGGTGAGCCCGCGTTCCGTCAGCAGCCTGAGACAGACGGCTTCCAGAGAAGGCTCGTCCACGGCATAGACCAGATCCCCCAATGCTTCGCATACCTCCCGGACCACCGGAGCGGCCAGGGATTCCACCTCCCCCTCATCCGCAGCCTTGGCGCTGACGCGCAGGCGCATCTCTCCGGTGCCGGCATAGGGGGCCAGCGTAGGATTGCTGAGGGCCTCCATCCGATCATGGAGCATGGCTTCCACGGAGCTTTCCCCCATGCCGAAGACCCGGATATCGTGGGAGAGGAGCACCCCTTCGCTGAACTGCTTCAGCCAGGGGATCAGCCCGGTCTCCACCATCTTTCGCAGTTCCCTGGGGGGACCGGGAAGCATCGCCGCCTGCATTCCCAGGGCGGTGAAGCCGCAGCCGGGGGCCGTGCCGTTGTAATTGAAAAACGGGGTGCATCCCTCCGGCAGCCAGGCCTGGCGGAGATTGTTCTCCGTCATCTCTCTGCCGATGGAGGTGAAAAACGCCCTGATCTTCTCTGCTTCCTCCGGGTGGAACACCAGCGGGAGACCGAAACAGGAGGCCAGGGTCTCTTTGGTCAGGTCGTCGTAGGTGGGGCCGAGACCGCCGGTGGTGATCAGGATATCCGCACGGCTTTTGGCGATCTCCACCGCCTCCCGCAGACGATCGGGATTGTCCCCGACAACGCTGTGCCAGCATACGTCGATACCGAGGGAGGCCAGAGCACGGGACACCTCCGCGGCATCGGAATTCACGATATCGCCCAGGAGGATCTCCGTCCCCACGGCGAGGATTTCCGCTTTATGGCTCATTGGATGGGTATCCTTTCCGTATTCTCCAGCGCTTCCCTGCAAAGAGCTTCCACGTCCAGTACGGCTTCCGCCTCTTCCACCTCTTCCGGCTTCGGCTTGGTCCGGGGATGCCGGGGCGTGAATACGGTACAGCAGTCCTCATAGGGAAGAATGGAGGTTTCAAATGTGTCCAGCTGTCGGGCGATGCCGATGATCTGTTCCTTATCAAAGCCGATGAGCGGACGGAGTACCGGCAGCTCCAGCGGCGCCTCCGTGCAGCGGATCGCCTCCATGGTCTGGCTGGCGACCTGTCCCAGGTTTTCCCCGGTGACCAGCGCGCCGCAGCCGTTGGCCATGGCTATGGACTGGGCCAGCCGCATCATGAAGCGGCGCATGATGAGCGTGAAGAACTCCTCCGGACACTTATCCCGGATCTCCTCCTGGATATGGGTAAAGGGGATCACCTCCAGAGTGAGTCTGCCGCACCAGGGCAGCAGTTTTTTGGCCAGCTTGAGGACCTTGTCCTTGGCCAGCTCGGAGGTGTAGGGAAAGGAGAAGAAGTGTACCGGGATGATCTGTACCCCCCGGCGGGCGATCATGTAGGTGGAAACGGGACTGTCGATGCCGCCGGAGAGGAGGCTGACCGCCCGGCCGCAGGTGCCCACCGGCAGTCCCCCCGCGCCGGATACGCCGCCGGCGTGAACATAGGCGGCGGTTTCCCGCACTTCCACATGGACCACCAGATCCGGTTCATGCATATCCGCCGGCAGATCGGGAAAGGCTTCTCCGATGCCCCCGCCCACGTATTGGCTGAGCTGGATCGAGGTCATGGGAAAACGCTTGTCGCTGCGTTTGGATTCCACCTTGAAGCTTTTCGCCTTGCGGAGCTCCGGCTCCAGATAGCGCAGAGCGGTGTTCAGGATCGCATCCTTATCCTTTTCGCAGGCGGCGGCGCGGCACAGAGAGATGATCCCGAAGACCTGCCTGCACCGGCGGAAAGCTTCATCCAGATCGATGTCGTCATCCAGAGGTTCCACGTAGACCGTCGATTGGACGGAGGTGATCTGGAAGCGGCCCAGGCTTTTCAGACGCCGGGCAACGTTGGACCGGAGCCGGTCCTCGAAAAAATGCCGGTTCTGGCCTTTCAGCACCAGCTCACCCGGCTTGAGCAGCAGAATATCATTCATCGCATTTCCTCAAATTAATACTGATCAGTTTCATCCTGTATTGTATCTGTTCGGTCATGTCCCTGTCAATCGCAACATAGGATTAAATGCGCCGCAAGGCGCGGGAAGGAGCCATTAGGGATGAAGAAGAAACTGCGCAGCGCATTGGCGCTGATCCTGGCGCTGACCATGCTGGCGCTGCCGGCAGGAGCGGAGGACGGGGAGGAAGAAGACTTCGATCCGGATGAATGGGCCGCCGCAGAGACCCTGTCTTCTCTGGATGACGTTTCTGCCTCCGTGGGAGCGGCGGTGCTCATGGAGCGGGATACCCGGACCTGCCTCTATGAGAGCGAAGCCCGCAGGCATCTGCCCATTGCCAGCGTGACCAAGGTGATGACCCTGCTCCTGGTGACGGAATCGGTGGACAGGGGAGATCTCCGGCTGGATCAGAAGGTGACCTGCTCAGCCTACGCAGCCTCCATGGGCGGGAGTCAGATCTTCCTGGAAGAGGGAGAGACCATGACGGCGGAAGAACTGATCAAGGCTGTGGCCGTCAGTTCCGCCAACGATGGGGCTGTGGCCCTGGCGGAAGCTGCGGAAGGCAGCGAAGGGGCTTTTGTGGAGCGAATGAATCAGCGGGCGAGGGAACTGGGCATGAAGGATACGGTATATGCCAACTGTACCGGGCTTCCCTGTGAGGAGGAGCATTACAGCTGTGCCTGGGATATCGCAGTCCTGTCCTGCCAGCTTCTGAGCTGCGAATGGATCCGGAACTATACCACCATCTGGACGGATACGGTACGGGATGGGAATTTCGGCCTGAGCAATACCAACAAGCTCATTCGCTTTTACCCGGGGGCTACAGGGCTGAAAACCGGCTTTACCCAGGAAGCCATGTATTGTCTCAGCGCCTCGGCCATGCGGGACGGGACGGAGTATGTGGCGGTGATCCTCCATGCGCCCAGTTCGGATATCCGGTTTGAAAGCGCAAAGCTCCTGCTGAATCACGCTTTTGCCAATTATCGGGTCGTTGAGCTCCTGCCGGATACGGCACTGCCGCCTGTGGCGGTGCACATGGGGGCTTCCAACTGGGTACAGCCGGCAGTGTCCGGCCAGACGAAGCTTTTGCTGGAGAAAAGGCAGATCCCCGGGCTGCAGAAGGAACTCGTCCTTGCGGAGGAAACGGAGGCGCCGGTGGAAGAGGGACAGACGCTGGGTTATCTCAGGCTCCTGGACGCAGAGGGAAGAGAACTGGCCCGCGCGGAACTGACGGCGGGGGCGACGATCCTCCGGGCTTCCTGGGGCTCTGTGCTGATGCGGATCCTGCGGTTCCTCTTCCTTGGCGGCGAATGAAGCAAAACCCTGCCAAACTCCTGAAAATTCCGATTGAAGAACGGCGGCGGAAATGTTATACTGCTGTCATAGGAATCAAATACATGCAAAGGAGACGGGTTATGATCAAAGTAATCATGGGCGTCAAGGGCTCCGGCAAGACCAAGCTTCTCATCGATCTGGTACAGAAGGCATTGGATGGGGAGCAGGGGGACGTGGTAGTCATCGAGAAGGATCGCTCTCTCACCTATGACATTCCCCACCAGGCCAGACTGATTGTGGCATCGGATTATGATTTCGGCAGTACCGAGTACATGAAAGGATTTCTCAGCGCGCTTCATGCCTGCAATTACGATATCTGCCATGTTTTTATAGATAACCTGTATAAAATGTTCGAAGACCGATCCGTTGAATCCGCGGAAGCATTCTTGAATTGGCTGGAAGGATTCAGCACGAAACACGGCGTCGCCTTTACCCTCACCCTCTCCGCACCGGTGGAATCCGCTACTGACGGGATCAAAAAGTTTTTCTGAGAATGATCCATATCTGGCATCCCTGATCCGGGGCCTGCACAGTATCCTGTGCAGGCCCCGACTTTTGTCGGATCCTGTCGAACGGTTTTCCTTGTGCA
>CAMZIY010000010.1 GCA_947307365.1 uncultured Clostridia bacterium
GCCGCAGGTGCCGATATCCGGCTGGGCGATCTGGAGCGCCATATTCTCGAAGTAGGGGGCGTACTGCCACCGGGAGAAGATGCGCTCCCCGTTGGCCAGGGGGATGTTGATGTGCTCGCAGATGAATTTTGAGGTTTTCACGTTGGGGCTGTTGGGTTCTTCAAAATACAGGATCCGGTACTTTTCCGCCATCTGCGCCACCTGGATGGCGCTGAGGGCGTCCAGGTTGGAGTGGTTCTCGATGATGATGTCCACGTAGGGTCCGGCAGCCTCCCGCACGGCGGCAAGCCGCTCCTCAAAGGTGGACAGCACCCGGGGCAGGAGCATGGCCTTCCGATCCTCGTAGGTGTAGGGTCTTCCGTTTTCGTCGTAGCACATGAAGTCCACCTTCACGGCGTCGTACCCCTCGGATACCACCTGCCTGGTGATATCATAGTAATCCTGCACGCTTTTCTTTACCTCGTGCACCGGTCCGAAGCCCTGGTGGATCTGGCTGGCGTAGGCCCGGAGATCCTCCCGGAACTTGCCGCCCAGCAAGCGATAGATGGGCAGGCCCAAAGCCTTGCCCTTGATGTCCCAGAGGGCCACGTCCAGGGCGGAGATCCCCGCGTACACCACCGGCCCTCCCGCCTGGCCCCAGAAGGTGGTGCGGTAGAGCTTGTGCCAGATGACCTCGTTCTCCATGGGATCCATTCCGATGATCAGCTTCGCCAGATCCTTCACCATGCCGAAGGCCGCGGAGGCGCCCACGCCGTAGGACAGGGCGGCTTCCCCATCCCCATAGATCCCCTCGTCCGTATACACACGGCAGCCGATGACCCGGAAAAAGGGCTTCCCCTCGCAGATGAATTCCATGATCTCAACCTTTGTGATTTTCATACCGTACCTCCCTGTTTGAATACATGTCTTTTTTCTATTGTACCGAAAGCCTGCCGGAGCGTCAATGAAAAAAAGTTCCGTGGGGCAGAGTGCTTGACAAGACCTGCGGCAGGCCTTAGAATCGAAACCAGGAAAAACCATAAAGAAACGGAGGACAGAGCGCATGTTTTTCACGAAATTCGATCCCCTGACCAAAGAATACGTGGACGAAAAGATCGGCGCGGCTCCGGCCGCCGCAGGAAAGAGCTGCCCCTGCCTGGCGGGTCTGAAGTTCGTCGTGAAGCTGGAGGGGGAGTTCGCCCCCAAGACCCTGAAGTACGAGATCAAGGATGAGAAGACCCTGAAGGTGAAGGAAGGAAACAAGACCTGGACCGCGGCCTACGCCGCCGTCTCCCAGGGGGACGTCACCCTCCTCACCCACCTGATCCCCGGCACGGACCGGGGCTGGCATCTGGTGATCGACCGGCGCACCTGGGCCTGCACCGCCTTTGAAACCTGGTTCGGCATCAGCGTGCCCGTGGGCGGCAGCCTGTACGGGGACCGGAAGCCGGATCATTTCCGGGATATCCCCCGGGAGATCCAGCGGCAGTACTACTTTGGCTGGATCGACAAGGGCGACAACAAAAAGCCCGCGAAGCTCCACACCACCACCAACCGCATCGAGGGCCGCGGCCTGCACTGGGAGTTCGACACCGGCTATGAGATCCTTACCTTCAACCCCTCCAACTGCTGCACCACCTTCACGGAGCTGGGGGGCGAGATGGGCGGCATCACCATGACGAACCCGGCGGACTACATCCGCATCGACGACGAGTACTACGTCTACGCCCGCTGGGAGGTGGAGTTCTCCGGCAAGATGTGGATCGAGGTCATGAACTTCTTCGACTTCGCCGCCGCCGGCGTGGAGCTGGGCTTCGAGGCGGACAATTCCCTCACCTACCGGCTGCACCGGGCGGAGCTGGAGCGCACCGGCGACGTGGCCCACCTGGAAAAGATCACGGACTACGGCGACCAGGAACGGCCCATGGGCTTCATCAACAAGCGGAAGGGCGGACGCTACTCCTACCGGCCCGCGGATATCGACATCCCCATGACCCGGGAGGAAGCGCTGCAGCACGCCGCGGAGAAGCAGAACATCCTCAACGGCGAAGCCAACATCATGAACGCCTTCAACACCATGCCCCTGTGCGCGGACCTGGCGGGCAGGAAGTTCAAGATCTGGAACGACAAGGAAAAATACGCCCAGGCCCCCTGGAGCGGGGACAAGGGCAAGGCCTGGGAATACCAGATCATCGACGGCAGCAAGCTGAAATGGCGGCACGGCAGCCGCAACTGGCAGGAGGAGCAGTACGCCTGCTTCCAGCCGGACAAGGACCTGTATTTCTTCGCCCACATGCTCACCGGGGATCCGGACTACAGCATGGTGGGCCAGATTGTGGACTTTAAAAACGGCCTCACCACCACCGTCAAGACCGGCATCGGCAACTGGCACAGCGAATGGGAAGCCGGAGCCAACGTGCTCTTCGGCACCCTGGAATACAAGGATATCCAGCCTCCCTTCGCCCGGCGGCACCACTTCACGGATGAGCTGGTGGGCGAGAGCTTCGCCTATTCCTACAGCGGCAGCATGAACTCCATCCATGTGTACTCCTCCCCCGAGAGCTACTCCTGGACCATCTTCTCCGGGGATAACAGCGGCGGCGCCACCTGGTCCAGCCCCTGCTTCTATATCAAGCTCCGGCCGGACGTGTACCTCTTCCAGTGGGTGGAGGAGAACTGCAACGGCAGCCAGGGACTGCTGGTCATCAACCGGAAGATCCAGCACGACGGCGGCTTCTTCTACGGCGTCAGCCACAACGGCATCCAGCTGAACATCACCGGCGCGTATATGCGGGAGCTGGGCAAGTACAAGATCAAGAAGTACTTCGATCACTATAAAGCATAAGGCCAGAGGAAACTATTCGCCGGTCCCGGATCTCCGGGACCGGCGATGCTTTTTCCGTTCATTCCTCCAGCTCCGGGACGAGCTCTTTGGCATAGGCCCCCGGCTTCCGGCCGAGGTACTCGCAGTGGTTCAGTCCGGGGCGGATGAGGATCCTGGCCCGGGGATACAGCTTTTCCGCCACGGGCTTTGCTTTCCCCAGGGAGGGGTCCTTCTCTCCCCATTCGAAGGTCAGACGGCCGACACGCTCCTCATCCAGCGGCACGGCGCAGCCGGAGAGGCAGGCCTTCAGGATCCGGCGGACGCTGTCCTGGCTCAGGGCTCCCAGCTGCTGCGCCATGGTCTTTCCCAGCTTCTCGCCGTAGAGGCGGGAGATCATCCCGACCGCCGAAGACGGGTCCTTCTGCGCCTTCTTATGGATCCGCAGGAAGCCTGTCAGAGCCAGCTGCGACTGGATGCCGTCCTGCTTCCCCAGCGGCACGCCGTCCATGTGGACGGCATGATAGCGCAGGCCGCCCAGCTTCATCAGCTCCATGGCCGTGACGCCCCCCAGGGAGGCTGCGCACAGCAGGCGGATCTCTTCGATCCCCTGCCCGGTCAGCCAGCGGTGCAGCTCCAGGGCCTCCTGTTCCGGCGAGACGAATTCTCCCTGATCCTCCCCGTGCCCGCTCTGGTCGGGAAAGATGAGGTAATGGCTGCCGGGCAGCCGCCGGCCCAGACCGGCGGCCATCTGCTCCCCGGAGAACAGCATCGGATGCAGCAGGAGAACGGCCGGAGCGCCGGGCTCCCCTTCGGTATGGATCACCATGCGGATCCCTCCTTTTTCGACAGTATAATCCCGGCTTCGGCCAAAGGCAAGAGCCGTTTTCCGGTGCGTCCGGAGGGCGCCTTTTTCCCGGATTGCCCGTGTACAACGTCCGGAAAATATGGTATGCTGTACAAAAAGCAACGAGAAAGGGCGTGGAAATATGGCAGAATATAAGAGGATCTCCCGATACTACCCCGGCTGCGACGGGACGAAGATCGCGGTGGACCTGTATATCCCTGCGACGGAGCAGCGGGTGCCCGTGCTGGTGGAGTGCGGCTATGACGACCGCCGCCGGGCCTTCGATATGCGGAAGGAGACCCTGGAGCGGTTCCTGGAGGCGGGGTATGCCCTGGCCCTCATTGAGCCCCGGGGCTCCGGCGCCAGCTACGGCGTGAGCGAGGGATTCTTCTCCCCCCGGGACGCGGACGATCTGGCCGTAATCGTGGACGCCATCACCCTGGAGCCCTGGTGCAACGGCAAGGCGGGTTCCTTCGGCGGCTCCAACAAGGGCCAGAGCCAGCAGCTCATGCTCACCCGGCAGCCCAAGCGGCTCTTTGCCTCCGCCCCCTGCGACTGCAACCCGGATTTTTATTATCAGAATTTCTGCAATGGGGCCTCCTCCCTGCCCCGTCGGCCCGGCCACCACGCCTCCGTCGAAAACATCGGCACCCCGGTGGACGAGGATCCCGCGCCGGATTACCCCCTGGCCCACGAGGCCCTGGAATGCCACCGCATGAACCTGGGCTTCCTGGAGCAGCACGTGCCCAACATGTTCCGGGACCAGGTGAATCCCCGCATCGGCTACGCCCCCAATCTGGAGATCCCCGCCTGGTCGTATATGGACAAGATCCGCCACGGCCATGTGCAGGTGTACCAGAACGCCGCCTGGTTCGACCCCGGCTGCACCGGGGAGATCTTCGGCTGGAAGAGCTGGGGCGGCAAGCTGCTCCTGGGCCCCTGGCGGCACTGCGAGATCTACCGGGGCGGCAGCGATCTGCCGAACGGCAGCTTCGACTGGGCAGCCGAGCACATCCGCTTCTTCGACCCCATCCTGAAAGGCCGGGACAACGGCTCCCAGGATGAGCCCCCCATCCTGTACTACACCCAGGGGGCGAAGGAGGGGGAGGAATGGCGTTACGCCGCGGACCTGCCCCTGGACACCCAGACCCAGCCGGACCTGTACCTCTCCCCCGACGGGGGACTGAGGGAGGAGGACGTCCCGGCGGGGAAGCTGGACTATACCGTGCGCAGCGACCTGACCCTCTACCCCGGCTTCGGCAAGCTGGACCGGCGCATCACCGCGGACATGGGGGACTATGAGAGCAAGAGCCTCTGCTTCACCCTGCCGCCGCTGGAAAAGGATCTGGAGCTCACGGGCATCCCGGTGCTGAACCTCTGGGTCACCTCCACCCATACGGACGGGAACTTCATCGCCGCCCTGGACGAAGTCCTGCCGGACGGCTCCAGCAGCTTCATCACCGAGGGCGCCATGCGGGCCAGCCACGCCAAGCTGAGCCCCGGCACCATCCGGGACGCCTTCGGGGTCCCCTATCACCGGGGCTACCGGGCGGACGCGGTGCAGCTCAGCCCGGATCAGCCCACCCTTCTGGCCTTCAACCTGGAGGCGACCTCCCGGATCGTGAAAAAGGGCAGCAGGCTCCGCATCGCCGTGAGCTGCGGCGGCAGCGGCTACGACCAGCCCGAGGGCTTCCCGGAAGAAGCGCCCACGGTCACGGTGCACACCGGAGGCCGCTTCGCCTCCTTCCTGCGCCTGCCGGTGATCGCCCCCAACGTCACGAAGTTCACCGGCACCCTCACCCTGGACGGGAAACCCGAGCCCGCCAGCGTGTACGCCTTCAAGCGCAGCGTATACGTCGAGCGCAGCGGCAGGCGGTGGCGGAAGTTCGACTGTCTCCAGGTCTTCCCCGACGGGGACCATACGCGCTTCGTCACCCGGGCCTTCACCGCCGTGCGCCGCCCCATCGCCGGGGGCATGGCCCTTACCATCGCGGTGCCCGGCCTGGCCTTCACCGGCAGCGGGAAGCTGCCGGATACCGGGACTCTGGGAGAGACCAGTTGGGAAATCAAGCGCGCCATGCCCGGCTTCCCCGGGCCCCGGCTCCCCAAAACCACGTACCGGAACCTGTACGTGGCCACGGTGCCCGTTTCCAAGGAAGCCCCCGGCTCCTCCAATCCTCAGCCCAGGCACACCCTGGATCTGATGGTGGACGTGATCCTGCCGGAGACCGGAAAGGCCCCCTATCCCTGCTGCGTATATATCCACGGCTTCGGCGGTTCCAACCATGATTTCGAGGCCACCGCCCCGGATTTCCTGGCACGGGGCATCGCCGTGGCCTCCATCGATTACCGTCTGCCCCCTCCCACCCCCTGGCCCGCCTGCGGCTGGGACGCCAAGGGCTGCTTCCGGTATCTGAAGGCCCACGCCGCCGAGCTGGGGCTGGATCCCTCCCGCTTCGCGGTGCTGGGCGGCTCCATGGGCGGCCACCTCACCAGCATGATCGCCGCCTGCAACGGCAGCCGGGCGGACGAAGGGGATATCGGCGGCAACACGGAGTTTGACAGCGGCGTAAAGGCCGCCTGCGCCTCCTTCGCCTTTACGGATTTCTTCGGCATGGGGGACGACTGCGCCGCCGTCTGGCCCCTCCAGGCGGATCGCATCGCCCGGTGCGACGGGCCCTACGCCCCTCTGGCCTCCATGCTGGATTACGTGGGTCCCGGCAAGGGCATGGCTGACGTGAAGCTCCATCTCCACGACCCGGATCCCAAATACGTCGCCCTGCGGGAAAAGGCCCGGGACGCCAGCCCCATTTGCCACGTGACCCCAAAGAGCGCCCCCACAGCGCTGGTCCACGGCATCTTTGAGTGCGGCATCCAGGTCCCCATGGGCCAGAGCCTCCGCTTCTTCGAGGCCCTCACCCGGGCGGGCGTCAAGAGCCTGCTGCTGTGCAACAACAACGGCATATACGGGGCGGATCCGGAGGTCAGGCAGGCGGTGGTGGAGTTCATCGCGTCCCGGATCTGAGCAGACAGCACAAAAATCGGGGGCCGGAAGCGTTTGCTTCCGGCCCCCGCCGTTTCGTTTTTCCGATCCCGGCCCGGAGGCCGGGATTGGATGTTTGGGGCTCAGCCTGTAACCGTGACGCTGCCGCTCAGCTTGTTGACCTTCGTCTCTGCGGCGTCCTTCACATAGACCCTGACTTTGTAGGTCCCGGATTCTGTGGGGGTATAGCTGAAGGTGTTGGCGGTGCTGTAAGCCCGGGTCTTGACTCTGACTCCGTCTTTGTAGACGATGAAGTAGTACTGCAGCGGCTGCTCGCTCCCCACCGCCGCGGCGGTCCAGGTGATCTTCTCCCCCACAGCGGCGGTGGTTTTGCCCGCTTTGACGCTGATGACGGCGGGAGGTCCCAGGGTCACCGCGACTGCCGCGCTCAGCTTGTTGACCTTGTTTTCGGCGGCGTCTTTCACGTAGACCCTGACCTTATAGGTCCCGGCTTCTGTGGGGGTATAGCTGAAGGTGTTTGCGGTGCTGTAGGCCCGGGTCTTGATCCTGACTCCGTCCTTGTACAGGTTAAAGTAGTACTGCAGAGTACCGGAGCCGCCGGAGGTAGCAGCCGTCCAGGTGATCTTCTCCCCCGCATAAGCGCTGGTAACGCCCGCCTTGACGCTGGAGATCGAAGGCCCGGCAGGGGTGACTGTCACGGCGGTACTCAGCTTGTTGAGCTTTGTATCATTGGCATCCTTGACGTAAACCCTGACTTTATATGTCCCGGCCTCGGTTGGCGTATAGCTGAAGATCTGCGTCGTGCTGTAGGCCCGGGTCTTGAGCTTGGTCCCGTCCTTGTACAGGATAAAGTAGTACTGCAGGGAGCCGGAGCCGCCGGAGGCAGCAGCCGTCCAAGTGATCTTCTCCCCGGCAGAGGCAGACGTCTTGTCCGCTTTGATACTGCTGAGGGTGAGAGGCGCTGCCGCAGTCACCGTGACGCCGGAGCTGAGCTTGTTGACCTTCGTATCGGCGGCGTCCTTCACATAGACTCTGACCCTGTAGGTCCCGGGCTCAGTGGGGGTATAGCTGTAGGTATTCTTCGTGCTGTAGGAGCGGGTCTTGAGCTTGGCTCCGTCCTTGTACAGGATGAAGTAATACTGCAGGGTGCCGGAACCGCCGGAGGCCGCGGCCGTCCAGGTGATGGCGCTGCCGACAGCGGCGGAGGTTTTATTTGCGGTGACGGTTGGGGGGAATAACGTATTGTAATGGATGGTGACGCCGTCCAGCCCGGTATTTCCGCTCTTCACGGTGATCGCCGCCCAAGAGGTCTCCCCCGCGCCGTAGTAGATATCCGTCAGCCCCGGGCAGGAGTTAAA
Organism: uncultured Clostridia bacterium; assembly: GCA_947307365.1. Classification (GTDB taxonomy): domain Bacteria; phylum Bacillota; class Clostridia; order Oscillospirales; family Oscillospiraceae; genus UBA1774. Next base: position 8,010 of record CAMZIY010000010.1, read on the forward strand.
GGCGTAATCGCCGATGGTTGTCACGGTGGCTGGGATATTGAGATAAGTCACGCTCTGGCAGCCCCGCAGCAGATTTTTGGGGATCTGAGCTGCCTCAGGACTGAGGGTGAGGGTTTTCAAAGCCGGGCAGTTTCGGAAGCTGCCGTCTTCGGCATTGCTGGCCCCGATGGAGGTGAGGGATGCGGGAATATTGATGCTCTTCAAGGCTGTGCAGCCCTTGAATACCGCAGTGCCCATGCTGCGGAGCCCCTCGGAGAGCGTCACCGTGGTCAGTGCCGCGCAGTCCGCAAAAGCTGCACCGTCGATCAGCGTAACGCAGCCTGGGACGGACAGCTTCGTCAGGCTCTTGCAGCCCTGGAAAGCGCCGCTGCCTATGGACGTCACGCCGTTGGGTATACTCAGCTCCGCCAGGGCCGTGCAGCCCGCAAAGGCGCTTGAGGGAATGGTGGTCACCGTGGAGGAGATCCGCACCGTTTTCAGGCTCGTGCAGCCCGCAAAAGCATAGCTCCCGATCTTCTCGATGGTATCCGGGATCGTAAGGCTTGTGACGCCCGGGCAGCCACGAAGCAGGCTGTAGGGGATCGCGGTGAGTTCCGGGCTGAAGGAAACGGACTTCAGCGCAGTGCAGCCGTTGAAGATCCCGTCTCCATTGTTGCTGGCGCTGACGTTTTTCAGCGTGGAGGGAATATAAATGCCGGTGAGACCGGTGCAATCCCTGAAAGCTTGGGCGCCAAGGGTGACGAGACCTTCCGACAGCCGAACTGAGGTGAGGCCGGTGCAGCCCTTGAAGGCTGTGTAGCCGATGCTCTCCACGCTGCCCGGGACGGACAGCGTCGTCAGGCTCGTGCAGTCCTGGAAAGCGCCGCTGCCCACAGAAGTAACGCTGTTGGGGAGGTTCAGCTCCGCCAGGGCCGTGCAGCCCGCAAAGGCGCTGCTGCCGACGGTCTCCACCGAAGAGGGGATGCGTACAGACGCGAGTCCCGTGCAGTTCGCAAAGGCATAGTCGCCGATGGTCGTCACCGTATTGGGGATGTCGATGCTCGTCAGGCCCGTGCAGCCCCGGAGGAGGCTGTATGGCAGTTCCGTGATACCCGGGGCGAAGGTGACGGCATCCAGCGACGAGCAGCCGGAAAACGGTGCGTCGCCGGCATTGGCAGCGTGGAGCGTGGTCAGGGTGGAGGGGATGTAGATATGGGTCAAGGCGCAGTTGCCGAAGGCACGGTTATGCAGCTCGCATAGGCCCTCCGTCAGGTCCGCCGTCACCAGCGCGGTACAGCCGTAAAAGGCCTCATAGCCGATGGTCGTCACGCTGGAGGGAATCACAATGCTGACCAGGAAATCGCTGTTCCGAAACGCATTGCTGCCGATCCTTGTCACGGCCACTCCGCCGATGGACGAGGGGATCTTGATATCGGGGGCAAGGCCCCGATAGCCGGTGATGGACAGGGTCCCGTCGTCCAGGGTCTGGGTTTCCCACAGCGAGTCCGCCGCCTGCACTGCTCCCGGCAGCAAGGCCAGCAGAAACGCCATTGTCAAGATCAAAGAGAAGAGCTTTTTTGCCGTTTTTTTCATCGTTTGTCGATCCCCCTTGCAATTGAGTATCTTCTTGTGATAATTGTATTCCCCCATTTCACATCTGTCAATCACCGGGGACGCAAGGAAAGGTACGCAACATAAAAATCGGGGGCGGACCGCATCGCGGCCCGCCCCCGGGAGTTTATTCGGTTCAGCCTTCGATCTGGATCGTCTTCCGCTCGGGCAGCTTCTTCTGCTCCACCTTGGGGAAGTCCAGGGTGAGGACGCCGTTTTCGAATTTGGCCTTGATATCCTCTTCCTCCAGATTCTCGCCCACGTAGTAGCTCCGGCTCATACTGCCGGAGAACCGCTCCTGATGCACCAGACGGCCTTTCTTATCCTTTTCTTCCTCTTCGACGCCCTTGGCGGCGCTGACGGTAAGGTAGCCGTTACTGAGCTGCAGCTGGATCTGGTCCTTCTTGAAGCCCGGCAGATCCACGGACAGCTCATAGCCATCCTCATGCTCCTTCAGGTCGGTCTTCATGACCCGGGCCGCATTCTTGCCGTACAGCTTCTTCTCCAAATCGGTCCCAAAGCCTCTGAACGGGAAATCCATCCAGTCATCAAACAAACTCTCTCCAAAAATACTCGGCAACATAAGTCATTCCTCCTCACTTATTTTGTTACCTGAGCAAGGGGAAGGAGGTCATTCATTCGATCTCTGTTCCTTTGTTCGGCTCCTATTATAGCACCGGTTTTAGCACTGTCAAGAGGTGAGTGCTAATTTCTCTGTAAACAGTTTGTGAACGAATTTCATATACTTTGTGAACGGGAGAAAACATCAGCCGGAAATCCAGGCTTTTACCGCCTCCAGCCTCTTCAGGGCCTCCTCCCGGCCTATGCGGTATACCCGCTCCAGCTCTTTCGGGTTCTTTTCCGTCCGGCCGATCCCCGGATCCTCCGGAGGCCGGATCGCCAGCAGCTCCCCGGCTTCCTCCCGCCGGTCGATCTCCTCCATGATGGCGTTATACCGCCAGGGACGGAGCTCCAGGGCCTCCGCCACCTTGGGATACTCCCCCAGGGCCAGGCGCATGGGCAGGAGGAAGGGGACGGACTTCTTCCGGTATCCCTTCGCCCGGGTGAGGATCAGCACGTTCCGGTCATACCCCCGCTTTTCCATGAAGTGCAGGGGCAGAGGCTCCACGATCCCCCCGTCCAGCAGGAGTTTGTCCCCCGCCTTCACCGGACGGGAGACCAGGGGCATGGAGGCGGAGCCCCGGATCCAGGCGATATCCTCCTCATACCCGTCGGTGCACAGATGATACAGGAGCTTCCCGGTGCGCACGTCCGCAGCCCCCACCCAGAATTCCATGGGGTTCTTTTCAAAGGCTTCGTGGTCGAAGGGATCCAGCACCTCGGGCAGCTCCCGGTAGCAGAAGTCCGCCCCATACAGGTCCCCGGTGCGCAGGAGGGACCGGAGACCGCAGTACCGGGGATCCCGGCTGTATTTCAGATTGTAGCGCAGGGCCCGGCCCGGCTGACGGGATTTATAGTTGATGCCGAAGGTGGCCCCGGCGGAGATGCCCGCCGCGCCGTCGAACTCCACGCCCTGCTCCAGGAACACGTCGATGACGCCGCAGGTGAACAGGCCCCGCATGGCGCCGCCCTCCATGATGAGTGCCGTTTTCACGATACCGCCCCTTTCCCGCGTATTATACCCGCCTCCCCGCGGATTGACAAGCGCCGGGGATATGGTACAATTTCATCAGAAACGATCATAACAGGAGGATACTCACATGGCCAAAAAGATCGCCTATTCCTACGTGCCGGACCGGGGCTGGACCGGCAAGGGCTTCTCCATCCCCCACGCGGCGGTGCCCCGGGAGGAAGTGCGCCTCACCCTGGCTCCCCGGGGCCGGGAACCCTACGAGGTGCCCATCGCCAAGGTGGAAAAGCGGGGCGAGCTGCTGAAGATCACCCCGGCGGAATTCGACTACCGTTCCAATTGGACCCTGCGCATCGGCAAGGACGCCTACACCCGGAAGGAGATGGACGAGGAGCTCTGCGAGGGGCTGGAGCAGTTCGCCCCCGGGAAGAAGGGCGACGTGCTGTACCGCCTGTACTCCCCCAAGGCCTCGACTCCCAGGCCCATGATCCTCTTCCTCCACGGCGGCGGCAACGGGGGCACGGACAACATCACCCAGATCGCGGCGGATCTGAGCTGCAACCATTTTGTGAAGAAGTATCCGGATTTCTACGTTCTGGCCCCCCAGGCCCAGGAACCGGACTTCTCCATGATGGTGGGCCGCATCGGAAAGATCGACTTCGCTCACAGCGACCAGGACGGGGACTTCGGCTGGTCCCGCCGGTACCTGGGAGAGGTGTGCGACCTGATCCGGGGCATGATCAAAGACGGCAAAGTGGATCCCCGCCGGGTATACGTCACGGGGATGTCCATGGGCGGCGCCGGGACCCTCCGGGCCATGAGCGTGGGAGCCGGGCTCTTCGCCGCGGCGGTGCCCGTATGCCCCACCATGACCCCGGAGACCTTCGCCATCCTGAAGGGCCTGGTGCACGCCAAGCTCTGGATCGCCACCAGCTACGTGGACCACACCATTTATCGGCACAAGTACATCGTGGACGGGATCCTGGCCCTGCGGGACGCGGGAAACCGGGACGCCCATCTCACCCTGTACAGCCCGGAGGAGCTGCAGAAATACGGCATCGCCACGGATCCGGACCTCTCCTACCCGGAGCTGTTCTCCCAGAACCATATGTCCTGGGTGCCCACCTACCACGATGAGTACGGCATCATGAGCTGGCTCACGGAGCAGGTGCTGGAGGCCTGAGCGCCATGGCTTACAAGACTGCCGCCCTGGTCATCCTGGCCGCGGTGTACCTGTACCGGCTCTGCCTGCACTGGTTGAATTGGCGCAGCGCGGACCGGCCCATCCCGGAGAACGTAAAGGACGTGTACGACCCGGAGACCTACGCCAAATGGCGTGCCTACCATGGGGAGACCAGCCGTCTGGGCCTCGTCTCCGTCACCCTGGGTTTTCTGCCGACCTTCCTTCTCATCCTGTTCGACGCCTATCCCGCCTTCGCCCGCCTCTTCCCGGAGGATATTTACACCCAGGCCGCGGCGGTGCTCATCCTCTACGCCCTGTCCGGGCTGGTGAGCATCCCGGCGGAGTACTTCGGCACCATGGTGATCGAGGAAAAATACGGCTTCAACCGCTCCACGAAGAAGACCTTCTGGCTGGACCAGCTGAAGAGTTTCCTCATCGGCCTCATCGTCTCCTTCGCCGTCGCCTATCTCCTTCTGGCTCTCCACCTGGCCCTGGGGGACTGGCTGATCCTGGTCTTCGCCCTGATCCTCATGGCGATGATCCTGGGGATCTCCTTCCTGTACCCCTTCCTGAGCCGCATTTTCAACAAGTTCACCCCTCTGGAGGAGGGGGAGCTGCGGGAGAAGCTCACGGGGCTGCTGGAGAAACACGGGTATAAGGTCCGGGCTATCCAGGTCATGGACGCCTCCCGCCGCAGCACCAAGTCCAACGCCTACTTCACCGGCTTCGGCCGGATGAAGACCATCGTGCTGTACGACACCCTGGTGCAGGCCATGACCCCGGAGGAGATCTGCGCCGTGTTCGCCCATGAACTGGGCCACGGCCTGCATAAGGACACCTTGAAAAATCAGGCGCTGAGCTTCCTGCAGATCGCCGTCCTGGCGGTGTTGGCCTGGCTCACCCTGCGTACGGAGTCCCTTTTTGCCTCATTCGGCTTTTCCGCGGTGAACTACGGCTTTGCCCTCCTCCTCATCATGGAGGTGGAGTTCGCCCTGATCTCCCCCCTGTTCAGCCTGCTGGTGAACGCCTTTTCCCGCCGGGCGGAGCACCGGGCAGACGCCCAGGCGGTGGGGGATGGATACGGAGAAGCCCTGGTCTCCGCCCTCAAGACCCTGGGAAGGGAGAATTTCTCCAACCTCTCCCCGGATCCCCTGCTGGTGAAGCTGGAATATTCCCACCCGCCCCTGAGCGACCGAATCGAAGCCATACGGGGAGAATGAATCGCCCGCTGCGCGGGTGTGGATTGAGCTGCGGTCATGAATTGCGCCTTCCGGCACGTGAATTGCCCTGCGGGCATAACAAAGCCGGGTCTGCCTTTTTTCGGCAGGCCCGGCTTTCCGGTTTTGTTACTCATTCAATGCGCTGCGGCGTCCCTCCGGCACCTCCGCTCCCAGAGCCTCCAGCACCGTGGCCCCCACGTCCCCGAAGGTCTCCCGCTCCCCCATGCTCCCGGGGATGATCCCCCGGCCCAGCATCAGGAAGGGGATGTATTCCCGGGTGTGGTCCGTCCCCTTGAAGGCAGGGTCGCAGCCATGGTCCGCGGTAACGATGAGCAGGTCCCGGTCCCCCAGCCGGTCCAGGATCCCGGGGAGAGCCTCGTCAAACTCCTTCAGCCCCCGGCCGTAGCCTGCCGGATCCCGGCGGTGGCCCCAGACCTGGTCATAATCCAGGAGATTCACGAAAATGAGTCCCCGCTTCCCCGCTTCCAGGGCTTCCCGGGCGGCGGCGATCCCCTCGGCGTTCTTCCCGGTGCGCCGGGCGGAGGTAAAGCGGGTCTCCGGGAAAATATCCGCGGGCTTGCCGATGGAATGGATCTCCGCCCCCGCCTCCGTCAGCCGATCCAGATCCGTAGGCCCCTCCGGGGAGGCGGCAAAATCATGCCGGTTGGCGGTGCGGACGAAATGTCCCGGCTCCCCCGTGAAGGGGCGGGCGATGACCCGGCCGATGCGGTAGCCCAGTTCCTCGGATACCCGCTTGGCCGCCAGGCACCAGTCGTACAGCTGCTCCGGGGGGACGATCTCCTCGTGGGCGGCGATCTGGAACACGCTGTCCACTGAAGTGTACACCATGGGCAGGCCTGTGCGCAGATGGTCCGCTCCCCGGCGCTCCAGCAGTTCCGTGCCGGAGGCCTGTTCGTTGCACAGCACGTCCCGGCCGATGGCCTTGGAGAAGGCGGAGATCAAATCCTCCGGGAAGCCGCCGGCAAAGGTGTTGAAGGGCCTTGAGGTGGGATAACCCATGATCTCCCAATGGCCCACGATGGAGTCCTTCCCTTTGGAGACCTCCCGGCATCTGCCATACCGGCCCACGGGGCGGATCCCGGCGGAGAATCCCTCCAGCCCGGGGAGGGAGAACAGGCCCAGCCGCTCCAGATTGGGCAGAGTCAGGTTCGGATCGTATTCCAGGGTGTGCTGCATCGTGGCGGCTCCCGCGTCCCCGTAAGCCGCGGCGTCCGGCAGCTGGCCCACCCCCACGCTGTCCAGCAGGAACAGGAGCACACGATCAAATCTTGCCATCGTTCACGTCACCTCAATCCTTCTATTTGCGGAAACGGGGCGTCCTGGCCTCAAAGGTGACCAGCAGCTCCCGCAGGATCTCCGGCAGGGGGACATCCGTATGCAGAGGCCGGAGGAAGCGGTATTTCTGCCGCGCCGCCTCTTTCCTCTTCCGGATGCTCTCCTTTACCGCATCAAAACGCACCACCACGTCATTTTCCGCGGCGAAGCGCCGGAGCTTCGCCGTCAGGTTGGCGGAATTCACCACATCCAGGATGAAAAAGCCGAAGAAAAGGCCGATGAAGAAGGAGAAGGCCAGGTTTTGAGAGAGCCAGTCCAATGCATGAAGGATCCGGGGATGGATCAGGAAATAGTACAGAGCGCCCAGGAGCGCCCAGGCCAGGGAGAATTTGGGGCAGATGATCCCCTGGATATTCCCCCACTGATCCGTATAGTCCCACAGGCGCACCTTCGCCACCCGCAGGGCCAGGAGGCCCGCGACGTATTCGATCCCCGTCATGGCCAGGGCCATGACGGCAAAGAGGGCGATCCGCTTCCACACCGGGTCCCGGATCAGGTCTGCGCTCTCCAGGAAAGTAAGCAGATACAGGATGCACAGGCCGCTGCCATACAGGGGAAGCCAGGGTCCGGTGCAGAAACCGGGGTTGATCCATCGGCGCTCCGGGTTCGCCCGGGAGAAAAAGCGGCGGAAGAAAACCTCCAGCACCCATCCCGCCACGGAACCCAGGAAAAACAGATATGCGAAGATGAGGAAAAGGGGCATAGCCGGTCCTCACCTCCGGAAAACGCCGGGCAGGAGCCGGAAATACTGCTTCATGAGGATGGATCCCTCCACGGAATCCGGGGCGAAGAGCCGCCCGGACCGCTCCGAAAGCACCGGCAGGAGCTTGTAGCACAGGAACAGGAGCAGTCCCGCCAGCAGGATCCCCAGGACGGCGCCCAGGATGCCTCCCAGGGCCCGGTTCGTCTCGTTCACCAGCGGGATATGGTCGATCAGCGGGGCGATCACCCCGTTGAACAGGAGGCGCAGAAGGAGGGAGGCCAGGATCAGTCCCAGAAGGAACAGGATCCATCCCGCCAGCCGCCGGGCGATGAGCTGGGCGGCGCTGGCCACCGCGGAGGCGCCGCTTTCCCGCATCTGCAGGACCTGCTCCGGAATGTTCAGCTTCAGAAAGGCGGGAAGCTCCGCGTTGTCCAGGATCCGCTGCAGGTTCTCCAGCAGGTCCGAGAGGCCCAGATTGTCCTTGGCCCGTTCCAATACACGGCCGATGGCCGGGGCGATCCACAGCTCCGCCACCGTATCCGCCAGCAGATTCTTCAGGATGATGCCGGCCCAGATGCCGCCTATCAGGGAGATCAGCCCGCCCAGCATCCGCACCAGTCCGCTGCGGGCGCCGGATACGAGCTTCCAGACGATGATGGCCAGCAGGACCACGTCCGCCAGGATCCCCGCGTTCAGGCTCATGGATGCGACCATTGGATTCATCTTGTCTCCTCCTCTCACGCGCCGGGTCCCGGAAAGGTCCGGCGCCGTTTCTCCGTTTACCAGCTTATGCGCGGGCTGCGCCCGGGTTTCCGCGCCGCCCGACGGCGCGGTCATTCTTCCATCTGTTGGACGCCCGGAGCCTCGGAAGGTTCCTTCCCCGGTCCTCCGCTTACTCCCGGCAGATGGTGCCGCCGAAGAGGAGGAGGTCCCCCTCGTACCCCGCCGCCAGCTGGCCGGGGGCGGGACGGCGCACGGGTTCGTCGAAATGCAGGAGCAGGCTCCCGTCCTCCCTGGGCTCCACCAGGGCAAAATTCCTCCGGGGACCGCTGCGGAGCTTCACCTCCGCCCGGAAGGCTTCTTTCCGCTCCGGTACGGAGACCCAGTTCAGGTCCCGCACCGGGACCTCCCGGGTATCCAGCTCCTCCCGGGGGGTCAGCAGGATCTCATTGGTCTCCCGCCGCAGCTCCGCCACGTACAGGCGGCTCTCTGCCGAGACCCCCAGGCCCCGGCGCTGGCCGATGGTATACCGGTGCAGGCCCTTGTGACGCCCCAACACCCGTCCGGCGGCATCCACGAAGTCCCCTTCCGGCAGGCTCAGGCCCCGGCTCTCCAGCCAGGCGCCGTAATCCCCGTCCGGGATGAAGCAGATATCCTGGCTCTCCTTCTCCCCTGCGGCGCCCAGGCCGGCGGAGGCGGCGGAAATCTTCACCTCGCCCTTCTCCATCCCCGCCAGGGGAAACAGGATGCGGCGCAGCTGATCCTGGGACAGACGGGCCAGCATATAGCTCTGGTCCTTTCTCCCCCCGGAGGCCAGAAGACGGGTGCGTCCATCCGGGCCGGTCTCAGTCCGGGCGTAATGTCCCGTGGCGATCTTCTCCGCCCCCCATTCCTCCGCGGCTTTCAACAGGGAGGGGATCTTCACCCGGGGATTGCATACGGCGCAGGGATTGGGGGTGAGCCCGGCCATGTAGGCTTCCCCGAAGGGGCGGCGGACCAGAGCCTCATGGGCTTCCGCCGCCGGGAAGACCCGGAAGGGGATCCCCAGCTCCCGGGCGGTGCGCTCTGCCGCAGTGGGGCTCCCGAAGCCCAGATCCAGCCAGACGCCCAGGACCTCATAGCCCGCCTCCCGCAGACGGCGGGCGGCCTCGCTGCTGTCCACGCCGCCGGAAAGGCCCAGGACTGCCTTTTCCATCATCTTCTCTCCTTATCCAGCCAAATCATCAGGGCGGCCATGTCCGCCGGATTCACCCCGGAGATCCGGGAGGCCTGGCCGAAGTTCTCCGGCCGCACCTTATCCAGCTTCTGCCGGGCCTCCAGCCGGAGGCTGTCGATATGCAGATAATCCAGATCCGCGGGCAGGGGCCGCTGCTCCAGGCGGCGGAATTCCTCCGCCTGCTTCTGCTGCCGCTTGATATACCCCTCGTACTTGATGCCGATCTCCGTTTCCAGGCCGATGCTCCGGTCCAGCTCCGGCCGGCCGGGATCGAAGGGGAGCAGATCGGCGTAGCTGATCCCGGGGCGGCGGATCAGATCCGCCAGGGAGATCCCGGAGGCGGGTAAGGCGCTGTTCTTTTCCTCCAGAAATGCCGACAGCTCCGGGGAGGGGGCCAGATGGGTATGCTCCAGCCGCTCCCGCTCCGCCGCCACCCGGCGGTACTTCTCCCGCACCTGCTCCAGCCGCTCATCGCTCACCAGGCCGATGGCATGGCCCTTCTCCGTCATGCGTTCGTCCGCGTTGTCCTGCCGGAGGAGCAGGCGGTATTCGCTGCGGGAGGTCATCATCCGGTAGGGCTCGTTGGTGCCCTTGGTCACCAGATCGTCCAGGAGCACGCCGATGTATCCCTCGCTCCGGTCCAGGGTGAAGGGCTCCCGTCCCAGCAGGGCCAGGGCGGCGTTCACCCCCGCCATGAAGCCCTGGACCGCCGCTTCCTCATAGCCGGAGCTGCCGTTGAACTGTCCCGCCCCGTAGAGGCCCGGGACCTGCTTCGTCTCCAGGGTATGCCGCAAGGCCAGGGGATCCACACAGTCGTACTCGATGGCGTAGGCGGGGCGCTGCATCTCCGCATGCTCCAGACCGATGACGGTGTGGAGCATCTGCAGCTGTACGTCCTCCGGCATGGAGGAGGAAAAGCCCTGTACGTAGACCTCTTCCGTATCCAGGCCCATGGGCTCCAGGAAAAGCTGATGCCGGGGCTTGTCCGCAAAGCGCACCACCTTGTCCTCGATGGAGGGACAGTACCGGGGGCCGACGCCCTCGATCACCCCGGAGAACAGGGGGCTGCGGTGGAGGTTTTCCCGGATGATCCGGTGGGTCTCCTCCGTGGTGTAGGTGAGCCAGCAGACCGCCCGGTTCTCCAGGGGCGTCTTTGTGGTGAAGGAAAAGGGTTCCGGCGCCGGGTCCCCGTACTGGGGCTCCAGCCGGGAATAATCCACCGTCAGTCCGTTGATGCGGGGCGGGGTCCCGGTCTTGAACCGGCGGAGCGGGAGTCCCAGGGCTTTCAGGCTCTCCGTCAGGGCGGTGGCGGCGTGCATCCCGTCCGGGCCGCTTTCCCGCATGACCTCCCCCACGATAGTCCTGCCCCGGAGATAGGTGCCGGTGCAGATCACCGCCGCCCGGCAGCGCCAGGTGGCCCCCGTCTCGGTGCGGACCCAGGCCACCCGCCCGTTCTCCGTACCCAGCTCCGTGATCTCCGCCTGCTTCAGCCGCAGCCGGGGCTGCCGCTCCAGGGTGCGCTTCATGATCCGCTGGTAGAGCTTCCGGTCCGCCTGGGCCCGGAGGGAGTGGACCGCCGGTCCCTTCCCCAGGTTCAGCATCCGGTACTGGATGCAGGCGGCGTCCGCCGCCTTGCCCATTTCGCCCCCCAGGGCGTCCAGCTCCCGTACCAGGTGGCCCTTGCCCGTGCCGCCCACCGCCGGATTGCAGGGCATGTTCCCCACCGCGTCCAGATTGATGGTGAAGAGCACCGTATCCAGGCCCATGCGGGCAGCCGCCAGAGCGGCTTCGATCCCCGCGTGGCCGGCGCCGATCACGGCGATATCGCAGCTTCCCGCCTCAAAAATCATTTTCGGTCACCTCTGTCTCTCCCTGCTGACGGAACAGCAGGTCCATACGGATCTTTTTCCATTCCGGGGCAAACCGGCGCTCCAGTCCGGCGGCGGTATCCCCCATCTCCCGTCGGAACAGGCCCGATGCTGCCAGGCTGCGGAGGCTCTCCGCCCCCTCCCCGGTGAGGGTGTCCGCCTCTGCCTCCAGAGGACAGCGGAGGATCAGATATACCCCGTCCTCCAGCCGGAGGGCGGCGCAGCCGCCCGTCTCCAGGGAAGCGGCGGCGGCATACAGGGCTTCCTCCCCGCAGCCGGGGGCCAGCTGTCTCCCGGCGCTCAGGCGCTCGTCCTCCCCGTAGGCGGCGCAGAGCTCGTCGAAGTCCGCTTCTCCCCGCCGGAGCTGCCGGGCGAAGATCTCCGCCTGCTCCAGTCTGCCCCGGATCTCCGTTTCGGTGTAGATCTCCGGGTTCGCGCTGAGCCACAGGGCCCGGATGCGCAGGACACCGTTTTCCTCCCCCCAGCGCACCGCCTCTTCTTCGGACAGGAGGCTCCCCTCCGGCCCGTATTTCCGGAGGTAAAGCAGGGAGGACAGGCTTTCCGCCCGCAGGAGGCTCTCCGCCACCGAAGGGGTGACGAAGGTCTCCCGGCACAGGGCCTCCGTCATCTCCGGATCCGGCTCCGGGGCGCTGATCCCCGCTTCCATGGCCAGGACCGTCACCGCCCGCCAGCGGGCGGCCCGAAGCAGAGCCAGTTCCTTCACCTGCTCCGCCAGGGTCTCGTCGTAAAACAGATCGACCTCTCCCGGATCCCTGCCCAGATCCCGGGTCAGGGCTTCCCAGGCCTGATACCGGAATTCTTCCATGGTAAGCCCCAGGCCGCCCAGCCGGGCCACCACCGCCCGCTCCGGCACATAATAGGGCTTCTCCTCCGGGGCCGCGGGGGACATCCGGTCATTTTGGGACAGGGCCAGGAGCCCGATGGCAGCCAGGCAGAACAAAGCCAGAGGCAAAACGCGCTTCAGCAGCAGCCGCTTCATTTCTTCGTCCCCCGCCAGGCCCGGATGAACTTCACCGACTGGGCGATCACGTCCCCGGTCTGGAGCTTCAGACTCACGCAGGGCACGGTCCCCGCCTCCACCTTCAGCCTGCCCCGGAAATCCGGCAGCTGATAGAGAGCGGAGATCAGCTCCATGTCGAAATCCTGCACCTTGAAGAGCATCCGGCCTGATTTCTGGGTGATCTCCGTGATCCCCGCCTCCGTGGCCTCCCCCCGCATGAGGGCCACCTGGATCAGATTGTTCACGCTCCGGGGCGGATCCCCGAAGCGGTCCACCAGCTCGTCCGTCATGTCGTCCGCATCCTCTTCGCTGCGGATGAGGGCGATGCGGCGATACAGATCCATGCGCTGCTCCGGAGATTCCACGTAATTCTCCGGGATGCCGGCGTCCACGGAAAGGTCCGCGGAGCAGGAGGTCTTCACCGGCTTCTTCTCCCCCTTCTGCTCCAGCACCGCTTCCTCCAGGAGCTTCAGGTACATATCGTAGCCCACGCTCATCATGAAGCCGCTCTGCTCTGCTCCCAGGAGGTTCCCCGCCCCCCGGATCTCCAGGTCCCGCATGGCGATGCGGAAGCCGGAGTTGAACTCCGCGTACTCCCGGATGGCGCAGAGGCGCTTGTTCGCCACCTCGCTCAGGACCTTGCCCCGGCGGAAGGTGAGATAGGCGAAGGCGTGGCGGCTGGACCGCCCCACCCGGCCCCGGATCTGATGGAGCTGGGCCAGGCCCAGCTTATCCGCGTCCTCGATGATGAGGGTGTTGACGTTGGGGATATCGATGCCCGTCTCGATGATGGTGGTGCACACCAGCACCTGCACCTCCCCGGAGGACACCCGGTCCATCACGGCGTTCAGGGCCGCCTCGTCCATCTGCCCGTGGGCGACGGCCACGCTGACCCCCTCCACCAGCTCCCGGAGCCGGGCGGCGCAGCGCTCGATGGTCTCCACCCGGTTATGGAGGTAATACACCTGGCCGCCCCGGCTCACCTCCCGGCGGATGGCGTCCGCCAGAACGGAATAGTCGTGCTCCAGCACGTAGGTCTGCACCGGATGCCGCCCCGTAGGGGGTTCCTCCAGGGTGGACATGTCCCGCAGGCCGGAGAGGGCCATATTCAGGGTGCGGGGGATGGGGGTGGCGGAGAGGGTGAGCACGTCCACGTTCCGGCTCAGTTCCTTCAGCCGCTCCTTGTGGGAGACGCCGAAGCGCTGCTCCTCGTCCACCACCAGGAGCCCCAGGTCCCGGAAGCGCACGTCCTTCTGCAGCAGCCGGTGGGTACCGATGACGATGTCCGCGCTGCCCTCCGCCGTCATCCGCAGGGCCTCCTTTACCTGTCCCGCGGTGCGGAAGCGGCTCAGCACTTCGATATGCAGGGGCAGGCCGGCGAAGCGGCGCATGGCGGTGACGTAATGCTGCTGGGCCAGCACCGTGGTGGGCACCAGTACGGCGGCCTGCTTCCCGTCCATGACGCATTTCATGATGGCCCGGAAGGCCACCTCCGTCTTGCCGAAGCCCACGTCCCCGCACAGGAGCCGGTCCATGGGGACCGGCTTTTCCATATCCGCCTTGATCTCCGCAGCGGCCCGGAGCTGGTCCCGGGTCTCGCTGTATTCGAAGCGGTCCTCGAATTCCTGCTGCCAGACCGTATCCGGCCCAAAGGCGTAACCCGGGCGGCGGCTCCGCTCCGCATAGAGCTTGATGAGCCCTTCCGCCAGATCCTTGGCCGCCTTCCTGGCCCGGGTCTTGGCCTTGACCCAGTCCGTGCCCCCCAGCTTGGAAAGCTTCGCCGGGGCGTCCTCTCCCCCGGTGCCGATATATTTGGACACCAGATCCAGCTGGGTGGCGGGTACGTAGAGCACGTCCGTCCCCGCATAGGCGATCTTGATATAGTCTTTGTACACCCCGTCCGTCTGCAGCCGCTCGATCCCCAGGAAACGGCCGATGCCGTGGGTCTCGTGCACCACCAGATCTCCCCGGCTCAGGTCCGTATAGCTCTGGAGCTTCTGCCGGTTGGAGCTGCCTTTTCTCTTGGGGGCACTCTGCCGGTAGCGCTGGGTGAACTGTCCCTCCGTCATCACCGCCAGGCGGATGGAGGGATACTCCGCGCCCGCGGAGAGCGCCCCCACGGCGATGCGGCATTCCCCGGGCTTGCCCAGGTCCGCCAGGGCCTCGTCCACGGCGGCGGGGATCTGCCGGTCCGCCAGATAATCCCGCAGGATATCCGCCTTCCTCCGGTCGGCGCAGAGCACCGCCACCCGGTATTTATCTCCCAGGTAATGGCGGATATCCTCCGCCGCGGTGGACAGGCTGCCTCCGTAGCTGGGGAGCTGCTTGGCGGTCAGGTCCAGCAGGCCCCGGGGCGCCAGAGGATAGGCGCTGCCCCGGAAGCTGTCCAGATAGGCCAGGGGATAATCCCGGAGGCCGTCGCAGACCTCATCCCAGGAACGGCAGAATTCCGCCAGTCCCCCCTCCAGCTGACCGCTCTCCAGCAGGGTGGCCGTATCCTCCCCCAGCTGCCAGAGCCAGTTCTTTCCCCGCTCGGCGCAGGCGGCGGGCTCCTCCATCAGGACCACCGCGTCCGCAGGGATATAGTCCGCGCCGCAGGTCATGCGGGAAAAGCTCAGGGCCATGTATTTATCCGCAGAATTCAGGGGCAGCCGCTGCCGCAGCCGCTCCAGATCCTCCTCCATCACCCGGATCAGGTCCCGGGAAGGGTTCTTCCGTTTTCGGACCCGCTTCAGCAGTTCCTCCAGCCGGTCCGCCAGGCCTTCCTCTCCCCCCTCCGCCAGCGCGGGAAGGGCTTCCGCTGCGGGAAGCAGCACCGTCTCCCGCAGGTTCTCCGTCCGCCGCTGGGTCTCCGGGTCGAAATACCCCATGGAGTCCAGCTCGTCCCCGAAGAACTCGCAGCGCACCGGCAGAGAGGCGGCGGGGCTGAAAAAGTCCACGATGCCGCCCCGACGGGCAAACTGGCCCGGACCTTCCACCGCATCGTACCGCTGATAGCCGCACAGGAGCAGGGCTTCCGTCAGTTTTTCCGGCCCGTCCTCCCCGCCCTGGCACACCTGGGCGCAGGCGGAGTCCAGCCGATCGGGAGGAAGGGTGCGCTGCATGAGCCCGTCCGGGGTGGTCACCACCACGCCCGCCCGCTCCCGCAGGAGGGCCAGCAGGGTGCGGAGCCGGGTCTGCTCCCCTTCCCGGGAGACGCTGTCCGCATGGAAAAAGGTGAACTCCCGGCCGTAGAGGGTCCAGACCTCCTCCTGGCACAGGGTCTCCAGATCCCCCCGGATCCGCTCCGCCTCCAGCTCATCCGGGCAGATGAGCACAAGGGGACGGCCGCTCTCCCTCCGGAGGGCGGCGGCGACGTGACTCTTATGGATGGGACTGAGGCCGCTGTACACGGCGGGACACCCGCCGTACTCCACCCGCTGCATCAGTTCCTTGAACCCCTTCTCTCCCATGAGGGCGTGGGTCAGACCATACATAAACGGCTCCGTTTCTTCCGGCCAGCGCATAACGGGCACGACTTGCCTCCCCCGGGGGGTAGCCGCCGCGCCTGAATATCCGAAATGCCGGTACAGAATGAGAAATTATACACCATATGCCTTGCGACTTCAAGCCGGATGTGCTATCTTGTGCCTATGAATTATGCGATTTTATGCGAGGAGATCCTCCGGAAGGAAAAGGAAGCGGGACGAAGGCCCCGGATCCTGCTGCAGGCCTGCTGCGCCCCCTGTTCCAGCGTGGTGCTGGAGCGGCTGAGCGAGGTCTGCGACCTGACCCTGTATTACTATAATCCCAACACCATGCCCCGGGAGGAATACGAAAAGCGGCTGGGGGAATTTGAAAAACTGCGGCGTTTCCCCTTCACCCTCATCGAAGGCGCCTGGGATAACGACCGGTTCCAGGAAAAGATACGGGGGCTGGAGAAGGAACCGGAGGGGGGCGCCCGCTGCGCCGTCTGCATCCGTCTCCGGCTGGAGGAGACGGGCCGTCTCGCCGCCGAAAAAGGCTTCGATTACTTCGGCACCACCCTCACCGTGGGCCCCCGGAAGGATCCGGTGCTGGTGAACGGCGTCGGGGAGGCGGTTTCCCGGGCCTGTAGCGTGCCCTGGTTCTATGCGGATTTCAAGAAGAAGGACGGGTTCCGCCGCTCCGTGGCCCTGTGCCGGGAGCTGGGGATCTATCGTCAGGCTTACTGCGGCTGCCGCCTGGGGGCGGAGCCGGAGAGGGAAGGAAACGAAACATGCTGAAGGAAGCGAAAAGCATCGTCTTCAAGGTGGGCACCTCCACCCTCACCCACCGCAGCGGCAAGCTGAATCTGCGGCGGCTGGAGGAGCTGGCCCAGGTGCTGGCGGATCTCATGAACGAGGGGATCCGGGTCACCCTGGTGACCAGCGGCGCCATCGGCGTGGGAGTGGGCAAGCTGGGCCTCCGGGAGCGTCCGTCGGACACCGCCGGGAAGCAGGCCGCCGCCACGGTGGGCCAATGCGAGCTCATGTATATCTATGACAAGCTCTTTGCCCAATATGGCTATAACGTGGGCCAGCTCCTCATCACCCGGGAAGACGTGGAGGATCCCCGCCGGCACGGGAACCTGGAGCAGACCTTCGATCAGCTCTTCCGCATGGGGGTCCTGCCCATCATCAACGAGAACGACGCCGTGGCGGTGGAAGAGATCGTCTACGGGGATAACGACAGTCTATCCGCCGTGGTGGCGGTGCTCATCAGGGCGGACGCCCTGGTGATCCTCACGGAGACGGACGGGCTCTTTACCGCCAATCCGGAGACGGATCCGGAGGCGAAGCGCATCCCTCTGGTGCGGGAGATCACGGAGGAGATCAAAGCCTGCGCCGGCGGCGCCATATCCGGCCAGGGCACCGGCGGCATGGTCACCAAGGTCCACGCGGCGGAGATCGCGGCCGCCGCAGGGATCGACACCTATGTGCTGAACGGAGCGGATCCCAAGGCCATCTACCGTCTGCGGGACGGGGAGGATCTGGGGACCCGGTTCCTGGGAAAGGAGTAATCACATGCTGGAAGATCTGGGCAGACGGGCGCAGGACGCCGCCGTCATCCTGGCGGACACCTCGGAGAAGACCCGGAACGACGCCCTGGAGGCCATCGCCTCCGCTCTGGAAGAGAATACCGCCGCCATCCTGGCGGCCAATGAGAAGGACATGACCCTGGGCCGGGAAGCCGGTCTGCGGCAGGCCCTGCTGGATCGGCTCCTGCTTACTCCGGAGCGGATCCGGGGCTGCGCCGACGGGGTCCGTGCCGCCGCCGCCCTGCCGGATCCCCTGGGGCGGCTCCTGGAGGAGACCCGGCGGCCCAACGGGCTGCTCATCCGCAAGATCAGCGTTCCCATGGGGGTCATCGCCGTGATCTATGAGGCACGGCCCAACGTGACCGTGGATTCCGCCGCCCTCTGCCTGAAAAGCGGCAACGCGGTGCTCCTCCGGGGCGGCAAGGAGGCGAAGTTCTCCAACGAGGCTCTGGCTGAGATCATGCGCGCCGCCCTCGCCCGGGCAGGTCTGCCTGCGGACTGCGTCCAGCTGGTGGACTGCGAGAGCCGGGAGAGCGCCAGGGCCCTCATGGAGCTGAAGGGCTACGTGGACCTGCTCATCCCCCGGGGCGGCGCGGGCCTCATCAAGGCGGTGGTGGAGAATGCCAAGGTCCCGGTGATCGAGACCGGGGCAGGCACCTGCCACGTGTATGTGGACAGGGCCGCCGACCCGGATATGGCGGCGGAGATCCTGTATAACGCAAAAACCTCCCGCCCTTCCGTGTGCAACGCGGCGGAGTGCGTGCTGATCCATCGGGACATCGCGCCGGTGTTCATTCCCAAAATGGCCGCCTCCCTGGCCCGCAAGAACGTGGAGATCCGGGGGGACGAGACGGTGTGCGCCCTGCTGCCCTCCGCCGTACCCGCCGTCGAAGACGACTGGGGCCGGGAATACGGAGACTATATCCTGGCCGCCCGGGTGGTGGACAGTCTGGAGGAGGCCATGGCCCATATCCGGAAATACGGCACCAAGCACAGCGAATGCATCGTCACGGCGGATGCCGGCGCGGCGGAGCGCTTCCTCCGGGGTGTGGACGCGGCGGCTGTGTATCACAACGCCTCCACCCGCTTCACGGACGGGGGCGAATTCGGCCTGGGGGCGGAGATCGGCATCTCCACCCAGAAGCTCCACGCCCGGGGACCCCTGGGCCTGCGGGAGCTCACCACCATGAAGTATATGATCTTCGGCTCCGGCCAGGTCCGGGGATGACGCACACGGACATTCTGCCGATCAACCCGGATTGCAGCATATGTTCGCTACGCAAGGAGGCCCCATGATCACCATAAAACCCGTGGATGAAAACAGCGTGGAAGCCTGCGCTTCCCTGCAGTGTACACCGGAACAGCGGCAATTCACCAATTCTCCCATATGGTCCTTGCTGGAAACCGCATATACACCGCTGAATCAGCATTGCAGGCTTTACGCCATATACAATGAAGAAACTGTTGTGGGCATGGTTCGTCTCGACTTCACGCTGCATGACGGATATTATGAGTTTACAAATCTTCTGATCGATCAAATCCATCAGAGAAAGCATTGCGCTACGGAAGCGATCCGGCAGATCATCGATGTGTTTCGCAAGGATGGTCGTTTTCAGCTCCTGCGGCTCCATGTCGCGCCGGAGAATACTGCCGCTGTCGGATTGTACCGGAAGTTGGGATTCACTTATACGCATGACACGGAAGATCATGTGTTTCATGTGTATGAGTATTTGCTATAATAAGCCATGAAATGCTATTTATGTCCCCGTTCCTGCGGGGCGGACCGGGAGGCGGGGGAACCGGGCTGGTGCCGCTGCCCCGCCCTGCCCCATGCGGCGAGAGCCGCCCGGCACGACTGGGAGGAACCCTGTCTGAGCGGGACCCGGGGCTCCGGGGCGGTGTTCTTCTCCGGCTGCAATCTGGGCTGCGTCTACTGTCAGAACCGGGAGATCAGCCGGGAGATCCGGGGAAAGGAGCTGGATGCCGCCGGGCTCCGGGCCGTCTTTCTCCGTCTGCGGGACACGGGGGTGCATAACCTGAACCTGGTGACCCCCACCCCCTACGCCCGGGTGATCGCGGAAGCGCTGGAGCAGCCCATCGGCATCCCCGTGGTGTGGAACTGCGGCGGATATGAATCCATCGAGACCCTGCGGATGCTGGAGGGGAAGGTGGACGTGTGGCTGCCGGATATGAAATACACGGAGGAAGAACCCGCCCGGGTCCTTTCCGCCGCGCCGGATTATTTTGCCCGGGCTGACGAGGCCATCCGGGAGATGTACCGGCAGACGGGCCCCTACGTCCTGGACGGGGACGGGCTCCTGATCCGGGGGGTGCTGGTGCGCCACCTGGTGCTGCCGGGATACCTCTCCAATTCCAAGGGCGTGCTGGAATGGTTTGCCGACACCTTCGGCCGGGGAAAGGGCCTGCTGAGCCTCATGGCCCAGTACACCCCCAACGGCCTGGGGGGACCGGACCGGCCCCTCCGGGAGGAGGAGTACGGCGAGGTGCGGGATTATCTCTATATGCTGGGCATCCGGGACGGTTTCCTCCAGGAGCCCAAGGCTTCGGCGGGGACCTATGTTCCCGCCTTTGACGGGACGGGTGTGGAATGACCAGGGACGAGCTTCGGGAAAAGGCGCTGGCGCTGCCGCTGCAGCCCGGGGTCTATATCATGATGGACAAGCGGGGCGAGGTCATCTACGTGGGCAAGGCCAAAGCCCTGAAAAACCGGGTGGTGAGCTATTTCCGCGAGGGCTCCCACAGTCCCAAGACCGAGGTGATGGTCTCCCACGTGGACCACTTCGACGTGATCATGGTGCGGAGCGAATTCGAGGCCCTGATCACGGAAAACCAGCTCATCAAGCTCCACAAGCCCCGGTACAACATCCTGCTGAAGGACGACAAGGGCTATCCCTACCTGCGGTACGATCCCCGGGAGGAATACCCCGTCTTCAGGGTGGCGGGCAGGCCGGGAAAGGACGGCGCCCGGTACCTGGGCCCCTTCGGCAGCCGCACCACCCTCTTTTCCGCCATCAGCGCCGCAAGCCGGGCCCTGCTCCTCCCCACCTGTTCCCGCCGCTTCCCGGCGGATCTGGGAAAAGGCCGCCCCTGCCTGAACAAGGACATGGGCCTCTGCCAGGGCTGGTGCACCGGAAATCCGGGAAGCGAGGAATACCGCCGGCGGATGGAAGCCGCCGTCCTGGTGTTTGAGGGACGGACCGGCGAGCTGGAGGCGGAGCTGCAGAAGGAGATGGAGGCCGCGGCGGAGGACCTGCGCTTCGAGCAGGCGGCCCTGCTCCGGGACCGGCTCCGGGCGGTCCGCACCCTGGGGGAAAAACAGCTGGCCGTCTCCGGGGCCATGGCGGATACGGACGCAGTGGGCTTCCACCGGGGAGCCGCCAAATGCTGCTTCACCGTGCTCCACTATATCGGCGGAAAGCTGCTGGACAAGGATCTGTCCCTGCTGGAGATCCCCATGGAGGAGAGCGACGGAGAAGTGCTCAGTTCCCTCCTGCGGCAGTACTACGCCGTCCGGGGCTGCTGTCCCCCCCGCATCCTGCTGCCCGTGGAGCCGGAGGACGGGGAGGATCTGTCCCGACTTTTTACCGAGACCTACGGCCGGAAGGTCACCCTGACCGTGCCGAAGCGGGGAGATATGCGCCTCCGGGCCGAAACCGCCCAGCTGAACGCCCGGCAGGAGACGGAACGGGAAACGGACCGGGAGGAACGGATCTCCGCCATCCTGAAATGGCTGCAGAACGCCGCCGCCCTGCCCCGGCTTCCCCGGCGGGTGGAGGCCTATGATATCTCCAACCTGGGGAACGACGACATCGTCGCCTCCATGACCGTATTCACGGATACCCGCCCCTTGAAGCGGGATTACCGACGCTTTAAAATGAAGACCGTCACCGGAGCGGACGACTACGCCAGCATGCGGGAGACCCTGATCCGCCGCCTGACGGAATACCGGGAGGGAAACGAGAAATTCGCCCTCCTGCCGGACCTGTTCCTCATCGACGGGGGCAGCGTCCACGCCCGCACCGCCCTGGAGGTACTGCGGGAGTTTGATCTGGATATCCCGGTGCTGGGCATGGTGAAGGACGACAAGCACCGCACCCGGGCCCTGGCGGAGCCGGGAGGGGGAGAGATCGGCCTGGAGGGGAATCCCGCAGCCTTTGCCTGGATCGGCCGGGTTCAGGAGGAGACCCACCGCTTCGCCATCACCTACCAGCGCAGTCTCCGGTCCAAACGCATCGGGTCCAGACTGGATGGCATCCCCGGGGTGGGGGAAAAGCGGAGGAACGATCTGCTGAAGGAATTCAAATCCGTCAAGGCCATCGCCGCCGCCTCGGAGGAGGAGCTGGCGAAGGTGGTGCCCAGGAACGCGGCGGCGGCGGTATACCGGCATTTTCATGAGGAGACCGGCGCAGCCGGAGAGGAGGAAGAAGCATGAGAGTCATCACCGGCACGGCCCGGGGGCGGAAGCTCCTGGAGCCCGCGGGCATGGATATTCGGCCCACCACGGACCAGGTGAAGGAAGCGGTATTCAACATCCTGCAGGGGGACGTGGAGGGCCGGTCCGTTCTGGATCTGTTTGCCGGAACGGGACAGCTGGGGATCGAAGCCCTGTCCCGGGGAGCGGAGAAATGCACCTTCGTGGACGAGAGCCGGGAGGCGGTCCGTCTGGTGAAGGCCAATCTGGAGAAATGCGGTTTTTCCGGCTCCGTGATCCAGGGGGACGCCCTGCGCTTTCTGGAAGGCCGGGAGGCCTACGGTCTGATCTTCATCGATCCCCCCTACCGCAGCGGCCTGTACGGGGAGATCCTGGAAGGGATAAAACATTTTGACAAACTCCAGACCGGTGGTATAATGGTGGTTGAAACTCCGGCGGAGCTGGAGCCGGACTCTCCGGGGCTTCCCTACAGGAAGCTCAGGAGCTATCGTTATGGAAAGGTCCGGATCACAACCTTTACAAGAAATGAGGATGAAGCGTGATCACTGCGATCTACACCGGCAGCTTTGACCCCATCACCCTGGGGCATCTGAACATGATCAAGCGGGCCTCCAGGGTATTCGACAAGCTCATCGTATGCATCATGGTCAACAAGGACAAGAAACCTCTGTTCACCCAGGAAGAGCGGCTGAGGCAGGTACGCCTGGTCACCCAGCGCTTCCCCAACGTGGAGGTGGATCAGTCCGACCTTCTGGTGGCGGATTACGCCCGGCTCAAGGGAGCCAAGGTCATCGTCCGGGGCCTCCGGGCGGTATCCGACTACGAGAAAGAATGTCAGATGGCCCTGATGAACAAGCGGCTCTATCCTGAGCTGGAGACCTTCTTTCTGGCCGCCAGCGAAAAGTACATGTACCTGAGCTCCAGCGCGGTGAAGGAACTGGCCATGTTCGGCGCAGACCTGTCCGCCTTTGCCCCCCGGGAGATCATCGGGGAGATCGAAGCCAAATACAAGCAAGAAAGGACGGATACTGACCATGGCAAGCGGGATCAATGAACTCATCGACCAGCTGGATACCCTGATCAAGGACGCCTGGTCCCTGCCCCTCAGCACGGAAAAATGCATTCTGGACCGCAACAACGCCCTCGCCCTTCTGGAGGAGATCAAGACGCAGCTCCCCGCAGAGGTGACGGAGGCGAAGCGCCTCATCAGCGGCAAGGCGGAATTCATCCGCCAGACCCGGGAAGAGGTGGAGATGATACGCCAGAAGGCCGGCGAGGAATGCCAGCGCATGGTGGAGGAGGAAAACGTGGTGAAGGAAGCCCGGAAACGGGCCCGGGAGATCATCACCGCAGCGGAAAGCAAAGCCAACGACCTTCGGGAAGCCTCCAACAACTACGCGGATGATCTGCTGCGCCGCACGGAGGAGGGCATCGTTCAGTCCCTCACCGCCATCCGCCAGTCCCGATCCAGTTTCCGGGACGCCTCCGGCAGAGGAGAATAAATTAGCAAAGAAGAGAACGGTTCAATGAAAAAGTGTATTCTGACTATCGCCGCCGTTGTTTTGATCATCGCCATTCTGGCCTTCGCCGTGTTCTACGGTCTCGATCTGGGCCCGCTGAACATCGATCCCATGAAGGACGGCATCACCCTGGGCCTGGATCTGGTGGGCGGCTCTGAGATCACCTACGAAGCTCTGGTGCCCGATGGCATGACCGACGAAGACCTGTCCAAATCCATGGACGCCGTTCAGGCCATGCTCCGGGAGCGTCTGAACTCCCTGGGCTACACCGAAGCCAGCGTCTACCTTAACGGCAGGCGGGGCGTTACCGTGGAGATCCCCAACGTGTCGAACCCGGAGCAGGCGGTCCAGATGCTGGGCGCCACCGCCGTGATCCAGTTCGTGGACCATGAGAACAACGTGATCATCGACGGGCGGGATATCGAATCCGCCACCGCCGCCTATCTCCCCACCGGCACCGGCGGCGTATACGAATATGTCGTCACCCTGAAGCTCACGCCGGAAGGCCACGCCAAGTTCCGGGACGGCACCAAAGCGGTGGCCAATCTGCTGAACGAAGACATGCGCTTTGTGGCCATCGTCCTGGACGATAAGGTCATCAGCGCTCCCACCGTGAAGGCGGAATATGCCGAGACCGGCATCGATACGGACGAACCGCTGATCCAGCTGGGCAGCGACGCCAACATGGATTACGCCAAGTACCTGGCCAGCATCATCAACTCCGGCTCCCTTCCCTTTGAGCTGAAGGACACGAAGCTCCAGGCCGTAGGCGCCTCCCTGGGCGAGCGGAGCCTGGAGACCGCCATCATCGCCGGTCTCATCGGCATCGCCATCGTGATGATCTTCATGCTGATCGTGTACCGCATCCCCGGCATCGTGGCGGACCTCTCCCTCATCCTGTATATCGCCCTGTTCTGCGTGGTCATGTCCGCCCTGCACCTGAATCTCAGCCTCCCCGGCATCGCGGGCATCATCCTCACCATCGGCATGGCGGTGGACGCCAACGTGGTCATCTACGAGCGCATACGGGAGGAACTGATCGCGGGCAAGACCCTGCGCAGCGCCATCGACGCGGGCTACAAACGGGCCTTTACCGCCATTCTGGACTCCAACATCACCACCATGATCGCGGGCTTCGTCCTGCTTTGGAAGGGCACCGGTACCATCCTGGGCTTCGCCAAGACCCTGCTCATCGGCGTGGTGCTCAGCATGATCTGCATGCTGGTAGTCACCCGGATCATCCTGAAGGCCTTCTCCGCCCTGCGGAAGTATGATCCCTGGCAGTACGGCCTATCCAGGAAGTACGATCCCAAGGATCCGGAGCCCAGCTACGGGAAGCTCCGGCATTTCGTCAGCAAGGGCAAGCTCTTCACCCTCATCTCCATCCTCCTGTGCGCCACCGCTATCGTGGCCCTGGTGCTCCTCCCCTTCGGGGTGAGCCTTTTCAACCTGGATATCGATTTCGTGGGCGGCGTCACCATCCAGTACAGCATCAACCGGGAGGTGGACGCGCAGGTCTCCGCCGAGATCTCCAATATGGTAGCGGACGCCACCGGGGTACGCCCCAGCTCGGTCGTCCGAACAGGCAATGACGGCAGGAGCGTCACCATCAAGATCCAGGAGCTCACCACCCAGCAGCGGGACGCCATCGGCACGGGCCTGGCGGAGCTTTACGGCGCGGACAACGTCGTTCTGGAAAGCTCGGATTTCGTCTCCGCCTCAGTGGGACGGGACATCACCGAGGCGGCCTTCGTGGCCTCTATCCTGGCGGCGGCGCTGATCCTGATCTATATCTCCCTCCGCTTCGAGATCCGCTCCGGTCTGGCGGCGGTGATCTGCCTCATCCATGACCTGCTGGTGATGCTGAGCTGCTACGTGATCTTCCGCATCTCCCTGAACATGAACTTCATCGCCGCAGCCCTCACCATCATCGGCTACTCCATCAACGCCACCATCGTCATCTTCGACCGCATCCGGGAGGAAGTCAAGCGCACCGGCGGCCACGAAGATTTCGCCCAGGTGGTGGACCGGAGCATCAGCCGCACCCTGCGGCGCAGCCTGGGCACCACCATCACCACCCTGCTGCCCATCATCCTGCTGCTTATCCTGGGAGTCAACTCCATCCGGAACTTCGCCTTCCCCATCATGGTGGGCGTCATCTCCGGCTGCTACAGCTCCACCTGCGTGGCAGGCCCCCTGTGGAACCTGCTGAAGGGCAAGAAAGCGGTCAAGGTGAAATAACGATCAGATAGGCAGCGCCGGGTGGGGAAACCGCCCGGCGCTGTTTTTGGAGGTACGGACTTATGCTGAACATCCTGTTTTCCTCGGAGAATATCGATTTTGTCCAGGTCTCGGAGGAACTAATCCCGGATTATCTCGTCATGGTAAATGATATGGAACACGTGGAGCGGTTCATCGGCGAGGTCCATGAACCCTTCACTCCCGATCAAGAGCTCCGCTGGGTGCAGAAGAAACGGGCGGAAAAGGCCGTGGTCTTTTCCATGATCCAGCGGGAAAACGGCGACTTCATCGGGAACATTGAGCTGATGGACGTCTCGGATGCCCAGGGAGAGCTGGGCATCGCCATCACGGCAGAAAAACAGGACCGGGGCTATGGCACCGAGGCCATCCGCAGGCTGCTGGAATACGGGTTTCAGGACCTTGGACTGAAGCGGATCACCCTGAGAGCCTACCCCTTCAACACCCGGGCGATCCATGTCTATGAAAAATGCGGTTTTCGTACGTACGACCGGACGGAAAAACACGTCTGCATGGAATATATACGGTAACCGCCTGACAGAAAGGAGAAAAAACAATGGAAAACAGGACAGCCTCCTCCCAGGATCTGCTGGAGGTGCTGGTAAAGGGGCAGCGCAAAGCCCTGCGTCACTCCCGGATCGTCACCCTTATCTGCCTGGTGCTGGCGGCGCTGCTGGTGATCGTCGTGCTGACGACCGTTCCCCGGATCACAGCGGCCCTGGACCGGATCGACGACGCCTTCTCCTCCGTGGAGAACTCCCTGGGGATGCTGGACCGGCTGGATACCGCCCTCACCTCCGTGGAAGGAGCCGTGGGGAAGCTGGACGGTCTGACCGACGCCTTCTCCGCAGTGGAAAGCGCCATGGGGAAACTGGACGGCCTGGCCGACACCCTTTCCACGGTGGAAAGCACCATGGGGAAACTGGACGGCCTGGCGGAGAACGCCGAAGCCCTCGGCAATGCGGCTGCCCGGCTGGAGGAGATGGACATCGACTCCCTGAACCGCGGCATCCGAAATATCAGTCAGATCGACTTCGAGACGCTGAATCAGGCCATCAGCGACCTGTCCGCCGCGGTGCAGCCCCTGGCGGAATTCGCCAACCTGTTCGGCTGAGCCGAAACTTCGGAATAAAACACAGATCGCCGCGGCCGGTTCGCAAACCGGCCGCGGCCTTTCACATTCCCATTCAATTCTTCATGCCCCGCAGGGGGATCACGCCCGGATCTGCTTCAGCTTCGTGAACCGGGGCAGACCATCCACGGTCGCCCGGCCGCAGTCCCCCTGGATCAGGGGCAGGACGTAATCCACGAATTCCTGCGTC
>CAMZIY010000011.1 GCA_947307365.1 uncultured Clostridia bacterium
TCGCTGAGGGCCATGACAGTCTCTCCATTGACGGACTGCCACACCAGCGCCGACGGGTCAAAGCGGTATTCGTTCAGATAGGCGCTGATATCCTCAGCCGGAAGCCCCTTCCCCAGGAAACCGGAATTTGCTCCGCCCAGTCCGGAAATGCCGCCGGAGGAGCTGCCTCCCAGGAAGCTGCCCAGCATGCTGCTCAGGAAATCTGAGCTGATCCCGCTGCTGCCGCTGCCAGTCAATGCGCCGAAGGGATTCACCGTACCGCCGGAGGCAGCCTGGGCGCTGGCCTCCACGCTGGCGAACTGCTGGATGCATCGCGTGTAATTGCTGTCCAGACCGATCGCGTTATAGGCGTTCGCCGCGCTCTGAACCCGGTTCATCTTCTGATACGGGAAATATATGGAGATGCCATAGGCATTGGTTATACTGGAAGAGGTACGGTTGTATTTCACCGCATTCAGAAGCGTCTGGGCCAGAGCCTTGCTCTCCGCAGTATCCAGTTTGTATGCCAGATGCACCAGATCGACCTGGTCCACCTGACTGGAAGCGGCAAACTCTCTCGCTCCGGCACGGGCATCGGAGACCACCTTGTATTCTTTGTTCTCCAGCAGACTGGAAATGCCGGAAGCAAAGGCCGAGAATTTTGCCGGTACCGTCTTTTCCAGCTCTGCAAGGTCGACAATGGAAAGGGTGGTCTTCTGCCCGGCGCATTTCTGGTTACAGGCCTCGACAAAATCGTCTATGATGCGCTTGCCCACTTCCAGAGTTGACAGGGACGTATTATTGGAGAGTTCGGTGAGCCAGTTGGTATAATACCAGCCGATACCCGGTTCGGTCTCCTCAGAGGCGATGAGGTAGTCTGCATACGGCGTCAGGGTCAGGGCATTCTCCAGAGTGCCCATGAGGCAGGCGTCAAAGCCGATGAAATCAAATGTGATCCCCGCATTCTTCAGCGCCTTGCTGATGCCGCTGAGCCCCATGGAGGCGGACCCCCGGCTCTTTTCATCGTAACCGTACCCGCTGATGGAACCGCCGCCGTGGTCCCAAAGGATGAGTTCATTCCGGTTCGCCGGGAAATTCTCGCTGCAGTATTTGATAAAGCTGGTCAGCGTGGCCGGATCGGTCATGGCGGGAGAACCGGCGTCCTGCACCAGTCTGCGCAGCTTGCCGCCGTTCTCGATCTTATAGATCTGGTTTACACTGCTGCTGACCACATCGTTTTTCCACCTGGTAGCGCCGCCGGTATAGACGATCAGGTTCACATGATCGCTCAGGGTCGCTTTTGTCATTTCCATCAGGTCTGCGGTACCCATTCCGCTCTTTGATTCCAGGTCGGACCCGCACATGTACACCATGATGGTAACCGTATCTTTTCCGCCGCCCAGGATATTCGTGTACTTTGCTCTGGCAGCAGGGTCAACCGAAGTATTCAATTTGGAAGCGTTGCTGCCGCCGCTTCCGGCCCAGCCGTTGGAGACGTTCCCCACGCTGCTGCCCAGGAACCCGGCAGAGGAAGACTGTCCTCCAAGGCCGCTGAGGATGCTGCTGATGTCGATCCCGCTTTGTCCGGAGCTTTGGCCGCCCTGGTTATAGCCCTGGCTGCCCTGGTTATAGTTTTGGCTGCCTTGATTGTAGCTTTGGCTGCTCTGATCGTAATATTCGGTGTAACCGGAGGCGGGTTGAGAATCTCCTCCGCCGCCCAGCAGGCTGTTCAGGCCAAAACCGCCGCCGCCCAAAAGCACGACCGCCGCAATGATGATGGTCAGGAGCGGGCTTCTCCCGCCGGAAGCTCGCTGACCTCCGGCAGACCCATACCCCGTCTGCGCGTTCCGTCCGACCGGTCTGCTGCCTCCCGGCGCTGCAGGACGGTTTCCGCTTGACGATTCGGGGCGACTCCCGCTGCTGCTGTGAGATGGGGTGCTTCCAACAGGGCCGGTGTTCAGCCCGCTGCCCCGTTTTTTGATCTCTTTTCCGGCGCCGGTAACATGCGTATCGCGCCCTTGTGGTCTGTTATCCATTCTGTTCCCTCCCGCTTTCCGGCAAGCGGCTAGACGCCGTTCATCGGTGTTACGCAAGATTCTTACAATCATGTTATAACACGCTTCTGGCGGAATTGCAATGTGCGTACTGTCAACGCAGCGTTTTCTTCCGGCGTCTTCCTGATTTTGCTTGACGGAAAGCCGCATTCTGTTATAATTCGATCATGAGAAACACAACGCTATGTTATATCGAACGCGATGGAGCTTATCTGATGCTCCATCGGATCAAAAAGGTCAACGATCTGAATCAGGACAAGTGGATCGGCGTCGGCGGCGGCTTTGAGCAGGATGAGAGTCCGGAAGAATGCCTTCTCCGGGAGGTGAAGGAAGAAACAGGTCTCACCCTGACCCGTTGGCGTTATCGGGCCATTATTACGTTCGTCAGCGATAAGTGGGAAACGGAGTATATGCACCTGTTCACCGCAGATCAGTATACCGGAGATTTGATCGACTGCGACGAAGGGGTATTGGAATGGGTGGACAAAACTTCCGTACTCAATTTGCCGATCTGGGAGGGAGATAAGCTTTTCTTCCGTCTGATCGCCGGGGATTCTCCGTTTTTCTCCATGAAGCTCCGTTATGAGGGAGATAAACTGGTATACGCTGCGCTGAACGGCGCTCCGCTCCCTCCTTTTACCGCGCAAAAGGAGTATTGAGCGTTTTGCAATCAAAGAATAATACACCTGCCAAGTCCAAAAGTGACTCGGCAGGTGCTTCTGTTTTTCAGGACACTTTATGGTTTTGCCGGAAGTCTTCCCCCCGAAAAATCCATCCGCTTATACAGGATATAGCAAGGGATCACGTCGGCAACGGAGCCGAAGTACCAGGCCCAGAACAAACCGGTATAGCTGTCCAGCGCTTTTGTGAGGACAAAGCACATGACCACCCGAACCGTGAAGTCCCAGACGGTGACCAGGAAGAAATACATGATTTTGCCAATACCCCGGAACAACCCGCCAAAGGTGATGATGAAGCAGATAATGAGATAATCCGGGGAAATGATCCGCATGAAACGCACGCCCGTCTCCACCACCTGCGCCTCCGAAGCCGGATCGACGAACAGGCCCATCAATTGACGGGGCAGAAGCTGGAAGATCAGGACCACTGCGACGGTAAGGCAGAAGCACATCAGCGTACCGGTGCGGAAACCGGCCTTGACCCGATCTCCCCTACCGGCTCCATAGTTCTGCGCGGCGAAGGAACTCAGTGCAGTACCCATGGTATTGAAACTCATATAGGCAAAATTGTGGATCTTGGAGGCCGCCTCATATCCCGCCACCACGGAAACCGAATAGGTATTCACCAGGCTTTGGACAATGGTGTGCGCCAGGGCTACGCAAGCCTGCTGAAAGATACTGGGGACCGCAATGCGGCACATGTTCACAAAAATTGAATTGTCAAATACCTTCACCGGTTCTTCCGTGTGAAGGCTCCTTGTTCTCTTGATCAGAACGTAAACGGCCAGCATCGCCGCCATCAGTTGGGAAAATGTCGTTGCCCAGGCTGCGCCGATGATCCCCCATCGAAGGACTGCCACGGTGAGGAGGTCAAGGAGGACATTCAGGACGGAGGAAAACAGAAGGAAAAGCAGCGGTCGCCGGGAATCCCCCAGCCCGGTAAACACCGCGTTGGCTGCATTGTAAACCAGCATGGGTACCAGCCCCGCGGAGTATATTGCCAGATATGCTCTGCCGCCGGTATACACTTCTCCCCGTGCGTTCAGCCATTGAAGGAGAGGCCCGCTCAGCCCGGCTCCCAAAGCGGTGAGCAGGATCCCAAGCCCGAGCATGGAGATGAGCGCCGTGTAAACGGAGGTTTTCAATTCCCCCATGCGCTTGGCCCCGAAGAGCTGCGAAGCAACCACGCTGATCCCCATGGCCGATCCTGTTGCCACAGCCAGGAAAAACAGGGTGATGGGATAGGCCGCTCCGATGGCGGCCAGTCCGGCAGCTCCGGTATGCTGGCCAAGGATCACACTGTCCGCAATATAATAGAGCTGCTGCAGGGCGGTACTCAGCAGCAGAGGAAGGGCAAAACGCCGCAGCAGCGGCCAGGGTCTTCCTTCTGTAAGGTCGTTCATCTCTATATCCTCTCAAGCCGGATTGCCCTTTTTCAGGCGGGAAGCTGCCTCCCCGTATGGTCGATCTGTGTGTCTCCCGTCAGAAGAAGCTGTCCGGCAGGAACGATGGTATATCCCTCCCGAATGAGCTCTTCAATTATGCCGGGCAAAGCTTCCGGGGTATGCTTAGCCGCATTGTGAAACAGGACAATGCTCCCGGGACTTATCCGGGAACAGACCCGTTTACGGATCGTTTCTGCATCGTAATCCTTCCAGTCCAGACTGTCCACATCCCATTGTACGCAGGTGATCCCCAGACTTTCCACCGCCGCGATCACATGGTCGTCGTACTCTCCGTACGGGCAGCGGAACAAGTTAGGCATTTTTCCCGTGACAGCCGCGATCTCTTCCGCGCACGCAGAAACGTCCTCTTTGATCTGCTCGGTCGTAAGCGGATTAAAGTGATCGTGATGGTTGGAATGGTTCATCACCTCATGTCCTGCATCCGCCAGGGCTTTGACGCTTTCCGGATACTTCCGCACCCAATCTCCCACGACAAAAAACGTTGCTTTGATCCCATAGCTGTCCAGTATCCGGATGAGCTCCGGGGTATCCTCGTTTCCCCACGCGGCGTCAAAAGTAAGAGAGCAGAACTTTCCGTCCCGCCCCACGGAATAAACCGGAAGCTGCCGCTGCGTGGCCGATGCCCCGACGAAAGCAGGACTGTATACAAGAGCAAAAATGGCGGCTGCAGCCCCCAATGCAAGGAACGCCGCGATCGCACGTCTGACCTTTTTCCCAGCTCTTTTTCCCGCAACCAGAATCATTTGCGACTCCTCCTTTCTCTCAAAGAATTTTATGAGCGAAGGAGGAAACAGTATTCCTTTGGATAAAAGTAGGACCTCATCGCAATGCGATGAGGTCCTATGGAGGCGCCACCCGGAATCGGACCGGGGATGAAGGTTTTGCAGACCTCTGCCTTACCGCTTGGCTATGGCGCCATCCCAGCAAAGCAGAGTGTACCATACTTCCGGTCCCGGGTCAAGGCTTTTTTACTGGATCATGGAGAGAAATTCATGCTCGTCAATTATACGGATCCCAAGCTCCTGCGCTTTGTCCAGTTTTGACCCCGCATTCTCCCCGGCGACCACCACAGTCGTCTTTTTGGATACCGAGGACGCCGCCTTCCCCCCTCTTTGCTCGATGGCCGCCTTGGCGGCATCCCGACCCATAGTGGAAAGCGTGCCGGTCAGGACGAAGGTCATTCCGTTGAAACGGCGATCCACCACGGTCTCCCGGCTTTCCATGTCTACGCCCGCTTCTCTCAGCCGTCGGATCAGATGAACAGACTGTTCCTGGGAAAACCATTCCGTGATATAAGCGGCGGTCACGGGGCCGATATCATCGATCTGCTGAAGCTCTTCCCCATCTGCTTTTTCCAGAGCATCCATGCTCCCATAGCGGGCCGCCAGCGTACGGGAAGCCGATACGCCCACCTGACGGATCCCCAGCGCATAGATCAGTCTGGCCATGCCCTGCTGCCTTGAAGCGTCAATGGCGCGGATCAGATTCTCCGCTGATTTTGCTCCCATGCGTTCCAACTTCGCCACCCGATCCGCATCCAGCGAATAGAGGTCTGCTGCAGAGCGCACCAGTCCCTCCTCAACAAGAGCCTTGATCAAGTTTGGCCCCAGGCCGTCGATATCCATAGCGTCCTTTGCGGCAAAATGGGTCAGGTTCCGCAGCAGCTGTGCAGGGCATTCTGCCCCGGTACAGCGCAAAGCCGCCCCATCCGGATCCCGATGGACCGGAGCACCGCATACCGGACAGGTATCCGGCAGGAAGTACGGTACTGCCCAGGAAGGGCGTTTTTCCGGAACCACCCGCAGCACCTCCGGAATGATCTCCCCGGCCTTCCTGATGCAGACCGTGTCGCCGATCCGGATATCTTTTTCCGAAATGAAATCCTGATTATGCAGTGTAGCATTGGTCACGGTCGTGCCGGCCAGACGTACGGGCTCCACCACAGCCTTCGGGGTAAGCACGCCGGTTCGGCCGACCTGGACCTGGATATCCCGAACCACGCTCTCCCGCACCTCCGGCGGGTATTTATAGGCTATGGCCCAGCGCGGAGCTTTCGTGGTGCTGCCCAATCTCTGCCGATCCGCCAGTGAATCCAGCTTTACCACGGCTCCATCAATGCAAAAAGAATAATTGTCCCGCTCGCCATCGATCTCTTCTACGCGTTCACGGCACGCTTCCATACTGGAGCACAGGCGATAATCGATCACCGGGAAGCCCTGGCTGCGGAGCCAATCCAGGGATTCGCTGTGGGTTTGAAACTCCATCCCTTCCGCCAGCTGAACGTTGAAAATCAGGATATCCAGCTGCCGGGAAGCCGTAATGGCGGGATCCAACTGCCGCATGGCTCCTGCCGCCGCGTTCCTGGGATTGGCCAGGAGCTTTTCGCCTTCCTGTTCCCGTTTTGTGTTCAGGGCCTCAAAAACCTTTTTTGGCATGAACACTTCTCCCCGTACAATGAGCAGCGGCGGAGCAGAGGGCAGGGTCCTGGGAATGGATCGGATCGTCCGGAGGTTTTCCGTTACATCTTCGCCGACCCTGCCGTCTCCCCTGGTCGCCCCGCGCACGAACACACCGTTGACATATCGGAGAGACATGGAGAGCCCGTCGATCTTGGGTTCCACTGTATAGGACCGCCTGACGCCTTCCCGCTCCACTCGCTCCCCGAAGGCCATGAGTTCTTCCCGTGAGAAAACGTCGTTCAGGCTTTCCAGGGGCACAGGGTGCTCGACCTGAGCAAATCCCTTTGCCGGATTCCCTCCCACCCGTTTTGTGGGAGAATCCGGGTCATAAAGCTCCGGATACTTATCTTCCAGCAGGATCAGCCGCTGCATAAGGGCATCGTATTCGCTGTCCTCAATGATGGGATCGTCCAGATCATAGTATCGGTGGCTGTGTTCCTTCAATTCTGCTCTCAGTCGCAGGAGCTCACTTTTTTCATCCATATTTGTCTATCCTTTCCCAACCGCAGGATCAGGTGGTAATGTCAAACTGTTCCAGGGGTTCGTCCCAGTTTTCGCTGCCTTCGAAGTACGTATAGCTTTCCGGTACGCGGCCGAGCAGCAAGGTCTCCGCCACAGGAATGCGTGCGGATACTGAACCGCTTGTCAGCCCTCCAGGAACCAGGATCCATATGCTCACCGCGAGTTCAACCCTGATCTGGTGCAGGGTCTGATTGATGCCCGCTGCCGTAAACCGGCTGGACATGTCCGCTTTGATGCTGTCCACCGAAAGGATACGCACCGGAAGTCCCGGACCTCGGCCGGAGAACAGAGGGTTTCCGAAAAGATTGCCCGCAGGAAGTCTCAGTTCCACGCTGTTCTGATCCATGATCTCCCGGAGTACCGCTTCAGCGATCTCCGACCGCAGCAGATTGATCCGGCCCATGTCGGCATAAATCGCCGTGACCGATCCGTTTTCATCCGTCTTAAGATGTATCAGGTCGGAATAATCCAATTCGCCGGATAGAAGCATGCCGCTCAAAATTCGGTTGATTGCCAGATTGACGGCATTCTCCGCTTCCGCCCTTCCCATTTCCCGGATCAGCGGTGACAGTCTGCTCCACAGCAGCAGGGCGAAAACCATGCATCCCAGCAGGATCAGCCCGAAGCCGATGCGTCTTCTCCTGTGCCTGAGCCTTCCCGCGGCCATGGGCATCACCTCGCTACAGTGTATGCCGCAGGCCGTATAGTATCAACACTCCTGTTCCAGTTTCTCCGCCGCCGCGAGAATGCCAAGCTTGCCGGACTCATACGTCAGTCCGCCCTGAAGATAAGCCCGGTAAGGCGGCAGCATCGGACCGTCGCAGCTCAGTTCGATGGACGCCCCCTGAATGAATGTTCCCGCCGCCATGATCACCGGCGCTTCGTAACCCGGCATATCCCAGGGTTCCGGGGTAACAAAGCTGTCTACCGGCGAAGCCTGCTGGATCCCTGCGCAGAATCGTTTCAGTTTCTCCGGATCGTGAAAATCGACGGATTGGATAATATCACTCCGGATTGCGTTCCAGGCGGGAAACGTCTCATAACCCAGTTTTTCCAGAAGCGCCGCTGCAAATACAGCGGTTTTCAAGGCTTGAGCAACCGTATGCGGCGCCAGAAACAATCCTTGATACAAAACGCGGTTGTACCCAAGGCTGGCTCCCACTTCGCCTCCGATGCCGGGTACGGTAAGACGGAATGCGGCAGCTTCTACCAGTTCTTTTCGCCCTGCCACGTATCCTCCCATCGGGGCCAGGCCGCCGCCGGGATTCTTGATCAGCGATCCGGCCAGCAGGTCGCCGGCAGGCTCCCTGCGCTCGGTGAATTCGCCGTAACAGTTATCCACCACACAGGCAGCCCCGGGATTCACCTCCCGAACCGCAGTGATAGCCCGGTCGATCTGTTCCACGCTCAAAGCAGGCCGGGCGGTATACCCTCTGCTGCGCTGGAAAAAGACCTCCCGTACCCGGGGATCGGCGGCGGCATCACGGATCGCCGCCAGATCCGGCGTACCGTCTGGCCTGAGTTCCACCGTGCGGATCTCAACGCCGTAGGACCGGAGGGATCCGGGTTTCTCATCATGCACGCCCAGAGCGCTCCACAGCGTATCATAGGGCAGTCCGGTCGCACATAGCATAACGTCGCCGCAGCGGAGAGGCGCGAACACCGCGCAGGTGATGGCATGGGTCCCGTTCACGAAGCCCAGGCGTACCAGGGCGGCTTCCGTTCCGAAGACGTCCGCCCAGATCTGATCCAGGGTGTCCCTGCCCAGATCATCATATCCATATCCCGTCGTTCCGGCAAACATAGCCTCTGAAACCCGGTGTTTTTTATAAGCCGACAGGATCCTGGCCGTGTTATGTTCCGCTGTTTCCTCCAGCTCCCGGAATCTGCTCCGGGCAAGTTCCTCCGCTTCCCTGGCAAGACGCTCCAATTTCTCTGTCATATAAGCGCCTCCAGGAAAGCAAAAGCCAAGTCATACATTTTCTGCATATCCTTCAGGCAGAACACGCAGGAAGGAGAGTGTATATTCCGTACCGCCGCAGAGATCGCAGCCACCCGTGCGCCGGCTCCGCCCCGCTGGATCGAAGAGGCGTCCGTCCCTCCGGATATCTTGGTTTTCGTCTGCCAGGTTATCCCCTTTTCCCCGGCGATGTCGGTCAGTCTGCGGAAGAGACCGTGATCATAGATGCTCCCTCCGTCCATGAATGGGATCACAGGCCCCTTGCCGGGGCTGCAAACCTTTTCACCGCCGGATTGAGAGGGCAGATCCGCTGCCGTTGTCCCCTCCAGGATCAAGGCAATATCCGGGCTGAGCTGCCAAGCAGCGGTCTGAGATCCCCGGCATCCCACCTCTTCCTGCACGGTGAAGGCAAACCAGGCATCCCTTGGCAGGCCCCTTCGGATCAGCTCCAGCAGTATGGTGCAGCCCACCCTGTCGTCTATGGCTTTTGCCTTAAGATAGCCGTCCCCGAACTCAGTCACACCGTCGTCAAAGGTACCGACGTCTCCCAGTGACACCAGTTTTTCCGCCTCTTCCTTTGAGGAAATGCCGATATCTATGGAAAGTTCCCGCAAAGCCGGGACTTTTTCCCGTTCCGCCGCGCTGGTTTGATGGATGGCCTTCAGCCCGATCACCCCCGGGATCGCCTTGTCTCCCACCAGGACCTTTTTCCCGATGACTACCCTGCGGTCCACACCGCCCACAAAATCGAATTTCAGGTAGCCTTCAGCTGTGATATCCGTAATAATGACCCCGACTTCGTCCATGTGAGCAGCCAGAAGGATCCGCTTCCCGGGCTCTTCGGGCAGTTTTCCCCGGACGTGCACCAGGAGGTTCCCCATGGCATCTTCCCTGATCTCCGCCGCGTACGGACTCACCTGTTCCCTGATATAATTCCGAACCGCTTCCTCCCGACCGGACACGCCGGGCAGGCGGCACAGCGTTTTCAGCGTTTCTTTCATTCCAGTGCACCTCCCCGGATAAATTCGCTCAAAAGCCGAGCGGCGGCTTCCGCGTCGCACAGGCGTACGGTCTCCACAGGGCTGTGCATATATTTGATCGGTACGGAAACAATGGCGGTGGCTACGCCCTGTCGGCTCACCTGCATGGGCCAGCCGTTCGTGCCGCTGTTTCCGGGAAGCACTTCTATGGAATAGGGGATCTCCGCCGTGCCGGCGGTTCGAATCAACGCATCGGTCATGCTGCGGGTGGCATTGGGACCGACACCGATAGTGCAGCCCTTTCCCGGCGTGAATGTGCCCGGTTCCGTGCAGTCCGGCGTACGGGCAAAGGTCACATCAACCGCGATGCACCAATCCGGATCCGCGCTCCAGATCCCGGGCTTTGCTCCGCGGCAGCCCACTTCCTCCTGGACGCTGAGCATCACCGTCAGATCCCAGGGGATCTTCTCTCCCTTCAGTTCTTCCAAAGTGGCGAGAAGTACGGCGGCACAAAGCCTGTCATCCAAAGCCTTTCCGGAGATGCTGTCTCCCTGGAGCCGGATGAGATCGCCCCGGAAAACGCCGGGGGTCCCGATGGGTATGCGTTTTTCCGCTTCTTCCTGTGTCAGTCCAAGATCGATATACAGATCCTTCACCTGAATCGCCTGTTCCCGCTGCTCAGCGGTAAGCACATGGGGCGGAAGGCAGTCGATCACGCCATATAAGGGTTCTTCCCCCATGACTGTGACCTCTCTGCCGGGCAGCATACGGCTGTCCACTCCCCCGATGGCGGAAAACCGAAGGAAGCCGTCGGTGATCTCGGTCACGATAAAGCCCACTTCATCCAGATGGGCATCAAGCAGAAGATGTTTCGCTCCTGGTTTTCCGCAGCGGCGGATTCCAAACAGATTGCCTATCACGTCCCGGTGCACCTCGTCCACCAGGGGGCGCATCAGTTCCTCGGCCCGATCCGTTACCGCTGATTCATAGCCGGATGGACCGCTTTCCCGGCAGAGCTGCCGGGTATATTCTTCAATCCGCATGATATTCTCCTTATCTCAGAGTTCATTTACGATCGTTTTGAAGGTCTCTCCGCGCTCCTCAAAGTTTTTAAATGCGTCAAAGGAAGCACTGGCCGGACTGAGAAGCACCGTTTCCCCCGGTTCTGCTGTCTTTGCAGCGGTCAGGACCGCCTGGCGGAAATCCGCTTCCTCCAGGATCAGCGGCATCTCTCCCCCGGCTGCCAGGACGGCTTCCCTGATCTTGGGACCGGTAGGTCCCGTCAGGATCAGAGCCCGCACTCTGCCGGGGATCTCCGCTCCCAATGGGGCATAGGGGATATGCTTGTCATATCCCCCTGCGATGAGGACGAGGCGCTGTCCTTCCAGGGCCCGGAGACCGGCAATGGTCCGGGATGGGCTGGAAGCGATGGAATCATTGATGTACCGAACTCCATTCTTCTCCCGCACCAACTCCAGACGATGCTCCACCCCGCCAAAGCTGCCGGCGACCTGGCGGCAGACCGCTTCGCCCACCAGGGGGTAAACGGCGCAAAAAGCTGCCATATAGTTCTCGATATTGTGCAGACCTGGCAATTTGATCTCCTCTCGCCTCAGCAGAGGATGATCCCCGAACCACACCGTCTCTCCATCGAACCAGCACCCTTCCGGCTGTCTTGTACGGCGGCTGAAAAAGCGCACCTTGCCCGAGGCCTCGGCCGCATAGGCAGAGGATACGGGATCGTCCCCGTTCAGCACCAGCAAACCGTTTTTATCCTGATGTAGGAATACGTTCTTCTTCGCCTGAGAGTATTCATCCATATCCCGATGCCAGTCCAGGTGGTTGGGCTGTACATTGGTCACAATGGCTGTGGAAGCGCTCATGGACATGCTCATAAGCTGGAAGGAGGAGAGTTCAACCACAGCGCAATCCTGCGGGCTGATCCGATCTACCTGATCCAGAAGCGGATGGCCGATGTTGCCGCCGAGCCAAACGGTCTTCCCCGCAGCCTTCAGGAGTTCGGAAAGGATGGTCGTTGTCGTCGTTTTTCCGTCGCTGCCGGTAATGGCAAAGACCGGGCATGGACAGAGCTGAAAAAAAGCCTCCATTTCGCTGGTGAGCACTGCGCCGGGCTTCAGAGGGATCTGATCCGGGCGGAGACCGGGCGTGCGAAACACCACATCCTCTGTCAGATCCCGAAGATAATCCGGACCGGTGATCGTTTTCACTCCATCCATAGGCGGAAGTTCGCGTTTATCTCTGACCGTAACTTCAAGTCCTTCTGCAGCAAGCAGCTTGACCAGCGGTTCATTGCTGATCCCCATGCCAAGAACGGCCACCCGTTTTCCCCGGAGGCCGTCAAGGTAGTCTTTCAGATTCATCTTTTCACTTCCCCGCAACTGTTAATGTGTTCCGAATATCTATTGATCATTATAGCCCAGCACCGGGGCAAATGCAATCCTCCCCGCCTGACGGCCTTGACAGTCTTCCCCCGGCAGAGTACAATGCCGCTGTGAGCAAACAGGGCAGTCGCGCATCCGCTGCGAAAGCGGGGATGTGAGGAAAGTCCGGGCTGCACAGGGCGAGGATAACGGCTAACGGCCGCCGAAGGCGACTTCAGGAAAAGTGCAACAGAGAGATACCGCCGTCCGTTTGGGCGGCAAGGGTGGAAACGTGGGGTAAGAGCCCACGGAACGGCTCGAGAGTGTCCGTTCATGTAAACTCTATCCGCAGCAACACCGTGGTACTGGGGACAACAGGCCTGCCCGGCCGTCCCCAAGGAGGTGGCTGGAGCGCAGCGGCAACGCTGCGCCAAGATAGATGACTGCCGCGGACATGAAAATGTCCGTACAGAACCCGGCTTACGGTTTACTCACAAAGAAAGGCGGCACACATGTGCCGCCCTTCTTCATTCTATTCCAGATCCCGATAGAAATAGATATCCGCCTTGTCCTCCTGGATCGTACCGCGATAGGCCCGATTGTCAAAACCGCCGATGGAAAACCCCTGGCTGATGTAAAACAGGCACGCGGACAGATTGTTATCCTGCCCCACCGTGTAGACTCCAATCATTCCCAGGGTCTGCGCTTCCTCCATGCAGGCCTGAATGAGCCTTCCGCCCACGCCGCTTCTCCGCCGATCCCGGCATACTTTCAGGTCATCCAGATAAAGATACCGGAACATATGACGCCGCAGCACGGCAAGACCGATGCAGGCGCCATCTTCATAAGCTCCCAGGAATATGCCCTTTTCCTTTTCCAGATCGTATGGTTCGTCGGGAAAACACATTTCCTTTTCTTCCGCAAACCGTTCTGTCCGGTACGACCACACCCCGTCATGAAGCGCGGGGATCATTCTGCCCCACAGAGTAAAAGGTTCGTTTTTCAACTGAGCATCCTGTCCATGAGCAGAATCGATCCTGCAGATCTCAACCAATCGTTTCGCCTCCCGCATACACAGGCACCGGCTCCCTGGGGGGGCCGGTGCCGATGATTTAAATGGATCCGGGTTGGTCTTATTCGTTCTCTGCCAGAGCCTTTGCTTCCTCTATGATCTTCTGCTGAACCATGGCAGGAGCTTCCTCATACCGGGCGAACTTCAGAACGAAGGATCCGCGGCCCTGGGTCATGGAGCGGAGGTCGATGGTATAGGAACTCATCTCCGCCATAGGAACCTCAGCTTCGACGATCTGCATGCCGTCATGGGCGTTCATGCCCAGCACGGTACCCCGGCGCTTGGAGCTGATATCGCTCATGATATCGCCCAGGTAGGAGTCGGGAATCGTAACGGTAAGAGTTCCGATGGGCTCCAGGATCACGGGGCTGGCATTCACCAGTTCCTTGTACGCCAGGTTGGCGGCCGTCTTAAAGGCCATTTCGGAGGAATCCACCGGGTGGAAATCGCCATCATACAGAGTGGCCTTCAGATAAACCATGGGGTAACCCGCCAGCACGCCCTTTACGCAGGATTCCCGCAGGCCCTTTTCCACCGCGGGGAAGAAGTTCTTGGGCACGCTGCCGCCGAACACTTCCTCTGCAAAGATCATGTCTTCCTGTTCGGTCTGAGGCTCAAAGCGGATCTTTACGTCTGCGAACTGGCCATGACCGCCGGTCTGCTTCTTGTGACGGCCGTGGGCTTCATACTTTTTGCGGATCTTCTCCCGATAAGGAACGCGGGCAGGAGAAAGGACCACCTCTACGCCGAACTTGTTCTTCAGCTTGGAGCAGAGCACATCCAGATGGATATCGCCGGCGCCGGAAATGACCAGCTGCTTGGTTTCTCCGTTGTTTTCCAGGCTGAAAGTGGGGTCTTCTTCGGCCAGACGGTTGAGGCCCTGAGCGACTTTGTCGTCCTGACCTTTGACCTTGGGGCTGATGGCCATGGAATAGCAGGGTTCCGCGAACTCGATCCCGGGAGCGGCTTCGACCCTGGACGCGGCGCAGAGGGTATCGCCGGTCTTGCTGTCAGTCAGCTTGGCCACAGCGCCGATATCGCCGCATTCGATGACCTGCACCTCGGTATTCTTCTTGCCCTGCATGACATAAATATGGCCCAGCTTTTCGTTGGCCCCGCTGCGGGCATTGACCAGAGTCATATCAGGAGTGACCTTGCCGGCCAGAACTTTGAAAAGGCTGAACTTGCCGAACTGGTCGGAAATGGTCTTATAGATGATCGCCTTGGCGGGAGCATCAGGATCCAGCTCTTTTCCCCCTTCCCGGGGGCTGGGGAAGTAATTCACGATGGCGTCCAGCAGAACGGTGGTGCCCAGGCCGCTCATGGCGCTTCCGCAGAACACCGGGCAGATGTCACCATCCCGGATGCCTACGCTCAGGGCTCCATAGACCTCATCCAGGGAGAGTTCCATGGTATCCAGATACTTCTCCATCAGCTCTTCGCTGGTACCGGCCGCATTTTCAACCAGCTCCTCGTTGAGCTCGTTCAGACGGTCGGCTTCCGCGGCAGGGACCGGGATCTCCGTCCGTTTTCCGCCTTCTATACGGTAAGCCTTTTTAGTGACGACGTCGATGATGCCGGTGACCTTCTCGCCTTCCACCACAGGCATAGCCAGAGCGGAGACGGAATTGCCGAAGCGTTCGCGCAGCTGGTTGAAGGTACGGTCGTAATCCGCATGCTCTTCATCCGTCTTGGAAATATAGATGGCGCGGGGCTTGCCGGCCTGGGTAAGGGATTTCCATGCTTTTTCGGTGCCGACGTTGATCCCGTCCTTGGCAGTGACGCAGATAATGCCCGCATCCGCTACCCGCAGCGCCTCCTGAACTTCGCCGGCAAAATCGAAGAAACCGGGAGTGTCCAGAATGTTGATCTTGATCTTGTTGTAGTTGGCATAGACGGTGGAGGTGGAGATGCTGATCTGGCGCTTGACTTCTTCAGCGTCATAGTCGCAGGTGGAGTTGCCTTCCACCACCTTGCCGAGCCGGTCCGTCATTCCCGTGAGGTAAAGGATGCTCTCGGCCAAGCTGGTCTTGCCGGTGCTGCCATGGCCCAGCAGACAAATATTGCGGATCTTATCTGACATGAATTTCCTCTCCTTATTAGAATCTGCAAACTTTTAAAATTATACATGAGCGCAGGGAAAAATACAAGTCTTTTTCTCGGGAAGACGGAACAGGTTAACGGTCGCCGTCCGCGTTATCGGAAATCAGCAGCGTTGCTGCCGTCCAGCCCAGCTGGAACACGATCAGGTTCCAGGCGGATATGTTGCTGAATGCCCCTCTTGCCGAGGCCAGGGCAATGATCCCGACAGCCAGCACAGTACCGATCAGCGTCATGGCCGTCGATCTGTGCACGGCCTTGACCATACGTCTTCCGCACCGGATGACCTCAATATAGTGGTTCACGCCTTCCCTTGTCATAATCGCCGCAGGAGGCTCCTGCTCACCCTGGCCCGCATCTGCAGACAGTCGGAATCGGTCCTCCGCAGGTGGGAAAGTAACTTCATTCCCGCTGAGACGGAATTTGCTTTTGATCATAGCCGGGGTAATGTCAAAATCCCGTACCGCATAAATGGGGCGGAGTCTGCTGCGATTCAGAGAGGTCAGAGCCGAACGCACAACGTCAGACGGAGAATACGCTATAATAAACAGCGCACAGAGTTTGCCGTTCACCGCCGTATAGATCGCGCCGTTTACATCAATATTCGCTGGGATCTGGATTCCCTTCAGACTCATATAGGCGCCGGTTCCGATATACACTCTGTCCTGCGCGATGTTGGCGCTGAAGCCGCCGTCTGCGTCATACAGGAAGTCGTCCGTGCGCCGGGTTGGCGCCGCATACTGTCTCATGAGTTCATCGAACGCTTTGGACAGACCGGATCCGGAGGCGATGATCATACTGCCCGTATAGGAGATGATCTGCTCGACCCTGGTACCGGACAGAACTTTCATACCGGTTATGCTTACGGTTTTTTCCGGAAACAGATCCCCGTCCCGCAGGACCAATCCTTCTCCCGCACGGATCTCCTCTGCGCCGCTCCAGCCTGCAATGGCAGCTCCTCTGCCTGCAAGCCGGCGGGCGATGA
Source organism: uncultured Clostridia bacterium (assembly GCA_947307365.1). Lineage (GTDB taxonomy): Bacteria > Bacillota > Clostridia > Oscillospirales > Oscillospiraceae > UBA1774. The sequence continues at coordinate 16,639 of CAMZIY010000011.1, forward strand.
GGGAAAATGTGCGATGGTAAGCCAAAAGCGCTGTACAGGATGCGCAGGCAATAGCAAGACCTGCCATGGTGTGAAGCCATGCGCCGTTTCCCGAAACGATCGACGCAAGAAGCGCCAGGAGCACGCACAGGACGATAAGCAGCAGGCTGATCCGGCGATAGAGCTCGTCCACCGGATCCTGCTGAATCATTCTGGCAATAAACCCGCGGTATCCGCCAAGATGTTTGGAGATCACCGGCCCCAGATCCGTCTGCGCGGGTTCCGCCTGCACAACGGTGGGTATTTTGGCTCCCCGCATGGTGCGGAAAGAATCTCGCAAGGCGGTACGGCCCATTCGGGTACCCAGAAGCGCAAAAGCTGTTGTCAGCGCAGCGGAAGCATTATACGGCAATCCGACCGGGGTCCCGGTTCCCAGCATGGACCAAAGCCCGTCTCCCAGCGCGGCCAGATTCGCAAACAGGACAAGGGTTTCAAAGCCGGGTTTTCCTGACGCCAGCGTTTTGATCCCCCGTGCTGATATCTCCCAGCCGCAGGCCATTACAGCCGCCTGAATCACGAGAAGAATGATGTATACCGTGTTCTTCTCCCGCAGAAGAGCGATCGACGTATTCTCGCGCCCGCCCAGCAGGGTGATGAAACAGATCGCCGCACACAGAAGAAAGGCCAATATAGTACGCCGCTGAAGTCCGGGGATGCCGGAGGCGTATTTTTCCGCAGCTTCTGACGGCCCGAGGTCCGCCATTTGCTGCAGCCATTCCTGTTTTGCCTGCCTGACTGCTTCCGCTTTTGCCTTGCGTTCCTCTTCCCTGCGTCTGCGTAGTTCTTCCCGTTCCGCAGCTCTGCGTCTGCGCTTTTCTTCCTTCTCAGCTTCTCTGTGTTTGCGAAGCTCCTCCCGTTCCCGCTCTCTTTTTTCCCGAAGCGCCTGTTCTTCTTCTCGTTTCCTTAACGCTTCGGCTGCAAGCGCGGCCGCTTTTGCTTCCTCCTCAGCCAGACGAAGCGCTTCTTCTTCAGCTGTCTTTTCCGGGTCCTCTTCCGATTCATTCTCCGGGAGCGGGATCGGTTCTGATTCCCAGACCGGTTCCGGTTCCGGGATCGGCTCTGCTTCCGGGACAGGTTCTGCTTCCGCTTCCGATTCACACGCCGGCTGCAGCTCCGGACCGGCTTCAGATTCCATCTCCTGCTCCGGCATTTGCTGCGGTTCTTCAGCGGAAGACGCCGCTTCTGCCGAGGCAGTCGCTTTTACGATCGCATCCCAGAGTGCATCCGGGTCAACTTCCGGTATGTTCTCCAAGGTTTCAGCCGCATCCTGCGCTTCTGCTTCCGAAGCTTCAGCCGCCTGCTCCTCTTCCGCCGATGACCCGTCCAGTTCCCTCCGCAATTCCGCAATGATCTGTTCTGCCTGCTCCTCCAGTTTATCCTTGGAGAGCTTTCGTTCATCGCGCATGAAGGCTTCGGATTTATACTCCGACAGGATCTGCTCCAGGGTGAATTCCTCTTCGGGCTCCTCCGGAATATTCACTTTTGTCTGATCCAGCTCAGACATAGCAGCTTCCTCAATTCATCTGGTTTTATTGCTGCGCTGACGCACCGCTTCGTACAATACTACGGCAGCTGCCGCAGAGGCGTTGAGAGAGGACACCTTTCCGTGCATGGGGATGGAAACCAGAAAATCGCAGGATTCCCGAGTCATTCGGGACATGCCCGTACCTTCCGATCCGATCACAATGACCGTGCCTTCCGCCAGGTCAGCCTCCCATAGGCTCCTGTCCCCCTCCGCAGCCGTTCCGAATACCCAGAGCCCGGCTTTTTTCAGTTTCTCCAGGGCTGCGCTGAGATTCGGCACCCGAGCAACAGCCATGTGTTCAACCGCTCCGGCCGAGGTCTTTTCCACAATGGCAGTGATACCTGCACTGCGGTGCTTCGGGATCACGACCCCGTGCGCGCCTGCCGCTTCGGCTGTACGGATGATCGCGCCGAGATTATGCGGATCGGTGATTTCATCGCAAATCACCACCAGCGGTTTCTCCCCCCGTGATTCCGCAAGCTCCAGAATGGATTCCAGGGTATCATACTCACGCAGGGCGGCAACGGCGATCACCCCCTGGTGGGCATGGGTAAAGCTCATGGCGTCCAGCTTATGCCGGTCAACCTCGGAAATCACAGCTCCCTGTGCTTTTGCTTTCTGGGCAATAAACCGCAGCGCCTTATCCTGCTCGCCCCGGGCAATATAGACCTTGTCCAGCGCCCGTCCGGCCCTCAGCGCTTCGATCACCGCATTCTTGCCTTCGATCCGGCTCTCGTCCTGCCGGTCTGTATCGTTCATACCATGCTCCTAAGCCGAGGTCGTCCGAAGGATTCCCTCTGTATCAATTATATGACAATGTATTATATCACGCATCTTTTCACTAGAAAAGCCCATTTCCCCAAAAAGCGTCAGGAAAGTTTCAAGGCAGTCTCTCAATCACAGCGGCCGCCCGCCCCTTGAGGAGCCGGGCAGGGGCCAGGCGATTCAAAGGCTTCTCATTCGATTTTTCTTGCTATTGTACGGGAGCTTGATGTATTATATGTGATGTATGTGCAAGACCATCTGGATCAACGAATCAATATGATACAGGGAGCAATATGCTGAAATCATCCGGCAGTCTTTTCCCGTTGAAAGGAGAATTTTCATGAACAATTTCCTGCAGGATCTGGGAATCCTGAATCCCAAAGAGATATATCGCAATCTGGAACCTGCCAGATTGGTCGAAAAAGCCGTAGCGCGCGGAGAGGGCTGCTTGAGCAGCACCGGCGCGCTTGTGGTGGAGACCGGGAAGTATACCGGCCGCTCCCCTGACGACCGCTTCGTGGTAGACGAGCCGGAGATCCATAATGAGATCGACTGGGGCAAGATCAACGTGCCTATTTCTCCCGAACGTTTCGATTCCATTCTGGGAAAAGCCTGCGCCTATCTCCAGGGCCGGGAACTGTTCGTATTCGACGGGTTCGCCGGAGCGGATCCCGCCCACAGGCTTCCCGTGCGAGTCATCAATGAGCTGGCCAGCCAGAACCTTTTCATCCACCAGCTGCTTGTCCGCCCCACCCGGGAAGAGCTTCAGAACTATATCCCCGGTTTTACCGTGATCGCGGCCCCCGGATTCCTTTGTCAGCCTGAACTGGACGGGGTCCACTCCGAAGCCGCCATTATCATCAGCTTTTCCCGCAAACTGGTCCTTATCGCCGGAAGTCGGTATGCAGGTGAGATCAAAAAAAGCGTATTCTCTGTGATGAATTACGTTCTGCCGAAACAGGGCGTGTTTTCCATGCACTGTTCCGCAAACCTGGGGCCCGATGGGGATACCGCCATTTTCTTCGGGTTGAGCGGCACAGGCAAGACCACTCTTTCCGCCGATCCCAGCCGCCGGCTCATCGGCGACGACGAACACGGCTGGAGCGAAACGGGCGTCTTCAACATTGAGGGCGGCTGCTATGCCAAATGCATCCGGCTTTCCAAGGAAAATGAGCCGCAGATCTGGGACGCGATCCATTTCGGATCTCTGGTGGAAAATGTCGTCATGGATCCGGAAACCCGGGAGCTGGATTTTGACAGCGCCGCACTGACGGAGAACACCCGGGTGGGATACCCGGTCGAATTCATCCCCGGCTGCGTGATCCCCGGTATGGGAGGACACCCGAAAACCGTGATCTTCCTTACAGCCGATGCTTTCGGCGTGCTGCCCCCCATTTCCAAGCTCACCCGGGAGCAGGCCATGTATCACTATGTAAGCGGGTATACCGCCAAGGTCGCCGGTACGGAACGGGGGATCATCGAGCCTCAGGCTACCTTCTCCACCTGTTTCGGAGCGCCTTTCCTGCCTCTCCATCCCTCCGTTTATGCGGAGATGCTGGGTCAGCGGATCGACACCCACAAGACGAACGTCTATCTGGTCAATACCGGCTGGGCCGGCGGCCGTTACGGCAGCGAACGCAGCTTCCGCATGAAGCTCCGCTATACCCGCGCCATGGTGACCGCCGCTCTGAACGGCGATCTGGAAAAATGCGAGTTCACCGAAGATCCCATATTTGGACTTCACTATCCGAAAACCTGCCCCGGCGTACCGGACGAGTTTCTTGATCAGCACGCCCTCTGGCAGGACGAAGCAGCCTATGAAGCCGCAGCCAGGGAATTGGCCGCAAACTTCCGCCGCAACTTCGAACAATACGGAAACATGCCGGAAGCTATCATCCAGGCCGGCCCCAGGATCTGAGAATCAGCAGTTGATAGCATCGATCCCGGGCACGACCCGCTGACGGCAGCAGGAGCGCAGTTATGAAAGAGAAGAAACCGGATAAAAACAATATCGGTGTGCTCTCGTGGATCATCAACGTGATCCTGTTGAGTGCATTCTGGCCTGCGGGCGTGATCCTGCTGATCATGCGTCTGAGCGGGAACGACGTCATCTCCAAGCTTTTGATGCAGCTTTTCAGCAAAGTGGAGGAACACCGGGAGGATACCGCCCGGTTCGATCCTCTGATGCCCCAGGCCAATTCCTCTTCAAAATCCCGCGCCGCCCGTCAGGGCATCCATACGGAGCAGCAGGCCCAGCCGTTCCATCCGCAGCAGGCGCATGCGCAGACACAGCAAAGCACGCAGGACGGCGGGAAGCAGGCTGAGCCGGAGACGAAGCAGAAGGATCCTGTGGCCCGGATCGGCAAGGGACGCACTCTGCTGATCATTTTTGGCTGGCTGCTTCTGGCGGCCGGTGTGCTTACCGTTTTTGAACCGCTCAGCAGAGGCGCCCTTTGGCGGGTGCTGGAATCTGTCGCCATCGCTCTCGGAGGCGGAGGCATGCTCTTTGCCTCGTGGAAAAAAGGCCGCAAGGAACAGGATTACCAGAACTGCGTCAAAGTAGTGGGCGATAAAGCCAGCATAGACCTGAATTCTCTGGCAGCCGCCGTGGGACGCAAACCAAAGGATCTCGAAAAAGATCTGGACGACATGGTGGATAGAGGGTATTTCGGTGAAGCTGCGTATTTTGATAAATCCCGGGATGTGCTGATCATCGATCCCGTCAAAGCCGAAGTTCAGCTGCAGAAGGCTGCAGAAGCAAGTCCGGAGGGCAAGGATCAATATCAGCTTCTGCTCATGGAACTTGACAGGAGCGTGCAGCGCATCCGCGAGCCCGGAATGCAGCAGAAAGCCCTGAAGATCCGCGGACTCACTTCATCTATCTTTGCCGCAGTCCGGGAGGATCCGAAGAAGCGTCCTAAAATCGGAACCTTTCTGAACTATTACTTTCCTCAGACCCTGAAACTGCTGAACAGCTATGGGGATATTGAAAGCAAGGAATACCAGGGCGAAAATCTCAGCAAGACCCGGGACAGGATCGAAGGCGCGGCTGATCTGCTCATCGATGCTTATCAGCGGCAGCTTGACGCACTTTATCTTTCCACCTCCATGGATGTGGACAGCGATATCGACGTTCTGGAGACCATGCTCAAACGGGACGGCCTGGCGGGAAGTGCATTTTCCGCGTTGGGAGAAGATGCGCAAGGCCAGCAGCAGGGCGGGGTTTGATCCGCTTGGGCAAAACAGATATCCTGCACATACCGGATCCGGAGAGAAGCCTCTCCGGATCTGTTTTTTACCGGGCAGAACTCCGGCCGACTTGCCGGAAAACTCCTGTAAAAAGGTATTTCAAATACAGGATTCACATGGTATAATATATTGATATAGTAGCCATTCTCCGGGAGGACAGCATGACGATGGAACTGGTGACCTGTGTGGGAAACACAGCCGCGCTCCGAGCCGCAGTGCTCGGCGGGGCAGATATGGTGCGCATCGGACTCCGGAATTATTGCCGGGCAGGCAGCCGAAGCCTGTCTGAGGAAGAGTTCCGTGAGGCGGCTGCGTACTGTCTTCCTCGGGGTGTGCGGATCTGTGCGGCCATGGATCTGCCTGTCCCGGCCGAGCGTTTTCCCGGTGCGGTTGATGCTGCCCTGCGGCTTGCCTCCATGGGCGTCTCCGCCTTCAGCGTTTCCGATCTCGGATTGCTTCGCGCGCTTCGCATTCGCATGCCTGAAACCGCCGTTTTCGCTTCCGACGCCATGTCTGTTCACGACAGCACCGGAGCGGCTCTTGCGGCCAAACTCGGCGCATCGCGGCTGCTCCTTCCTCCGCAGCTCAGTCGGGATGGGATCGAACGGATCCTGCATCGCTGCCCCATCGAGAGTGAAGTCCTGGTCTTCGGATTTGCCTGCGTCAGCTGCGGGCTTCCCTGCCGGCTGGCCAGTTTTGGCATAAAGGGGAGCGATTCCTCCTCCGTATGTACCCGAGCCTGCCTGGAGAGCTTTGGCTACGCTTCCCGCTCTGACGGTTTTCGTCCCGCGCTCCGCCCTGTCTTTCTGGCTGAACACCTGCAAGAACTGGAACAGCTGGGCGTAAGTGCGGTCACTCTTGCCGCCGAAGAGCGGAATGCGGACTTCACCGCCGCATTCACCAATCTGTTCTACCGCCTTCTTCATGACCGCAAGCCGCCTGACGGCAATGATATTTACTCCCTTCTCCGCCGCTACGTCCCGGAAGAGGTCAGCGACGCTTATTTCAACGGTGTTCCCGAGGATGCACTTCTGGCAAACGACCAGCCCGTCAAGGCCAAGCGCATCCCTCCGGCACAGCGTTTTCAGAATATGGCGGAAGAACCGCAGCGTGTGCCTGTGACCATGTACGCCATGCTGCGGAGCGGTCTTCCGATCCAGCTCCGTGCAGAGGATCGGGAAGGCCATATAGCCGCCTTCTCGGGTGCGGTCCCGGAGGCGACCCGCTCCGGGAAGCGAGAGCTTACCGAAGCGCTGCTGCGCACACAGCTGTATAACACCCTGGGAACTCCGTTTTACTGCACCGAGGCCCATGTTTCTGCCGAACCCGGACTCAGTCTGTCCAGTCTGGACGTCAGTCGGGTCCGCAAAGCCGTGCTGGATCGTCTGATGGAGCAGCGTGCTGAGACGCCTCCTCCCAAAACGGCTCCGCTTCCTCCTCTGCTTCGGTGCGAAAGCGCTTATACAAACCCGGAGTTATCCATATCCATCCGAAAAGCCACGCAGCTTTCCCCCGCGCTTGCGGCGCTGAAACCGCTGTATCTCCATGTACCGATAGAGGTCCTGGAAGAAGATCCTTCCATCATCACTCCCTTCTGGGAAAACGGACATACCCGGATCTGCGCCGTTCTGCCTCCGCTCGTGCCTGACGCAGACGCTGTGGATACCTATCGCAGTCTCAGCACACTGAAGCAGCTGCATATCGAAGATGTTCAGATCCATTCCCTCAGCCAGCTTGGACCCGCCAGGATCCTGGGTTTTCGGATCCATTGCGGCATCGGTCTCGCAGTAAGCAACGACTGGGCTCTGCGGGTCCTGCAGGACGGCGGCGCCAGTTCTGCCACCCTTTCTCCCGAACTGAGCTTCAGTCAGCTGAGGCAGCTTTCCAAATGCCTTGATACCGAGCTTTATGCCTATGGCCGCGTCCCGCTGCTCAGCTCCGAAACCTGCCTCATCAAAGCGGCCGGCGGCAGCTGCGACTGCCACAAGGCCTGCGGACTGTTGGATAAAGCCGGACGCCTGTATCCGATACAGCGCACCGGCGGCTGCCGCAGCATCCTGTTCAGCGCGGACAAGCTCTTTCTCGGGGACCGTCTCAAGGAGCTGAAGACCCTTGGCGTTCGCTGTCTTCATCTGGCTTTCACTACGGAAAATGCCAGGGAATGCTTTTCTGTCGCTGAACGTTATCTGGGCCTGAACGCCTATGTACCCAATGCAAAGATGAAGGGATATTATGAAGAGAACCGAATTAGTTCTGGCTTCCGCTTCTCCAAGAAGACGGGATCTTCTGGAGATGCTGGGACTGTTTGACCTGACTGTTCTTCCCGCCTGCGGAGAAGCTCCCCTGGATCCCCTCCTTCCCGTTGACGAAGCCGTAGCCATGGTGGCCTTGAGCAAAGCAAGGGACAGCGCCTCCCGCGCGCCAAAAGGTTCACTGGTACTGGGTGCCGATACCATAGTCTGCCTGGAAGGAAAGATCCTGGGCAAGCCGAAAAACGCTGCGGAAGCCTCCGCCATGCTTCATGCCCTTTCGGGAAAAAAGCATACGGTCTATACCGGAATGGCGCTGATCCAGGATGACCGGGAGCTGTGGGATACCGCTGCGGCGGACGTTTGGTTCCGTCCCATGGAAGATCCGGAAATCGAAGCTTACATCGCCACCGGCAGTCCGCTGGACAAGGCCGGGGCATACGGCGCGCAGGACCTCGCCGCCCTGTTCGTGGAACGCATCGAAGGGGAATTTTACACTGTAGTCGGCCTGCCGATGTGCGGGCTGGGAAAGCTGCTGGCTGCCTTCGGCATCCGGCTTTGGGGTAAAAATGGCTAAGTTTTTCAAGACCGCAGGCATAGTCGTATTGATCCTTCTGGTACTTGTCCTCCTGCTTACGGGTATCGGCAGACTGTTGGGGGGCGCCTCTCCCCTGTCTCAGTTCCTGCAGGCTGCCCTGTCCCCGGTGGATAAATTGCTTGGCAGCGGGGTTGCCAAGCTGGAAGACATATATGGATATATGCATGATTACGACCAGCTGAAGGAAGAGAATGCCGCGCTCAAAGCCCGGATCGCGGAAATGGCGAACGAGGTGCGGCGCAGTCAGGATGCCAACGAGGAAAACGAGCGCCTGCGCACCCTGCTGAATCTGCAGCGCGCTCACATGGACTATGCCATGGTGGACGCCAACCTCATATCCTGGTCTACCTCCAGTTGGAGCAGCGCATTCAATATCGACCGAGGCAGCCGGGATGGCATCGAGGCCGGCGACTGTGTGATCACAGAGTGCGGCTATCTGGTGGGCATCGTGACGGAATGTGGCAGGTACTCCTCCACTGTACGCACCCTGCTGGATCCGCGCAGCGCGGTTGCGGCCCGCATGGAAACAGCCGGGATCACCGCCGTTGCGGCCGGAGACTTCGCCCTGATGTCACAAGGGCGTCTCAAGCTCACCTATCTGCAGGATGCGGGAGTCCTGATCATCGGCGACACGGTTTTGACCACCGGCAGCGGAGGGGTCTATCCTTCCGGGCTGGTCATCGGCACGGTGGCTGATCTTCGTCTGGATCAGGGGGGATTCACGGAATACGGCATCATGGATCCGGCCGTTGAGCTGGCTTCCCTGCGGCAGGTCTTCGTGATCAGGGGATACGAGGAGGAAAACGATGCGGACTGAGATACTCCGCAGTGCCCTGCGCACAGCGCTGATCCTGCTTGTGTTCTATCTTCTGCAGGTGATCCTTCTTGCCCGTTTCCGTATCTGGGGCGTCGTCCCTTTGTGTTTTCCCCTGCTGGCGGTGGCTGCCGGTTTATTCGGCGGCGGCATATGGGGCGGCTGCATCGGTCTGTTTGCCGGCATCATCTGCGACAGTTCGCTGGGTGATTCCGTCCTTCTGTTTACCGTTCTGCTGACGGTGATGGGGTTCTTTTCCGGGTTCCTGGGAGAGTTCATTATGGCCAGAGGGTTTCCCTCTTTCCTGCTGCTCGGGCTGATCGGCCTTATTCTGTGTACCGGCATTCAGGCCGTTCTCTTTTCCATGCTGATCCCCACCCCCTGGAGGGTCCTTCTGCTGGCAGCCCTGAAGCAGCTGCTGATCACACTTCCCTTTTTCATTCCCGCTTATCTTTCCGTCCGTTGGGCTTTGCGGCCGATCAGGGCCGCCCGAAGAAAAACCACATTTTAAGGAGCACAGGTTTTCTCCTGCCTGAAATACGCCATGAAACGGAATACAAATATCTTTCGCGGACGCAGCGCTCTCCTGGTGGCATTGCCCATGATCCTCGCCTGCGTCGCCCTATTTGCGCTGTATGATCTGCAGGTAATGAAAACAGATTATTATGCTGCGCAGAGCCGAAACGCCGTTTACAGCACGGAAACGGTAGCAGCCGCCCGGGGGGAGATCCTCGACCGATATGGACGCGTCCTGGTAAGCAATCGGGTCAGCATGGATGTGACCATCGAACGCAAGCGTCTTGTGGAAGGGGATGATCCCAACGGAGCGATCCTGGGACTCATCCAGCTGGTTCAGGCCGCCGGTTATGCGTATACGGATACCATGCCCATTTCCCGGGACGCTCCTTTCGAGTATCTGCAGGATGGACAAGCGACGTTCCGGCAATATCTGGATCACTTTGAACTGGAGGAGGACACCTCTGCCGAAGAGCTCCTCACCTGGATGCGCCGGCACTACGCGATACCTGAGTCCTATTCTCCCGCCCAGGCCCGCTCGGCAGCCGGAGTTCGTTGGGAACTGGAGCGGCGGGAGCTTTTTGACGGCGGCACATACATTTTTTCCTCTGATCTGGACACCACTCTGATCTCAGCCATCTCTGAGCGGACATACCCAGGGGTAAACATCGTCACCAATTCAGCCAGGCAGTACAATACCGCCTATGCCGCGCATCTTCTCGGCCGGATCGGGCCCATACAGCCGGAAGATAAGGATTATTACCTGGAACAAGGCTATCCCTACAATGCTTCCGTAGGGCTGGAAGGGGTGGAGAAAGCCTTTGAATCCCAGCTCCATGGAACCAACGGCGTGCGGGTCACCGTCCGGTCCGAGGACGGGCAGGTCATTGACAGCTATTATCAGGAAGAACCCAAGGCGGGCAGCAATGTCTGTCTGACGATCGATCTGAACTGCCAGCAGGTCGTTGAGGATGCCCTTTCCTCTGAAATCGAAAAAATCAACCGGACTCGTATCCAGAATGCTCGGGCAGGCGAAGAAGTGCAGCTGGCCAAGAGCGGCGCTGCCGTTCTGATCCAGGTGGGCACCGGGGATCTTCTTGCCGCCGCTTCTTATCCTACATATGACCTGTCCAACTACTCCCGGGATTTTGCTCAGCTCATCTCGGATCCAACCAGGCCTATGTTCAACCGCGCCTTTCAGGGCACCTATGCTCCGGGTTCGACTTTCAAGGTGGTGACCGCCACCGCCGGCTTGAAGGAAGGGGTTATCTCCGCAGATACCAGGATCTATGACCGGGGAATCGTCGACGAGTACGAGGGATATACGTATACCTGCTGGATCTATCCCGGCTCCCACGGCACCATCAACGTCCGGGAGGCACTCCAGGTATCCTGCAACTATTTCTTCTATGTCGTCGGGCGCACCGTGGGGATCGACGTCCTGGACCGATATGCTGCAAACTATGGTCTCGGCCAGGCGACCGGGATCGAGCTGTTCGAAGAAAAAGGCTCCCTGGCTTCCAAGGAATACAAAGAAAGCGTGATCGGCGAATCCTGGTATGTGGGCGATACGCTTCAGGCTTCCATCGGCCAGTCGTACCATCTGTTTACACCCCTGCAGCTGGCCTCCTATGCGGCGACCATTGCGTCAGACGGAAAGAGATATGGAGTGCATATCCTCCGTTCCGTCATGTCTGCGGATAACGGGACCGTCTTGGATCACGTCAACCCGGAGATCCTCAGCGAGGTCGGTGCCGATGCGGCTGTGTACCGGGAGATCAAAGAAGGGATGCTGATGGCTTCCCGTTACGGCTCCGCTTCCTATGTTTTCCGAAACTATGATATTCCCGTCTGTTCCAAAACCGGTACGGCTCAGGTAAATCTGGACGAAGTGAACAACGCCGTCTTTATTGCGTTTGCCCCCATGGATAACCCGGAGATCGCTTTGGCGGTGGTTGTGGAAAACGGCGCCAACGGTTATTATCTTGCCGAAGTTGCCAGGGACATTTTCGACTGGTATTTTCATCGGCAGACAGAACCGTCTCCCATTCCGGAGGGGCAGTTTCTTCCCTGAACCGCAGCGGCATCCGGCAATACTTGAGGATTCCGTACCCACGGCGTATAATGATATATCTTAACGCATGGACAGGAGGTTTCGGCTTATGGGCAAGGTCATCCTGGTGGCTTCCGGCAAGGGAGGCACCGGTAAATCCACCACTGCCGCAGCGCTGGCCTGCGCCTTGTCGGAACTCGGCCGCCGGGTCGTCTGTCTGGATGCGGACGTGGAGTTGAGAAACCTTGATCTCTGTCTCGGCCTGAGCGACTGTGCCATGATGGATTACGGCGATGTGCTGGCAGGACGATGCAGTCTGGATGACGCGCTGACGCCTTCTCGGGAGTTTCCCTCTCTGTTCCTGCTGGCGGCCCCGGTGGAACCGCCCGAGGGCGGAGCCGAGACTCTGATTCCTTCGCTGACCGAGAATTTCGATTACTGTCTGCTGGACTGTCCCGGCGGTCTCAACACCGCTTCACAGTGGGCGCCATGGGCTGACCTCGCCCTTGTGGTCGCCGCGACGGATCCCTGCAGTCAGCGGGATGCGGCCAGGGCTGCGCAGGTCCTTGCCGAACATGGCCTGGAAAAAGCCAGACTGCTGATCAACCGCGTATCCCGGCGTTTTCTGCGCAGTACCGAGGCCACCCTCGACGATACCATCGACTCTGTGGGTCTGCAGCTGATCGGCTATGTGCCGGAAGACCAAAGCGTCGCTTATGCTCTGGCCTCAGGAAAACCGCTTCTCTCCCTATCCCGCCGCGGCGCCGCCGCCGCATATCGACGCATTGCGAAACGATTGGACGGACAGTCTGTGCCTTTAAGGAGGTAGTTTATGAATATCGCTCTCATTGCTCATAACAACAAAAAGGAACTCATGGTGCAGCTTTGCATCGCTTACTGCGGTATTTTTTCCGCCCACAGCCTTTGCTCCACCAACACCACCTCCCGGCTCATCACCGAAGCCACGGGCATGGAGGTTCAGAAATACATGTCCAGGAGCCAGGGCGGCATTCAGCAGATCGCAGCCCGCATCTCGTACAATGAGATCGATATGGTGCTCTTTCTTGCGGATCCGAAGGCTCCGGAATACATGGAGGACATGGGTCTCATCGCCAGACTTTGCGACCAGTACAGTATTCCTTTTGCCTCCAATGTGGCAACGGCGGAGATGCTGATCATGGGTCTCCAGCGGGGAGACCTGGCCTGGCGTGACATCGTCAACCCGAAAAAACGCTGAACGAACCAGAAAGGAATTGACCTGAACGTGGACAAAATCAAACCCAGAACTCTCTCCGGTTTCCTGGAGCTGCTTCCGGACCGGGAGAGTCAGATGCAAGCCATACAGCAGATCCTCAGAGAAACCTATTCACTGTTTGGTTTTACCCCGATCGATACACCTTTGATGGAGGCCTCTGAAGTCCTCCTGGCCAAGGGCGGCGGGGAGACGGAAAAGCAGATCTACCGCTTTGAAAAGGGAGACAGCGATCTCTCTCTCCGTTTTGACCTTACCGTTCCTCTGGCCAAATACGTAGCCATGAATGCGGGCCAGCTGGCTTTTCCCTTCCGCCGGTACCAGATCGGCAAGGTTTACCGGGGCGAGCGGGCTCAGCGCGGCCGCTTCCGGGAGTTCTACCAGGCAGATGTGGACGTCATCGGAGACGGGACCCTTGATCCGTCCAACGAAGCGGAGATGGTTGCGATCATATGCACCGTTTTCAGCCGCCTCGGCCTGGACCGGTTCCAGGTGCGCATCAACAACCGAAAACTGCTGAACGGGCTTTTCTCCTGGCTTGGACTGAGCAATAAAGCCCAGGCGGTGATGACCGCCATCGATAAGCTGGACAAGATCGGCCCAGAAAAGGTCTGCGCGCTGCTGGTGGAAGATCTGGGCGTTGCTCCGGATATCGCAGAGAAACTCATGAACGTGGTTTCTTCTCCGGATCCTGCCGCCACGCTGGACTCCCTGGAGGGCTGCGACCCTGCTTTGGACGATGGGATCCGGGAACTGAAGCTGGTGACCGGTCTGCTTCCCTCTTTCGGCGTCCCTGCGGACAAATGGCGGTTGGATCTCACCATCGCCCGCGGACTGGATTATTACACCGGAACGGTATACGAGACCACCCTTCTGGATCATCCCGAAGTCGGTTCCGTATGCTCCGGCGGCCGCTATGACGATCTTGCCGCGTATTACACGGACCGGAAGCTCCCGGGCGTTGGAGTGAGCATCGGGGTATCCCGCCTTTTCTTCATCCTTCAGGATCAGGACCTTCTCCGGGATGAGGCGATCGTTCCGCCCTGCGACGCCCTGGTGATCCCCATGGGCGACGTGCTGGACTGGGCGGTGCAGACTGCTACCGTTCTGCGAAATGCGGGTATCCGCAGTCAGATCTACATGGAACAGAAAAAAGCAAAAGCGAAATTTGCTTACGCGGATAAACTCCGCATCCCCTTTGCCGTTGTGGTGGGTGAAGATGAACGCGATGCCGGGGCCGTCTCCCTCAAGGATCTCCGTACCGGCGAACAGCAGACGCTCTCCCCCGCGCAGGCGGCGGAAGCAATACATACCGGGCTCCCTGACCGGGGCAAGCCCGTTCAGGAAGGAAGGAAGCAGGAATAAAATGACACAGATGCGGACCCATACCTGCGGCGAGCTTCGAATGGAGCACGTGGGACAGCAGGTGAAACTCTCCGGCTGGCTGGAGAATCTGCGGATCGTTGGAAGCGGCTTTGCCTTTGCCGTTGTCCGGGACTATTACGGCACGACTCAGCTGGTGATCGATAACGAGGAGATGCTGAAGACTTTCCGGACCATCACCAAGGAATCCACCATCTCCGTGGAAGGGATCGTACGGGAGCGGGACTCCAAAAATCCCAAGCAGCCTACCGGTGATATCGAGATCGTTCCGGATAAAGTCGAGGTGCTCGGCCGCTGCCGTTACGGCGAGCTTCCTTTCGAAATAAACAGGAGCAAGGAAGCCGACGAATCTGCCCGTTTGAAATACCGTTATCTGGATCTGCGGAATCCCGCCGTCAAGGAGAATATCATCCTGCGCAGCAAGGTGATCTCCGCCCTTCGGCAGGCCATGCAGGAACATGGTTTTCTGGAGATCACCACCCCCATCCTCACCGTTTCCTCTCCGGAGGGCGCCAGAGACTACCTGGTCCCGGCGAGAAAACATCCGGGAAAATTCTACGCGCTTCCCCAGGCCCCTCAGCAGTTTAAACAGCTCCTGATGGTCAGCGGTTTTGACCGGTATTTCCAGATCGCCCCCTGCTTCCGTGACGAAGACGCCCGCGGCGACAGAAGCCCCGGCGAGTTTTATCAGCTGGATATGGAGATGGCCTTTGCTTCCCAAGAGGACGTCTTCGCCGTGATCGAGGACGTGCTGCCGCCGATCTTCGCAAAATACGGCAAGTATGACATCGCTTCCCAGCCTCCGTTCAGGCGCATTCCCTATCTGAAAGCCTTGGAAACGTACGGGTCCGATAAGCCAGACCTGCGGATCGATCTGTCCGCCAGGGATGTGACCGGTCTGGTGGCGGACTGCGGCTTTGAACCCTTTGCCTCCGGAGAGATCAAGGCGATCCCCATTTCCGAATGCAAGCTGACCCGGAAACAGATCGACAAGCTCTTGGCAGACTGCGAGGTCCAGGCGGGCGCCAAGCCCTATTGGTTCAAGCTGGACGACAAGGGCGTGCTTGCCGGAGGCGTGGCAAAGTTCCTGCAGGACAAGCAGGCTGCTCTTACCGATGCGCTGGGACTCAGACCGGATACCCTGGTGCTCCTCTGCAGCGGCAAACGGGCACAGGCGCAGAAAACCGCAGGGGTCGCCATCAAGACCTTCGGTCCCGCATGCGAAGGGCATTATGATCGGGATCGTTATGAATTC
Organism: uncultured Clostridia bacterium; assembly: GCA_947307365.1. Lineage (GTDB taxonomy): Bacteria > Bacillota > Clostridia > Oscillospirales > Oscillospiraceae > UBA1774. The sequence continues at coordinate 32,337 of CAMZIY010000011.1, forward strand.
TGCTGGATCGTGGACTTCCCCATGTATGAGATCGGTGAGGAGTCCGGTGAACTGGAGTTCTGCCATAACCCCTTCTCCATGCCCAGCGGAGGGCTGGAGACCCTGTTGAAGGCAGAGCGGGGAGAGATCGATCCCCTGAGCATCATGGCGGAGCAGTACGATATCGTCTGCAACGGGGTCGAGCTTTCCTCCGGTGCGGTGCGAAATCATGATCCGGAGATCATGATCAAGGCGTTTGAGTTCGTCCGTCTGGGGGAAGAGGACGTGAAGGCCCGGTTCCCCGCTATGTACAACGCCTTCTGCTATGGCGCGCCTCCTCATGCAGGCATCGCGCCCGGGGTGGACCGGATGGTCATGCTTCTGGCCGGGGTGGATACGATCCGCGAAGTGATCCCCTTCCCCATGAACAAGAATGCTCAGGACCTGATGATGGACGCGCCCAATTACGTGGAGCAGAAACAGTTGGATGAGCTGCATATCGCCGTAACTCTGAAAGAGGAAGAATAAGGTTTCTGATAAACGCAGGCATCCCGATGCAGCCGCATCGGGATGCCTGTTTATTCTGTTTCCCGGAATGATGGTCCGCCGGTCAGACTGCAGCGCGCTTTCGGCAGATGTACAGGAGGTGGTTTGTGCATCCCAATAACTCCCGTTTTTGGGAAAAAGAAAGATACCATTTTACGAGCGACTGAAAATCCTCATCCGATAATGAAAAGTCCGGACGTTTTTCGATCGGCTCCAGCATACCGTCCACACCCGCTGTTGTCAGCCATTCGACCGGTTTATTCCGAAACAGCTCCTCAAACTCCGTAATATCGTACCCGGTGAAGAGTTGTTCCTTGAAATGCTTCACCTTATGATCGGAAGTAAAGTTCTCTTCAAGCCCTTCCGCCCAGTTCCCGTACAAATAATTCGCATACATGATCGCAAACACCGAGATAAAAGCAAACAGGATGACACCGCCGAACTTGGTGACCCGAATCGCTTCATCGATCGCACGGTTTACCTCATCCGCCTCATACAGGTGATACATCGGACCGAAGACCAGCGTCACATCAAAGGTGTCGTCTGCAAACCGGCTGAGATCCGTGGCATCCCCCTGGTACGATTTCAGGTTCTCCAGTCCATTGCCCTTCTCTCTGAGCACTGAAAGATTGCTTTCGACCAATTCGATCGCGGTCACGTCCATCCCCTCTTTTGCCAGCGCCAGGGAGTATCTGCCGGTTCCGGCTCCGACCTCCAGTATCTTTGAATGCTTGTCAGCAATCCGCCGGATATAGGCCATGGTGATTTCATACTCCAGTTGACCGTGCCTGTTTTTCTGAAGTCTGCTGTCCTCATCTGTCTGGTCGTAAAAGCTGCTCAAAATTTCTTTTCTGGTACTCATCTTACCTGCTCCTCGAACCGATCGATCTGCTGATATTCTGAATAAAGCCGACAAAGTCAGAACCGTCGGCTCAGCCGGCGGCTTGAGGTGGCCCTATAAGGGCCTGATACCGGCTGGCATCTCAAGATGCTCTGAATGATGTGCCTCTAGCATCGAATGCCCTACCGCCCGTGAACGGGCGATGCCTTCTCCATGGAGCCATCTGCTATTGGTCAGGTCGCTTTTATAGCGGCTCGCTTTGTTCGATGCTTGAAGCTAGAGCTTTTTGAATACCTACCGGCATAGCCGGTGGTTCTCTTGAAACGCAATAGAAAAAACCTCTTTTGCCGACGTAGGCAAAAGAGGTTAATCAATTGGAGCGGGCGACGAGATTCGAACTCGCTACCTCCACCTTGGCAAGGTGGCGCT
>CAMZIY010000012.1 GCA_947307365.1 uncultured Clostridia bacterium
CTCAGCACCATCCGCAACTGCGACCGGATCTTCTACATCCAGGACGGCGTCATCGCCGAAGAGGGGAACCACGACGCCCTCATGGCCAAGAAGGGGCTGTACTACGAGCTGTATACCAGCCAGCTGCAGGAGCTGCTGGGCACGGACGGAGAATGAATTGCACCCTGCGGGGCATGAATCGGCTTTGCCATGAATTGCCCCGGGGGGCATGAAGGATGATCCAGCGGCTCCGGCAAATGCCGGGGCCGCTGCTTTTCATGATTTACACCCTCCCCTTCCCCATGCTATACTGTTATCAGAGAACAAAAACAGATCGGGAGGTAACGACATGCATTTCATCGAACGGGAAGACTATACCGATCCCCAGGTGCGGGCAGCCCGGTATCCCTGGGGCACGCCGCCCCCGAAGATCGACGAGAGTCTCATTCAGGAGACCGTCACGGCGGACGTGGCCATCATCGGCGGCGGCATCGCGGGTCTGGCCACCGGAGCCCGGTGCGTCCAGCTGGGGCAGACGGTCGCCCTCGTCGACAAGTACAAGGGCCTGGTGGCCCACGGGGCCCATATCGCCTCCGTCGGCAGTCATATCCAGCGGGAGAACGGGGTGTTCATCGACAAAAAGCAGTTCGCCCGGGACTGGATGCGCATCTGCGGCAGCCGGGTGAACGAGGACCTGCTCTGGCTCTATGTGAACAAGAGCGAGGAGGCCTTCGAATGGCTGCTGGAGACCGGGGGTGAGGCCATCGAGGGCCACCTCTTCGGCGGCTACTACAAGGGACCGGACTTTACGGAGTACCCCGGCACCCATTACATCGTGCAGAAGCCGGGCTACCACGTGTACAAGAACAGCAAGACCGCCTTCCTCATGTGCGAGATCATGGAAAAGGTGATCCTGGACGCAAACCAGCGGCTGGACCGGAATACCCGGGCCCTGTACCTGGAGAAGGACGAGGCGGGCCGGGTGGTCTCCTTCATCGCCAGGGACAACGACGGAGTTTACCGCCGCTATGTGGGAAAAAAGGCCGTGGTCCTGGCCACGGGCGACATCGCCGGGAACCGGGAGATGCTGAAATACTTCGCCCCCCTGGGTCTCCGGGCCGCCCATAACGGCTACTTCCCCGAGGGGATCAACACCGGAGACGGCCACCAGATGGCCTACTGGGCCGGGGCGGAATACGAGGCCCACGACTGGGCCATCTCCCTCCATCTCATCGCCTACTCCATGTTCGCCTTCTTCTTCCTCCACGTGAACCAGCAGGGCAAACGGTACATGAACGAGGACACCTGGGTCCAGGCCAAGGCCATCCGCACCCTGGAGCAGCCGGGAGGTCAGTGGGCCTTCAGCGTGTTCGACGACCGCTGGCTGGACCAGGTGCGCTTCCTCTCCCCCATCAGCGGCGGCCAGTTCGTGGAGCCCCTCATGGCGGAGTACGGCCATGGCTGGAGCGACGACAACGGCACCAAGGAATCCATCGACCGGTACGTGGAGAACGGCACCTGCTGCAAGGCGGACACCCTGGAGGAGCTGGCGGAGCAGATGGGCGTGCCCAAGGATACCTTCCTGGCCACCGTCGCCCGGTACAACGAGATGTATCAGAAGCAGAACGACGAGGATTACGGCAAGCGCGCCGCCCTCCTCACCCCCATCGACAAGCCCCCCTTCTACGCCCTGAAGTTCGGTCCCTCCCTGCTGGACGTGTTCGGCGGGGTGAATACGGACGTGAAGCTCCGGGTGCTGGACGCGAAGGACGAGCCCATCCCCGGCCTCCTGGCGGTGGGCATGGTGGCGGGCGGCCTTTACGGGGTGGACTACCCCCTGCTGTTCAACGGCAACAGCCACGGCCGCTGCCTCACCTGGGCCCGCCAGGCGGCGGAGACCATCGTGAACGGCGAAGCGTAAAAGCAGCCTGACAGGAACGCCCCGAAGCGTCGCCGCTTCGGGGCTTTTTTTGGACGTAAACCGGCGGATTCTACCGTCAGTCGGTTGTCTTCTGTGCAGGGGACGGCTAGACTGAAGCCGAGGTGATCAAAATGGAAAAAGCGGAATTCGGCAATTTCGTAGCCATGAACCGCAGAGAGCTGGGTCTGACCCAGAAAATTCTGGCAGAACGGCTCCATGTGACGGACAAGGCCGTAAGCAAATGGGAACGGGGACTCAGTTACCCGGATGTGACCCTGCTGGAGCCTCTGGCCGCCGTCTTCGGCCTGGGCGTTTCAGAGCTGGTATCCTGCCAGCGAAAAGAGGACGAAGCAGCCGGCGAGGAAGCAATACCCCCGGCAGAAGCGCCGCTGGTCCAGGGGCTGCTTGCGATCTCCTGGGACAGCATCCGAAAGGAACGCACCCGGCGGCGGCGCTGGGTGGCGGTACTGGCCCTGCTGCTCATTGCGGCCCTGGCGGCCGTGGGCGTGCTGCTGTTCAGGACCGAGGTGCGGGAAAGCGGCAGCCTTTCGGTCCTCCATACGGAGGAACGGGATAACGAACTGCTGCTCTTTCTGGAGCGGGACGGCCATCTGCTGCGGCTGACCTATGCCGGATCGGAAGCAGAGCGGCAGGCGCTGGCCCAGAAGATCTCCGACAGGTATTCGCTGCAGGCGGAATATCGCTGGAACCGCCGGACCTGGACGGGAAAACTGATGAGCTGGCACGCCGATGGCACCACCGTCATCGGCACCGTTATGGACGAGGTGGGTTCTTCCTTCGTTTATTATAACGGCGACGGAGACCTTTTCGGTTATCCCCGCATCTGTGTGAAAATCCTCAACCGGCAGCCCAATCCCCGGGGATCCGGTTATCTCTCCACCTATGTCTTCACCCGGGGCGGCGACGGCGACGACTGGCTGTTCCAGCCCCAGGAGGATCTGCTCACGGCGGCGAACTGCCTGGGCTATGGCGGCTATGGGGACGGCGGCTACCGGATCGTCGATATGGACGGGGACGGGATCCATGAGCTCCTGACCCGCACTCCCTGGCCGGAGAAGCCCTGCATCCTCTATGAACTGACGGAGGCGGGAATCAAGTCCACCTGGCTGGATGAGCTGCCGGAGGAGATGATCGGACCGCAGGGCTGACCTACACCTGGAGCAGCACGACGCTGCGGAAGACCACGATGACGACCGGGAAGGCAAGGGCGGTCAGTACCCACAGGGCCCGGCCCAGAGCAGTCCGCACCGGCTGCTTTGTTTCCTTTTCCAGGAGACGGAGCCGGAAGCCCGCGCCGCTGCCCGTGAACATGCCGCTGTGCAGGGTCGGGCAGTAGTGCCTGGCGCACTCCTCCGCTACGGAGAGGATGGCTTCCATATACCCCCGGCGCTCCCGCCGGGTGGCGGTCTCCCCCAGGACCTGAGCATCCCGCAGATACTCCAGATCCTGCCGACAGGCCCGCAGGGCGATGCGGATCGGCGGGGCGAACCAGAAGACGCTGTGGAAGGCCAGCAGGATCAGGTTGCGCAGATTATCCCGCTTCCGGATATGCATCAGCTCATGGGCGACTACGGCCTCCTTCCCCTCCGGATGCAGTCGGCCCCAAAGCTCCCCCGGGAGCAGGAGAACGGGGTCCCGAAAGCCCATGACGCAGGGGGAGAATATCCCCTTTCCCGTCCCGGAGGCCGGCAGAAGAAACGCATCGACCGATCCCCGGATCCCCAGCCAGAGGCACTCCTGCCGCAGCAGTTCCCGGATCTCCGGGTCCTCCGTGGGAGAGAGATGACGGAGAGCCCGCTTCGCTTGCCTGTACCGGTACGCGACCAGGAGCCAGAACAGCAGGAGGCCCAGAAGCCAGACGGCAAAGCAGACCAGAAGGATCGTCGTTGCATCCCCTTTTGCCGCCCAGTTCTGGGGTATCGGGCGCAGCCATAACCGGGCCCAGACGCTGCCGTCGGAGATACCGTCTACCAGCCGCCTATCATAAAAATCCAAATGCAGCAGCCCATGGACCAAGAGCCCCAGGTCATGCCGAAACAGGAAGTAATCAAACCACGTCCGCCCCCGGTTGGGCAGCAGCAGGATCAGCCCCATCCAGGACAGCAGCATGGTCCAGAGGGCTGCGGTATACCGCGGCCCTGCCCGGACCGTCACGAACCGCCGGACCAAGAGGAGCAGCGCAACCCCCAGGCTGCCGAACAGGGCGGCATAGGTCAGATGGACCAGCCATTCCGCCAATCGGATCATCACGGCGTATCCTCCTCTCCGAAGCTCTCGTCGATCACCCGCCGCAGCTCCGCCAGGTCTTCCCGGCTCAGGGGCTCCAGCTGCATGAAGGAGGAGACCATGCGCAGGCCGGAGCCCCGGAACACCCGCTTCTTCAGGTCCTCCAGCAGTTCCCGCTCATAGTGCTCCCTGGGCTGCACCGCCCCATACCGATAGGGCAGCCCGCTCCGGGAAACTGTGACGGCCCCCTTTTTCTCCAGCCGGGCCAAAAAGGTCTGCACGGTGGTCCCGGCCCAGCGCTTCCCCATCGACTTCAGCTTCTCCCGGATCTCCGCCAGGGTCAGGTCTCCTCCAGTCCACAGGACGTTCATGACCTCCCATTCCGCATCGCTCAAACTTGCCATCGGCTTTTCCTCCTCTCGGCCGTTTACCTACGGTTGTAGGTTACACTACATGTGTAGGTTTGTCAAGAGCGAACCTGTGGCAGAAAACAAAACATCCCCGGGACGGCCAGAAAACCGTTCCGGGGATGCGCTTATATGCACGGCTTCGTTACTTGGTGAAGTTGAAGGCGAAAAGCTTCTTTACGGCGTATTCGTCTGTGGCGCTCTCGATCATGCCGGTGTACTGTTCCTCGGCCATGAGGTTCTCGGCGATCCGCAGATTATACTGCTCTCCGTAACCGACGAAATAGGCGATATAGTAGTTCTTGTTGTCGTAGAAGGTGTAGATATCCCCGGGCTGGCGGGCGGACTCATCGAAGAGGTACTCCTCCAGCTCCCGGTTCGCCAGGGTGCCCATGACCACGCCCTCCTGCAGGCCGCCGAGGGTGCTGGTGCCGTTATACTCGTTGGCCAGCTTGGCGAAGGTATCCTCCGTGGGATCGGCGTTGAACTCCTCCATGATGGCATCCACGGTATCCCGGGCTTCCTTCATGGTCGCGTCCGTCACCCGGCCCTCATCATCCGTTCCGACGGAGATCACGATGCCCCGGTAATTCACCAGCTTGAAGCGGTTGTCGTTGGACTCCAGGAACATGACCACATCGTAGCCGCTGCTGCCCTGGATGACGGTGGTCTCACCGAACTGTCTGGCCGTATCCGTCAGCCAGGAACGGTAATTGGTATCGATGTTGGAGGGGGCGGCGTTGCGCTTGAGGCAGGCGTCGTCGGACTCGTAGTCCGCCTTCTCCGCCTCCGGAGCCAGCCGACGCACCGCGTCCGCAAAGGTGATCTGGTCCACCGCGGAGGCGATCTCATCCGCCGTGTTCTTGGCAGCCAGCATGGCGGTCTCGGAATCGATGCCTTCCTCATCATTGGGGGAACCATCCACATGGTACAGCATATAGGTGATGAGGTTGTAGCTGCTCTGCACATCGTCGTAATAAGCCTGCTTTTCCTCATCCGTAGCGGCGGCCTTCCAACGCTCCACCAGGTCCTGGCTGTAGTAGGTCGCCTTGAAAGACTTCTGCAGGAGCTCCCGGATGATCTTCTCCGTCATCCCCTTGCCGTACAGTGCCTGGAGGTAGGACTTATAGTCGCTGTATCCCTGATTGACGGCGTCGGTCTTCAGCTGGTTGAGGTTGTCTTCGATCTCCGCGGACTGCTCGGCGCTGAGGGTCCAGCCTTCCTTCTCAGCCATGTCGTTCAGGATGGTCATCTGCTGCAGCTGGGTCAGGGCATTGCCCTCGAAATAATCCGCCCATGTCTCAGTCTCGCTGTAATACTGCTTGTTCAGCGGCTTCGACGGATCCAGCAGCATGGAGGCATATTCCCCATAGGTGTTGGAAATGCTGCTGTAGGTCTGGTAATAATTCGAAAAATACTCATAGTTGAAGTCCGCGGCGGTATACCTCGAACCTCCGATCTTAAGGGCGGGGACGCCCGTATAGAACAGGGTGGAATTCACCACCACCAGAAGCACCAGCACCACCACGATCACCGCGATCGCCACGGTGGTGATGAGCTTTTTGCGCCGGGCGGTCTTCTGGTTGTCCTTCGCCCGGATCTGGCGTTTTTCCTTGCCTTCCGCCCGTTCTTCGAAGCGGATCCTCTTCTCTCTGGATGCACTCATGTTTTCTTCCGTCCTTGTCTGCAAGATGTATACTGCGGCATTAATATAGTATATGCGTTTTTCCCTCCGATTGCAAGCAAAATCTGTTTCTGACGGCACGGGCCGCCCATCCGCAGCCAATGGCTGGATTTAACAGGGTTCGACCATCCCCACCTATTGATATTTCCCGGTCTCTGTGGTATATTAAAGGCGTGGCGGGGCTCCGCTTCGCTGCAAGGAATGCCCTGCCGTGTGCGTGATGGGCCTATTTAGAACCCACATCAACTATAAGGGACGCTTTTCTCCCGCGGTGAATTGCAGGCCTCCCGCCCTCCGGGCGGACGTTGGAAGCAGAGAAGCCCCGGGGCGGCGACCCACCTGCAATTCGTGCAGGTGATAAACGGGTCCACACGGCACAGGCGGGGAACCGGGATTAAAGATTGCCGGGTCAGTCTCAGACTGACCCGGCAGTTTTGTTTTTACGATCATTCCCCCGCGGCGGCCAGCATGGCGCGGGCCGCTCTCTTCCCGGGTCGGCGCTCTGGTCTTGCCTTTTCTGTCCCCGAAGGTGCGCATCCGGTCCAGCTGCTTTTCGTGTCATCTGGTCCATTCGGCTTCGTTCATCTGCTCCGGCCGGATCAGCCGGTCAAAGATTTCCCGGTCTTTCCGCACCGAACATGACCCGGAAGGTCCTGTCCGGCGGGGCCGGATATCCGTTGTTCCGTCAACAGGACGGGATCCTCGTTCTTCCCGCAGATCCCCGCGTCTTGCTTCCCGCCTGCACAAGAAAAGTCCGCCTTTCGGCGGACTTTTCTGCAAGCTGTTCAGGGGCTTTTCAGGGCTGAGCCGACGGCGTTCCCGCTTGATCAGAGCCAGCCCGGATATTGGGATCAGCCGCGTTTTCCGGTGGACCTGGCCAGCATTTCCTCCGACTCCTCCGCCGTGAGATCGTAGTCCCACAGGAGCTTATAGGCCCGCCGTGCTTCAGCGGCCATATCGTAATCGTAGATCTCCGGGTAGAGCAGATTGCCCAGCCAGCGGATGCCCAGAAGCATATTCAGAGAGGGGGGACTGCTCATCCAATTGTACGGCAGATCGGGGATCTCATAATAGAGCCCTTCCTGAACAGCCCGGAGCTTCTGCCATGCGGGATCCTCCGCTGCATCCGCATAAATGCTGTCAGCGGTAAAGAGGATGATATCCGGATCAAAGGTGTAGAGCTGCTCCATATTGATGACGTTTCCTCCGCCCTTGCTGGTCACATCCTCCACTACGATGGCGTTCTTTGCTCCCACCAGAGGAATGACCTGGGCCTGGCTCGAACCCTCCGCATTGGTACCCAGGCCGGAGGCCCCGGAAGTGTACATCACCCGCAGGCGGTCGTCCTCTGCGATCTTGTCCCGATTCTCCGCTGCCAGACGCAATGTTTCTTCCACATATGCCGCCAGGGTCTCGCAGCGTTCCTTTTTATTGAAGAGAAGCGTTCCCAGCATACGGAAGCCCTGTGCCATATGCTCCAGGTCCGCCTGGATAAACACCACGGGAACGCCGACCTGCTCCTGCAGGGCGTTCAGATCCTCCTCCATGCCCTTTTTATAGTCTCCAAGGTCAATGATGATCTGAGGCTTTGCCGCCAGCAGGGCTTCCAGGTTGATGGTGCTCTTGCCTCCGTAGAGCTGCCCGGTGACGGGAAGGCTCGCCAGCCCCTGGGGCAGATACGCCGCCTGGGCGTCGGAGTTTGCCGAGCCGATGCAGACCAGGTAATCCGGACACACGGAGGCCAGGAACATGGTGGCCACCGTACCGGAGGGGGCGACCCGGGTCACCTCTGCCGGGACCGTGACCTCACGCCCGGCGTTGTCTGTAATGGTGACCGTCTCTGCGGTCTTCGGCGTCTCTGTCTTGCCGTTCCCGCTGCAGGCGGCAAGCAGAGAGACCAGCATTGCGGCTGCAAAAAACAGGCTCAGGATGCGCTTCATTTTGGTTTACCTCCTTTTTCGTAGGGAATGGAGAGCCGGAAGCTCTCCCCTTCCACCTCTGCGCTACACACTGCCACACCCACCCCGTAGAGACGGCGCAGCAGCTCTTCCGTCAGTGCGGTATCCGGCGGACCGTCCGCCAGCACGCCCCCGTCCAGCAGGGCCAGGACCCGGGTGGCGTAGCGGAAGGCCTGGTTTGGTTCATGGGTGGAAAAAATGACGGTGTACCCCCCTGCCCCCAGCTCCTGCACCCGCTGCATCACCCGGAAGCTGTTGCCGTAGTCCAGGTTGGCGGTGGGCTCGTCCATGATCAGCACCCGGGCGTCCTGTACCAGGGCCCGGGCCAGGAGGGCCAGCTGCCGCTCCCCGCCGCTGATGCTGCCGCTGCCCCGGTCCGCCAGATGGGCGATACCCAGGCTTTCCAGCGCGGCCATGGCCTTCTGCCGGTGCTCCGGCTTGGGGGAGGAAAACAGGGGGATCTGGTTGGTCATGCCCATGGTCACCAGATCCAGCACGGTATAATTGAAAGTCTGGGGGGCGTACTGGGGGATATAGGCGATGAGGCTCGCCAGTTCCCGGGGACTCATCCCCCGGATGGGTTTGCCCTCCGCCAGCACCTCCCCCGTCCGGGGGCGGAGGAAACCCAGCAGGCAGCCGAAAAGGGTGCTTTTCCCCACCCCGTTGGGGCCCAGCACCGCCACCAGCTCCCCCGCTTCCGCAGAGAAGGAAAGGTCCTTCAATACGTCCGTTCCCCCATAGGAGAAGATGAGGTTTCTGGCTTCAATGCTCACGTTCCGCACCTCCCTGCACGATGAGGTAGAGAAATACGGGAGCGCCCACGAAGGAGGTGAGGATGCCCAGGGGCAGCTCGCTGGTGGTGATGACCCGGGCGATATCGTCCACCAGCATCAGGAAGGCCCCGCCCATGAGGATGGAAGCGGGGACGAGCCTGCGGTAATCGTATCCGAACAGCATCCGGCAGAAATGGGGGATCACCAGGCCCACCCAGCCGATCATGCCGCTCACCGCCACGCTGGCCGCCGTCACCAGGGTGGCGCACAGGATCACCGCCAGACGCAGACGCCCGGTGTTCAGGCCCATGGACCTGGCCTCCGCCTCGCTCACGGTGAGGAGGTTCATGCGCCAGCGCAGGAGCAGGAGGGGGATGAGCCCCAGCAGGATGGGGATAGCGGCAAAGGCCGTATCCTTCCCCTTCACGGAGCTCAGGGAACCCATGAGCCAGTAGGTGATGGCAGGGAGCTGCTCCTGGGTATCCGCCACCAGCTTGACAAAGGAGGTGCAGGCGGAGAACAGGGAGGAGATCATCACCCCCGCCAGCACCAGAGCCAGGGTGGCGTTCAGCCTGCTGAACCGGCTCACCAGCCAGGCCAGGAGCACCGCCCCCAGGCCGAAGCAGAAGGCGGTGACCATGATGCCGAAATAGCTCATGCCCAGGAGGATGGCCAGGGAGGCGCCGAAGCCCGCCCCGGTGGAAGCCCCCATCAGGTCCGGGGAGACCATAGGGTTCCGGAACATCCCCTGATAGGAGGCTCCGGCGGCGGAAAGGGCCGCCCCCACCAGGGCGGCGCAAAGGATGCGGGGCAGACGGATATTCAGCACCACCGCCTCTTCCAGCTCGGTCCAGCTTCCCGCCATATCCAGGGCGCCGAAGCTCAGCTTCTCCAGAAGCCAGGACGAGAGGATGCGCAGGGTCGTGCTCATGGAGACCGCGTATCTCCCCAGAAGGAAGGATCCCAGGAACACCAGGATGAATCCCAGTCCCAGGAACAGGAACCTTCTGCCATAATGGGGCAGCCCTTTTTCTTTTCTTTCTTTCATCATAAAATAACCCCGTTTCGATCCGGAAGGATCAAAACGGGCGGCAGGTCCGCGGTGTGGAGGCCAGGGCCTCCCTCCGGGACGATCGGCACGGTTTTTCCTTCTCAAATACGGAGAGTCGGCCTGTTTCCGGCGCCGGCTTTCGAGAGGGCGGAACGCCCCCTCCGGCCCGAAGTCCATACGCCTGCGCGCTTAGGACAGGGGGCTCGGAAAATCCATTCGTCTTACTATTTCAATAAGGCATTATTCTGTTTCTTTATTCTTCTTGATTATAAATAGTATCGGCTTTTCTGTCAAGACCCCGGGGGTGGCGGGACACGGGTCTGTACGGTTTTTTTTGCCGTATATCCCCCCATGGGGCTTACGTGCTTCTCCCCCTCGCCGTATAATGCGCTTGTACCATAGGGGGTACAGTCTGGAAACGGAGAAAAAGAAACCATGGAAACACTTACCCGGGAAATGATCGGCTATTGGGACCGGCGCGCCCCTTCCTATACGGAGGTCATTCGCAAGAACCTGGAGGGGGATTGGGACCGGCGCTGGGCGGATATGCTCATTTCCCGCTTTCCCGAGGAGAGGGACGCCCCTCTTCGGATCCTGGATATCGGCACCGGTCCGGGCTTCTACGCCATCATCCTGGCGGAGCGGGGCTATTCCGTAACGGCGGTGGATTACGCGGAGAACATGCTGGCGGAAGCCCGTCGGAACGCGGGAACGCTGGGGGAACGCATCGACTTCCGGCAGATGGACGCCCATCGTCTGGAATTCCCCGAGAACAGCTTCGACGCGATCGTCACCCGCAATCTCACCTGGAACCTGGCGGAGCCGGAGCGGGCCTATCGGGAATGGATCCGGGTGCTGAAGCCCGGCGGCGTGCTGCTGAATTTTGACGCCAACTGGTATTCCTACCTGGTAGACGAGGAAAAGGCGGAGGAATTCCGCCGGGACCGGGAGAACACCCGGCGGTACGGGGTGATCGACCATAACGACTATGCCGAATCCGACCGGATGGAGGACCTCTCCCGCTCCCTGCCCATGACCCGTCAGGATCGGCCCCGGTGGGATCTGGATACCCTCGCCGCCCTGGGCTGCGCTTCCGTTTCCGCGGAAACGGAGCTCTTCCGGGAGGTATGGAGCCGGGAAGAACAGATCAACTACGCCTCCACCCCGGGCTTCCTCATCCGTGCAGTCAAGTAACGCAAGAAAGGAGGAACGGAACATGAAACGAATCGTCGCTCTGGTATTGGCCGTCCTGCTGGCCCTGGGCCTTTTGGGCTGCGCCAAAACGGAAAAACCTGCCGAGACTCCGGCGGCTGAACCGCAGATCCTGAAGCTGGCGGAGAGCTTCGCCTACCCCAGCCTGGACGTGCATAAGGAGTATTACGGCTGGTATACCTCCATTTACGGGATCTCCGAGACCCTGTTCCGGGTGGGGGACGACCTCTCCATCCAGCCGCTGCTGGCGGAGAAAGCCGAAACCAGCGAGGACGGCCTTACCTGGACCGTCACTCTGGCCCCGAAGGCCGCCTTTTCCAATGGAAAAGCCCTCACCGCCGATATGGTCGCCCGGAACCTGAAGCGGCTGGCGGAGGTGAATCCCCGCTTCGCCTACCTGGCGGATTTCAACATCTCCGCCGCCGGGGATCAGACCCTGACCATCGTCACCCCGCAGATCTACCCCACCCTGCTCAGCGACCTGACTGCACCGGAGCTGGGGATCATGGACCTGGACGGCACCGCCGATTTTGACAACGCCCCGGTCTGCACCGGTCCCTTTGTGCTGAAGTCCTTCCAGCCGGAGGGCACCGTGGAGGTGGAGAAGAACACCGCTTACTGGAACGAAGCCGTGAAGCTGGACGGCGCGATCTTCTACTATATGCAGGACGATGAGAGCAAGCTCCTGGCCATGCAGAGCGGAGAGATCGACGGCTACACCAGCGTCACCGCCGCCGCGAAGGATATCTATGCTGCCGACCCGTCCCGGTACGTGCTCACCCAGATCCCCGCCACCCGGCTGCAGTTCTACGTGCTGAACGAGACCCGGATGGACGACGTCCTGCGCCGGGCGGTGAACCTGGCTGCGGATCCGGGGGCCATCGCCGCCTACCTGGGGGGCACCGTCTCCCCCGCCGTGGGTCCCTTTACCTCCGCCGCCCCTTACGGAAAGGTGACGAAGCCCGCTCCCGACCCGGAGGCCGCGAAGGCGGCCCTGGAAGGCGCCGGATATACGCTGAACAAAGACGGCTTTTATGAGCGGGACGGGCAGCCGATCCAGCTGAACATCTGCTATTATGCCGCCCGCTCCCTGGACTCCATCGCCATTCTCCTGCAGGAGCAGCTGAAGGCCGTGGGGATCGACAGCATCCTGACGGTGCAGGAGGATCCGGATTCCACCTATATCGCCACCGGGGATTTCGACATCGCCCTGTACTGCATGATCGCAGACAAGGCCGGGGATCCCTACTACTGCATCGACGCCCTGTTCCGGCAGGACAGCCGCTGGGCCATCGCCGGCTTCCGGAGCGACGCATGCGAGGCGCTGATCAACGAGCTCCAGTTTGAGACAAACGTGACCCGCCGGGCGGAGCTGGCAAACCAGATCGTTCAGATGGTCATCGACGACAATGCCTTCGGGTTCGTGGGCCTGTTCAACAAGACCACCGTCACCCGGAAGGGCGTCGAGGGGATCGCGGAAAACTGCCCCTTCGATTTCTACGGCGTCGATGCAAACACCGGCATAGGATAAAAACAGCTGTACCCTCCCGGACCGGGCAGCCGGTCCGGGAGGGCATAACGGAGCAACATGGGCAAGTATATTCTCAAACGCATGGCGCATCTGATCTGGATCCTCCTGGCCGTGAGCTTTCTCACCTTTCTGCTGATGTACCTGGCTCCCGGAGACGCAGCGGAAAAGAAGTTGAACGCCCAGGGGATCAGCGTGTCTCAGGAGGTCCTGGAGCGGACCCGACAGGAGATGGGGCTGGACCGCCCCTTCCTGGTGCAGTACGGGGACTGGCTCCTGGGCGTTCTGCGCCTTGACCTGGGCTCCTCCTACAAGGACGGGTTTCCGGTGGGCGAAAAGCTGGCCCGGGGACTGGGCAGCACCCTGGTGCTCGCTCTGTGGAGTCTGCTTCTGAGCCTGGCAGTGGCCCTGCCTCTGAGCCTGCTGGCCGCCCTCCACCGGGACGGGCCTCTGGACCGCATCCTCCGCTTTCTGAGCTTCGTGGGGAACTCATTGCCCGGGTTCCTCCTTTCGGTGCTGCTCATGTACCTGTTCTGCGTCCGGCTCCGGCTCCTGCCGGTGCTGGCGGACCGGAGCCTGAAGGGCCTGCTGCTTCCCGGTCTTTCCCTGGCCATCCCGCTGTGTTCCCGCTTCCTGCGGCAATTCCGGGCAGAGCTGCTGGAGCAGCTGGGGCGGAGCTATGTGACCGGCGCGGTGACCCGGGGGGTGAAAGCCCGTTACATCCTGTTCCGGAACGTGCTGCGCAACGCTTCCATTTCCATCCTCACCATCGTGGGGCTGTCCGTGGGCAGTCTCATGGGAGGCAGCGTGGTGATCGAAACCATCTTCCGCTGGCCCGGGCTGGGAAAGCTGGCCATGGACGCCATCCGGGACCGGGATCTTCCCGTGATCCAGGGCTTCGTCCTGCTCACCGCGGTGATCTATGTGGGGATCAATCTGCTGACGGATATCGCCTATCACTGGGTGGATCCCCGGGTAAGGGAGGAGTGAGGGATATGCTGCTGAAGCCCCGTCGGAAACGCAGCCGGAAAAAGCTCCGTCTGCGGATGATCCTCCTGCTGACTCTGGCGTGTCTGCTGGCCCTGACGGCGGTTCTTGCCCCGCTGCTGACCCCCAACGATCCCAACGCCACGGATTCCGGGGCGATGAACTATGCGCCGTGCCGGGAATACCCCTTCGGTACGGACCGGTACGGACGATGCGTCTGTTCCCGGGTGCTCATGGGCGCCCGCACCTCCGTCTTCTGCGCCCTGGCCCTGGTGGTGGCCGCCTTCCTGCTGGGAAGCATCCTGGGGATGCTGGCGGGTTATTACAGCGGCGCGGCGGATACTCTTGTGATGCGTCTGGCGGACGTGCTGCTCTCCTTCCCCCAGATGGTGCTGGCCATCGCCGTGGCGGGCATCCTGGGGGGCGGCATGGGCAACGCCATGCTGGCTCTGGGGATCACAAGCTGGACCCTGTACGCCCGTCTGGCCCGGGCTCAGGTCCTTTCCCTGCGGAAGGAGGCCTACGTTCAGGCTGCCCGGCTCAGCGGCTGCAGCACTCCCTCCATTCTGCTTCGTACCATGCTCCCCAATATGCTGGGTCCTCTGGCGGTGAACGCCGCCGCCCAGCTGGGGACCACCATGGTGGGCCTGGCAGGCCTCTCCTTCCTAGGCATCGGCGTCCGGGAACCTCACGCGGAATGGGGCAGCATGATCAGCGCGGCCCGGGGCTACATCCAGCTGGCTCCCTGGTCCGTACTCTTCCCCGCCGGTGCGGCGGTCCTCACGGTGATGGTGTTCAACCTGCTGGGGGATTGCCTGCGGGACTGGCTGGATCCGGAGGCGGCAAAATGAGCGATCAGACGGTTCTTCTGGAGGTCCGGGACCTGAGCGCCGGATACGGCGGCGGTCCGGTGGTCGCAGGGATCTCCTTCACCCTGGAACGGGGCGAGATCCTCTCTCTGGTGGGAGAGAGCGGCTGCGGCAAAAGCACGCTGCTCCGGGCGATCATGGGCACGGAGCCGGATCTTTGTCTCCTCTCCGGCAGCATCCGGCTGGAGGGGACGGAGCTCGCCGCCCTCCCGCCCCGGGAACGGCTCCGGTTTGTTGCCCGGCGCTGCGGTATGGTGTTCCAGAGCCCGGGAGCTTCCTTCAACCCAATCCGCAGCTACCGCAGCCAATTCATCGAAACGCTGAAAAGCCGCGGGAAATATGATAAGAAGGATTTTCTTCCCCGGGCGGAAGCCGCCCTGCTCCGCCTGGGGCTGAAGGAACCACGCCGGGTGCTGGATTCCTGCCCCTATGAGCTCAGCGGCGGCATGAATCAGCGGGTCGCCCTGGCTCTGGCCCTCCTCCTGGGTCAGGAACTGCTCCTGGCGGACGAGCCCACCAGCGCTTTGGACGCCGCCATCCAGCTTCAGGCGGCGGCAGAGCTGAAGTCCCTCGGCGAGACCGCGGGGATCGCCCAAATCGTCGTCACCCATAACCTGGCTCTGGCCCGGTATCTGGGCGGTCGGATCGGCGTGATGTACGCCGGCAGGCTGGTGGAGCTCGCCCCGGCGGGGGATCTGCTGGAGGAGCCCCGACATCCCTATACCCAGGCCTTGCTGGAGGCGATCCCCCGGCTGGACGGGACCATGCCCCGCCCCCTGGCAGGACAGCTCCCCGGGGAAGGGCCGGCGTTGCCCGGCTGTCCCTTCTTCCCCCGCTGCAGCCGCGCCATACCCGCCTGCCGGGAGACGCCCTGCACTCTGGCACCTTGGAAGGGGGAGCACCTGCTGGCCTGCTGCCGGGCCGGGGAGGAGACGCCATGATCATCCTGGAAGGCAAGGAACTGACCCGGCGTTACATCCGGGGAAAATACGGGACAGACGCCCTCAGTCAGGTAAGCTTCACCCTGGAAAAGGGGGAGACGCTGGGCATCGTGGGAGAAAGCGGCAGCGGCAAAAGCACCCTGCTGCGGCTGATCAGCGGCCTGGAAGCGCCTGATTCCGGCACTCTGGCCCTGATGGGAACTCCCCTTTCCCCGGTGCGCAGCCGGGAGGAATACCGGCATATCCAGATGGTTTTCCAAGACGCCGCCGGCTCCTTCCATCCCCGGCGGCAGATCGCAGCCTCCATCCGGGAATCGGTGCGGAACCTGACGGGACGGGAACCGGATCTTCCCGCCCTCTGCGCCATGGTGGGCCTGGCCCCTGAACTGCTGGACCGGTATCCCCGGGAGCTGAGCGGC
The DNA here is from genome assembly GCA_947307365.1 of uncultured Clostridia bacterium. Taxonomy (GTDB): domain Bacteria; phylum Bacillota; class Clostridia; order Oscillospirales; family Oscillospiraceae; genus UBA1774. The sequence goes on from CAMZIY010000012.1 coordinate 15,977, forward strand.
GGGCAATGCCAGCGCCTGGCCATCGCCCGGGCTTTGGGGGCGGAGCCGGAGGTCCTGCTCTGCGATGAGATCACCAGTGCTCTGGACGTATCCACCCAGGCCCAGATCCTGAATCTGCTGGCTGACCTGTGCCGCAGCCGGGATCTCTCCGTGATCCTGGTTTCCCATGATCTGGCGGTGGTGAGCTGTCTCTGCACCCGGGTGATGGTCCTGCGGGGCGGCCGGGTGGTGGAGGAGGGTCCTGTACGGGAGATCCTGGATCATCCCCGGGAGGAATATACAAAGCAGCTTCGCGCCTCAGTACTGGAACGATAAAGGAGCATGACCAAATGGATCAGATGCAGACGGCGGAACGGCGGGTAGTGGACTACTGGACCAAACGGGCCCACGATTTCGGCGTCGTCCGGCAGAATGAGCTGCGGGACGGGATCAGCGGCCGATGGCTTTGGGAGATGGAAACCTGTCTCCCCGGGGACCGGACCCTGGATATCCTGGATGCGGGTACGGGCACCGGCTATTTTGCCATCCTCCTGGCGATGCAGGGTCACCGGGTCACCGGGATCGACCTCACCTCCGCCATGCTGCGGGAGGCGGAGAACGCCGTGCGCCTCGCCGGAGTGGTCGCCCGGTTCCTGGAGCTGGACGCCCAGGCCACGGGTCTGCCCGGCGGGAGCTTCGATGCCGTCGTCACCCGCAATCTCACCTGGACTCTGCCGGATCCGGAAGCGGCCTACAGGGAGTGGCTCCGGCTCCTGCGGCCAGGGGGCGTTCTGCTGAACTTTGACGCTGACTACGCGGAAAACGTCCGGCGGCGGAATCAGGGCGCCTCACACACGGACGAGAAGGGGATCTACGGCCACATCGGCATGACCCCGGACCTGAGCCGCATGAATGCGGAGATCACCCTCTCCATGCCCGCCAGCCGTCACCGGCGGCCGGACTGGGACCTGGAACTGATGCAGGAGGCAGGTTTTTCCGCCTGCGGTGCGGATACGTCGGCAGGCCGCCGCATCCTGGGAGAGCACGATCTTCCCGAATCCCCGCTGTTCCTGGTGTGGGGGAGGAAATGACGGATGCGGAGAGCGCGATAAAAATACGGGGGAATGAGCGGACCTGCTCATTCCCCCGTTTCATTTCCTTCGGATCCCCATAAAGCGGCGCTATCGCCGTGCTCATTTCTTTGTCCCGATATTGACGCGGATGACGAGAACCACAATCGCGGCGATAAACAGGATAAAGCCTGCATACAGAAGCGGACGGATCCCTGTCAGCATCCCGACCAAGCTCACCGCAGTACATCCTGCCAGGGAGAACATCCCGCCGCTCATCACCCGCATCAGCTTCTTCTCATCGACCTTCTCCCGTTCCCGGGCAGACATGGTGTTGTATCCGGCGATCAGTCCCTGTCCTTTGCCCCGGGAAAAGCCGACGCCCAGGGCCAGGAACAGCAGCGCAACAGCCCCGAATACGATACAGGCAGCAACCATGGCAGCGTTCCTTTTCCTCTTCCGGTCCGTTTAACGGAACCGCTTTATTCTTCGTCCTCCTCGAACAGCCTGTCCATGAAGATCTCATAGACCGCTTCCATCTCTTCCTCATCGTCGATGGTCTCCAGGATCTCCTCCCCGTCCTCCTCCACGATGCGGAACAGGATCATCTCATAGATCTCGTCTTCGTTCTCCCCCACCGGAAGAAAAGCGCGGTAGACCCGGCCCTGGTATTCGATATCCTCTTCGCTGAGCTTTTCCAGCTCATAGGAATTGCCTTCCTCGTCGGTGATGGTGATGAAGTCGTCCCCGTAGTTTTTCTGCTCGTCCATGCCTTTCTCCTCCGTACAACAGCTTTCTGAGGCAAATGATACACGGATATGACCGGGAAAGCAAGGGGAAAAACGCCCCGGAACGGAAGGCCCCGGCTGCTGCCGGCATGCCTGCCCGATTCCGGGACGGATATCCATCGGGGGTCAGCTCCCTTCCCCCGTCTCCCCTTTGTATTTTCTTCTGGTCGCCGCCCCTCCCCGAAGGTGACGCTCCGCCTTATTGCGCTCCAGGATCTCCTTCACCTGGCGGTAGAGGGCCGGATCGATCTCCGGCAGACGCCGGGTCAGGTCCTTGTGTACCGTGGACTTTGAGACCCCGTACCGCGCTGCGGCGGCCCGGACGGTCCCACCATTTTCGATCATGTAGATCGCGAGCCGGCAGGCTCTGTCCTCGATCTCCGTGCGAATAGGCACCACTCCCTGTACTTCCTGATCCCGGAGGGATCATTGGGAGTATATGCGCGCGGAGACGAAGAAATGAGGAAACGCTTCCGGACCGGGTCGGGGCGGCGATCCGAGGGCAGAAAAAACCGGCGCGCCGATGGCGCGCCGGTTCGGATCAAAAGTTCAGTTGAGAGAGGGCAGGTAGTAGTCCGCGGGACGGGACTTGATCTCCTGCACCGCAAAGACAATGCTGGCGATGGTAATGATAAACATGATTATGAACAGGACACCGCTGATGTATTGGAAGCCTGTATTCGCCCACTTCGGCATCAGGTTGCCGGCGAACCAGCCCTTAATGCCAACGATGGACATGATCAACGGGACCAGATTCGTCATGATGCCTTTCTTGCTCATGGTCGCCAGGATGATGATGCCGCAGACCATGCAGATCACCGGGGCGCCCAGCTGACGCAGGCTGACGAACTTGAAGGGCCGTTCCTCGTTATAGGGGCTGGAAGTCGCATAGGCGGTATCTTCCTTCATATAGTCTTCAAGCTGCATGAAGTTGTAGTTGAAGAAAATCTCGCCCCACATGCTGTTCTGGGTCTTCAGGTCCTTATCATCATACGGAGCATACTTGAAATAGGGGAAAAACCAGCTCAGGAAAATGAGGGCAACGCAAATGACGATAGCCAGATGGGCGATCTTGCAGCGCTGCATGATTCCAGCTCTCTTCGGATCGAATTCCATTTGATCTTCCTCCAGACTTACCAGGTAAAATCAAAGCTAACTGCTCTTGTAAATGCAGTTTAGCACAAGACTGACAAAATTACAAGACTGAATTTCGATAATTTGCATAAAAAACACGGAGCATGCACCGGCGAAGGCCGATCGGCCCGGGCGGTCACCCCGCCCGGGCGCGGAAACTCACTCCTCGAAGAACTTCCGGTGCACCGCGCGCATGGCCGCCTCGGCCTTGCTGGCGTCGATCAGCACGGAGATCTTGATCTCGCTGGTGGAGATCATGTGGATATTCACCTGGGCCGCGGCCAGGGCCTCGAACAGCATCACGGCGATGCCGGATTTGTTGATCATCCCGGCACCAACCACGCTGAGCTTGCTCACCTGGTCGTTCACCGTCAGTTTCTCGTAACCGATGGCGTCCTGCTCCTTTTCCAGGGCGGCCTTCGCCCGGTTCAGATCCTCCCGGGCCAGGGTAAAGCTGATATCCTTGGTATTGTCCCGGCCGATGGACTGGAGGATCAGGTCCACATTGATCTTCTCCTTGGCCAGGACACGGAAAATACGGAAAGCGATGCCGGGTTCATCCTTCAGGCCTACCAGGGCCAACCGGGCGATCTTATCGTCCTTGGCAATGCCGCTGATCTTGGTCTCCTCCATGGTTTTCACGACCTCCTTCACTTTTGTACCGGGCTTGCGGACATAGCTGGAGAGGACCTCCAGCTCCACCCCGTAGCGCTTGGCCAGCTCCACGGAACGGTTATGCAGCACCTGCGCACCCATGGAGGCCAGCTCCAGCATCTCGGCGTAGGTGATCTCGTCCAGCTTCTTTGCATTGGGAATGATCCTGGGGTCGGCGGTATACACGCCCTCCACATCCGTATAGATCTGGCAGAGGTCCGCGTGCATCTTCGCCGCGATGGCCACGGCGGTGGTATCGCTCCCGCCCCGGCCCAGGGTGGTCATATCCCCCCTGCGGTTGACGCCCTGGAAACCCGCCACCAGGACCACCTTGCCCTGGTCCAGCTCCTGCTGGATGCGTTCCGTATCCAGGCTGCGGATCCGGGCGCTGCCGTATTCCGAATTGGTGCGCAGACGCACCTGCCACCCCAGCAGAGAGATGGCGGGGATCCCCATCTCCTGCAGCGCCATGGCGCAGAGGGAAATGGAGATCTGCTCCCCGGTGACCATGAGCATATCCAGCTCGCGGCGGTTGGGCTCCGGACTGATCTCATGCGCCTTCGCAATCAGATCGTCGGTGGTATCTCCCTGGGCGGAGAGGACAACGATGACGTCGTTGCCGGCTTTCTTCGCATCCGCGATGATCCCGGCCACCCGCCGGAGCTTGGCGGCATCCGCAACGGAGCTGCCGCCGAATTTCTGTACGATTAGCATTGTTCTGATCCCACCTTATTTCAACCGTGTGCCACGGTTCGCTCTTCTCATTTTTCCAGGACCCGGTAACAGGCGGCGTCCTCCTCCGTCAGTCCGGCAGGACGCTCTTCCGCGATGGCGGCGACGTCTCCCCGCCGCACATACCAGCGCCCGCTCACCGCCATGGGATCGCTGAGGGCCGCCGGGTCCCCGGACCAGCTTATGTCTCTGCGTTTGCCCATGTGCCGAACGGCGTCCAGCACGTCCCCCACCACGGCGCTGGCGGTGGGCTCGCTCCCCGCGCCGGTGCCGTAGAACATTACGTCTCCCACGGCGTTGCCGGTGATCAGCACGGCGTTGAACGCCTCGTCCACGGCATAGAGCATACTGTCGGGCATCACCACCTGGGGGGCGACAAAGGCCGTCATCCCGCCCTCCGGCAGGAGCTTAGCCTCGCAGATGAGCTTCAGCTTGCCTCCCAGGCGGGCGGCGCACTCCACATCCTTCAGACTGACGTTCTGGATCCCCTCCCGGCTGATCTCCTCAGCCCGGACCTCCCGGCCCCAGGCCAGATCGGAGAGGATGGCCAGCTTCCGGGCGGCGTCCATGCCGTTCAGATCGTCCGTGGGATTGGCCTCGGCGTACCCTTTGGACTGGGCGCTGCGCAGGGCCTCCTCCAGGCTCAGTTTCTCCTCCCGCATGGCGGTAAGGATATAATTGGTGGTGCCGTTAAGGATGCCCCGGATGCAGGTGATCCGGTTCCCCGCCAGGTCGAACTTCAGGGGCCGGAGCACGGGGATGCCCCCGCCTACGCTGGCCTCGAAGAAGTAATTGACATTATGCAGCCTGGCCAGCTCCAGCAGCTCGCGCCCGTGGGCCGCCACCAGGGCCTTGTTGGAGGTCACCACGTGCTTTCCGGCCAGAATGGCCCGGCGGGTGAACTCCAGGGCAACGCCGCAGCCGCCGATGGTCTCCACCACCACCCGGACGTCGGGATCCCGCTCCACGACGGAAAAATCCTTGGTGAGCAGAGACGCATAAGGACTATCGGGAAAATCCCGCACGTCCACGATATATTTCAGCCGCACGGCATCCCCGGCGGCAGCGTCGATCTGCTCCCGATTCTTCGTCAGTACGCCTGCCACGCCGGAGCCTACGACCCCGAATCCGAGTATTGCAATTGATACCATGCTTGTCACCTGTGCTTTCCTGTATATCTCTTATCTTAGCCGTGTGGATTTGATGATACTATCATAGAAGAAGGAAACTTGCAATACGTCCCCGGGGAATTCTTCTCTCATTCAGCGAAATAAATCACTTTCCCGCGCCGGGAAAGTACCGTTCTACCGCCTCCCGAAGGCAGGCGCAGGCCTCCCGGACCTCCTCCGGCGTGTTCTCCGGACCGAAGGAGATGCGAAGCGCCCCGTCGATCACCTTCGCCGGAAGACCCATGGCCTCCAGCACGTGGCTCCGGCGGCCCCGGGCGCAGGCGGAACCCCTGGAGACGCAGATCCCCTTCCTGTCCAGTTCGTTCATCAGCGGCTCCGCTCTGGCTCCCGGGAAGGAAAGGCTGCATATATGGGGCGCGCAGGCTTCCGGATCCCCCAGGAACAGCGCGCCGGGCAGTTCCTCTTCCAGGATCTGCCGCAGGGCGGCATAGCGGGCGGTATGATCCTTCCGGGCGGAGATCGCCTCCGCCGCCGCCCCGAAGCCCAGGATGGCAGGCATGGGTTCCGTACCGGAGCGAAGCCCTCCCTCCTGTCCGCCGCCCCGGAGCAGGGGAGGCAGCCGCAGGCCGTTCCGGCACCAGAGGGCTCCCGCCCCCTTGGGTCCGCAGATCTTATGGGAGCTGAGGGTAATGAGATCCGCCCCCAGGCCCGCCGGGCTGAAGGGCAGCTTCAGAAAAGCCTGCACCGCATCCGTATGGAGCAAGGCGCGGGAATCCCGCTCCCTCAGCAGCTCCGCAACACGAGGGATATCGGTCATGCCGCCGGTCTCATTGTTCACCAGCATCAGGCTCACCAGGACCGTATCCGGCTGCAGGGCCTCCCCCACCGCCTCCACGGGGATGCGGCCGGAGGCGTCCGGGTCCAGGAGGGTCACCGCCCAGCCTTCCGCCTTCAGTTCCTCCAGGCATTTCAGCACCGCCTCATGCTCCGCCTTTGAGCTGATGATGTGCCTGCCCCGGTGGATCTGTTTCTTCGCCGCGCCGAAAAGGGCCAGATTATCCGCCTCCGTACCGCCGGAGGTGAAGGTCAGGCTTCCCCTCTCTCCCCCGGGACCCAGGGCCTTCAGCACCCGTTCCCTGGCCTGATCCAGAGCCGCCATGGCCTCCCGACCCGGGGCGTGGCCCGCGGAGGGGTTTCCCCATAGCTCGGTCATGGCCTTTGCCACGGTCTCGGCCGCTTCCCGGCAGGGCTTTGTGGTGGCCGCGTTATCCAGATAGATCATATCCGTTTCATTCCTTGTTTCAAATTGACTTGCCCAAGGCAAAAGCAGTATAATCAATCCGAAAATGAATTGCAAGGAGGGATCCCTGTGGAACCGATTCGGATCCGCATGAGCACCATAGATGACGTGAAGCACTTTGTCACCCAGGCCAATGCCCAGGTGAGCGATATCGACGTGGTCTCCGGCCGCTACCTGGTGGACGCCAAAAGTCTCCTGGGCCTGTTCAGCCTGGACCTGGCCAAGCCGGTGGACGTGGTGGTCCACGGCACCCCCGGAGACCGGGAGAAGTTCGCGGAGGCCATCAGCCGCCTCATCGTCAGGGACTGACCGTGCGCTTTCTGTTTGAGACCCTTGGCTGCCGCTGCAACCAGTCCGAAACCGCCGCCATGGAATCCCTGCTCCGGGCAAGAGGGCACAGCATCGTCACGGAGAACGCGGACGTGGTGGTGCTGAACGGCTGCGCCGTCACGGCGGAGAGCGCTCGGAAATCCCGCCAGGCCGCCAGAAGGCTCCTGAAGCAGAATCCGGGGGCGAAGCTGGCCGTCTGCGGCTGCTGGCCCCAAGCGGAGCCGGAGGAGGCGGAGGACTGCCGTCCCGCCGTCACCGGGGGCAGCGGCGGCCGTCTGGCCTTTGTGGAGGCGCTGTGCGCCCTGGAGGGGGATCCGGCGCCGGTGAACCTGCTGGATCGGGCGCTGGAGCGCAGGACCTTCGAGGCGCTCCCCCCGGACCGGTCCCTGGGCCGGACCCGGGCTTATCTGAAGGTGGAGGACGGGTGCGTCAACTTCTGCGCCTACTGCATCATCCCCTTCCTTCGGGGGCCGGTGCGGAGCCTGCCCCCGGACCAGGCAGTGAAGGAAGCCCTGCGCCTCCGGGATTCCGGGGTGAAGGAGCTGATCCTCACGGGGATCGAGCTGGCCTCCTATCAATATGGTCTGGGAGACCTGATCGCCGCTCTTGGGAAAGCCGCCCCGGAGCTGCGCCTGCGCATGGGCTCTCTGGAGCCCCGGGCAGTGGACGAGGATCTCTGCAGGAAACTCCGGGAGGCCCCCGGGCTCTGCCCGCACTTCCATCTCTCCCTCCAGTCCGGCTGCGACGACACCCTCCGGCGCATGGGCCGGAAATACGATACCGACCGGTTCCGCCGGAGCGTGGAGCTCCTGCGGGAGGCCTTTCCGGGCTGCTCCGTCACCGCAGACCTGATCACCGGTTTTCCCGGGGAGACGGAGGAGGAGTTTTCCCGCACCCTGGACTTCCTCCGGGAATGCGCTTTCGCCCACGTCCACGTCTTCCCCTATTCCGAGCGGAAGGGGACCCGGGCCGCCCTGATGCCGGACTCCGTTCCCAAGGGAGAGCGGGAGGAACGGGCCCGCCGGGCCATCGCCCTGGCGTCGGAGACCCGGGCCGCTTTTCTGGCCGCCCAGGTGGGCACGGTGCAGGAGGTGCTGTTCGAGAGCCGCCTGGGCCGTACCCCCAACGACTGCGAAACGGAGCTGCTGCCGGGGCGGGAAGGGCAGGTCCTCCCGGTGAGAATCACCGGCATACGGGAGGGCAGACTCACCCTGGGATCCGCGGATCTTCCCGTTGAAGCAAAGGCTTGACTTTCTCCGGCGGCCTTGCTATAATATCGTCTAATTTAATCATTTAATGTATTATTCCGATATCATCGGTCATCAAACATCATTTTGGAAAGAAGGTCTTACTATGCCTAAGGATCGCGTATTCAACTTTGCGGCCGGCCCCTCCACCATGCCTCTGGAAGTTCTCCGGGAAGCTCAGTCCGAGCTTCTGAACTACGGGGGAACGGGCATGTCCGTCATGGAGATGAGTCACCGAAGTAAGGCTTTCCAGGCAATCCATGAGGATACCAAAGCCCGGCTCCGGGCTCTTCTGAAGGTGCCTGAGGATTTTGAGATCCTGTTCCTCCAGGGCGGCGCCACCCTCCAGTTCGCCATGGTCCCCATGAACCTCATCAGCCGTACGGGGAAGGCGGACTACGCCGTAACCGGCTCCTTCGCCGGGAAGGCCGCGGACGAAGCGAAGAAATACGGGGAGGTGCGCATCGTCGCCTCCAGCAAGGAGAAGAACCACACCTACATCCCCGCTCAGGATCAGCTGGACCTGCATGAGGACGCCTCCTACTTCTATTATTGCGCCAACAACACCATTTACGGCACCGAGTGGCAGTATACCCCCCAGGCTCCCGCCGGGGTGCCCCTGGTGGCGGACATGAGTTCGGATATCCTCACCCGGTATATCGACTGGGACAAATACGCCGTCGTTTTCGCCGGCGCGCAGAAGAACATGGCTCCCGCCGGCGTCACCGCGGTCTTCGTGAACAAGGCCTATGTGGGCAACGCCCTTCCCATCTCTCCCGTGATGCTGGACTATGCCGCCATGATCAAGGGGGACAGCATGCACAATACCCCGCCCTGCTGGTGCATCTACATGATGGATCTGATGCTGAAGTGGATCGACGCCCAGGGAGGCATCCCCGCCATGGAGGAGCGCAAGCGCGCCCGGTCCAAGCTGCTGTACGACGTGCTGGATTCCAGCAGCCTCTTCAAGGGCTGCGCGGAGAAGGGTTCCCGCAGCTTTATGAACGTGACTTTCGTCACCGGGGATCCGGAGATCGACAAGCGCTTCATCGCCGGCGCCAAGGAACGGGGCATCGAGAACATCGGCGGCCACCGGAGCGTGGGCGGCATGCGGGCCTCCATCTATAACTCCATGCCCATCGAGGGCGTGCAGGCGCTGGCGGACTACATGAAGGAATTTGAAAAGCAGGGCTGAGTTCTGCCCGCAGGAGGATATGAAGATGTTTACGGTAAAAACCCTGAATGCAATCGATCCGGCGGGCCTCAAGCGCCTGCCGCAGACGGATTTCGTCGTTGACGACAATGCGGAGGATCCCGCAGCCATCATCGTCCGCAGCGCAAAGATGCTGGACTACGTCCCCGGTCCGGCCCTCCTGGCCGTAGCCCGGGCCGGCGCGGGATACAACAATATCCCCACGGACCGCTTCGCGGAGCTGGGCATCTATGTGTGCAACTCCCCCGGCGCCAACTCCAACGCCGTGAAGGAGCTGGCGGTCTGCGCTCTCATCCTGGCCTCCCGGAACATCATCGGCGGCATCGACTGGTGCCGGACCCTGGCCGGGAAGGGGGACGAGGTCGCTCCCCTGGTGGAAAAGGGCAAGGCGCAGTTCACCGGCCCCGAGCTCATGGGCAAGACCCTGGGCCTCCTGGGTCTGGGCGCAGTCGGCGCAAAGGTGGCCAAGGCAGCCCATGCCCTGGGCATGACCGTGCTGGGCTGCGATCCCTTCCTCTCCGACGCTCTGAAGCAGGAGCTGACGGGCATCGTGGAGATGGTGCCGGACCAGGCGGCTCTGTTCGCCCGCAGCGAGTACCTCTCCCTCCACCTGCCCCTGAACGCCGATACCAAGAATACCGTCCGTGCCGAGACCATCGCCCTCATGCCCGACGGGGTGCGGATCATCAATATCGCCCGGGGCGAGCTGGTGTGCGACGCGGATATGGCCGCCGCCCTGAAGAGCGGCAAGGTCAGCCGGTACGTGACGGACTTCCCCAACGGGGACACGGTCTCCATGGAAGGCTGCGTCTCCATCCCCCATCTGGGAGCCAGCACGCCGGAGAGCGAGACGAACTGCGCCATCATGGCTGCGGACCAGGTGACGGAATACCTCCTCCGGGGCAACATCGTCAACAGCGTGAACCTGCCCAACGTCCGTATGGACCGGTCCGGGAAATACCGGGCTGTGATCCTGGCGAAGAAGGACGCCCAGGTGAGCGTAAACGCCGCGGCGAAGGCCGAGGCCGTGCGGGGAGACATCAAGGCCGTCCTGGCGGATCGGGACGAGCCCTTCGACCAGGCAGCCCTGGCCGCCATCCCCGGAGTGATCCGGGTCCGGGTACTGTAAAATAGATCAGAATAAGACCCAGCCGCGGGACCGATCCGGTCCCGCGGCTTTCTGTTTCCGCTTTTATTTCCGTTTATACCCGGTGATGATGGCCAGGAGGAAGCAGATCGCCGCCGCCCAGGCAAAGAACTTGTGCATCTTCATCTCTCTTCTCTCTCCCTTCTTCCGCTGCTGTCTTATGCGCCATTATACCATGCTTCCATGGCGTCGGGAACCTTCCGCCCCGATCTGTCATGAGAGACATCCCTGAGAATACGCACGCCGCGGGACCGGATCGGTCCCGCGGCGGTTTTGTTTGTTCGATCCATTTGAGGGTCGGGCTCAGCCCGCTTCTTCTCCTCCGCCCTCGTCCCCGGTGTTTCCCTCCGGCGCGGGGGTGGCTTCCGGCAGCTCCGCTGCGGGTTCTCCGCCGGGTTCGTTCCCCTGCTCTTCAGGCGTTCCCTCTCCGGGCTCGCCGCCGGGTTCGGCCGGCTCGCCCGTGGGCTGCGGCTCCTCCGTCGGCTCGGGAGGCCGTACGATGGGCTCCTCATGTCCGTAGCCGGGCGGCCTGTGGTACTTATACTGCGTATAGGAGGCCAGCTGCTCGTCCGTGAGGAAGACGTCCTGCCCGGTATGGGGATCCACAAAATTGCCGGTGTTGGGGTCGATCAGATAGCCCGTGAGCCAGTCCACCTGCCACTTGGAATACTGGTCGATCAGGATATCCTTCTCAATATCGTAATACATGCCGGTGGTGGGATTGATCAGGTAGCCGTGCTTCGCTTCGATGATCCAGCCGGAAACAGGATCGATGTTATGATACCGGCAGTGGAGCATCTCGCTCAGAACATAGCGGGTGCGGTTCTCATCCCGCCATTCCTGATACGCGGCGTTGGAACCGAAGCTCCGCTTCTTGGGATAGGCGCCGCTGCGGTAATAATCCGGGAGAGTCATGGTGCCCGCGTACCGGCTGGGATCCAGCACCGACAGTCGGATCCGACAGCTGTCCGGGCAGTCCGACCCGACCAGATCCAGGCTTTCGGAGCAGATATCCTGGTACACATGGGCCTGGCAGACGCTGGTGGGCATATCCTCGGGGTACATATACAGGGTCATGGTGCGGCTGCCCCGGATCTCATGATCGCAGGCCTCGGAGGCCAGGAGTCCCGTATCCACGCAGACCGTTACCCGGCGCATCCCCTCGGGCGTCTCGAACTGCTTGTCCTCATAGCCCAGGTATTTGTGCACCTCCTGCATCACCTGCTTCCACATGCCGGTGGCGGGGTTGGAGGAACCCATGTTCTCTCCGATATCGTAGCCGGTCCAGCAGGCCGCCAGGAGATAGGGAGTATAGGCGATATACCAGCGGTCATGCCAGCTGCTGCTGCCGCCGGACTTGCCCGCGATGCCCATATTGCCGAACTTGGAGAGCCAGCCGGTGCCCCGGTTGGCGGCGTTGTTCAGCATCTCGGTCATATAATAGGCGGTGGTCTCCTTCAGGGCCACGTGGCTCTCCGGGATGTTCTCGTACACCAGCTTGCCGGAGGCGTCCAGGATCTTTGAGTAGGTGCGGGCCTCGGTATAGATGCCGTTGTTGCACAGGGGGGTGTAGGACTGGCACATCTCCCGGACGCTTTCGCCGTAGGAGAGCTGGCCCAGGGCCATGCCCGCGTAGCTCACGTCGGAGAAGCCGTTGTAATCCCGCACCAGGTGGGTGAAGCCCAGATTGTTCACCAGATGGTCGAAGGAAACCTCCGGGGTGAGCATATCGATCATCTGGGCCGCCACGGTGTTGATGGATACCTGGAGGGCGTACCGCAGGGTGACGCCGCCGTCGTTCTGGCTGTCGTCGTTGTTGGGATACCAGGTGGTGCCCTTCAGCTGGACGAAATCGCTGTCGTCAAATATGGTCCAGGGATGCACCAGGCCTTTGTCCAGGCAAAGGGAATAGCTGGCGACGGGCTTGATGGTACTGCCGGGGCTCCGGAGCATATCCGTGGCCCGGTTGAAGATCCGGCTGCCGTTCTTCTCCCCCAGGCCGCCGCTGAGGCCCAGGATATCCCCGGTGAAGGGATCCATGACCACGATGGAGCTCTGGAGATCCTGGGTGGAGCTCTTCCGGTACCCCGCGGGGAGATGATCCCCGGTGGAATACACTTCGTCGATGATATCCTGCACGCCCATGTCGATGGTGGAGTAGATCTGGTAGCCGCCGTTGAAGAGCATGGTCTCGGCGGTATCGTAGTCCACACCCTTGATCTCCATCAGGTCCCGGATCACGTCCTCAATGATCACGTCTACATACCAGCTGGTGCTGCGGGTGATGCCGGTGATCTCGTCGCTCTTGCTGCTCTTGAACTCCAGCTCCTGAGCCAGCGCCTTGCGGTACTCCGCCTCACTGGTGATATAGCCCTGGCTGTACATCTCGGAGAGGATCGCTTCCTGCCGGGACTTGTTGGCCTTGGGATGGAGATAGGGATCGTACATGCTGGGGTTGTTGGTGATGCCGATGATGCAGGCGCACTCCGCCATGGTGAGCTCGCTCTGGGACTTGCCGAAGTAATTGTGGGCCGCAGCCTCGACCCCGTTGCTGCGCTCCCCGAAGAAGACCACGTTGAGGTACCACTCGATGATCTCTTCCTTGGTATAGGTCTTTTCGCACTGCATGGCCCGGAATATCTCCACGATCTTCCGGCGGACGGTATCTTCTTTATACAGGGTCACGTTCCGCACCAGCTGCTGCGTGATGGTGGAACCGCCGAAGACCTCATCGGAATCCCCCAGGAAAACCTGGTAGAAGGCGCCGAAGGTGCGGAACCAGTCCACCCCGTAATGGTCGTAGAAATTGTGGTCCTCGATGGCCACGGCGGCCTTCTCCAGCCAGGGATTCAGATCCTCGTAATTCACCCAGATCCGGTCGCCCTCCAGACCGGAGAGCTGATCCAGGACCTCATACTGATTGGTTTCCTTATCCCAATAATAGATGATGCTGGACTGGGTAAGATTGAAATCGGAAAGTTTTACCGGCAGGTCTTCCGCCAGGGTGTTCTTCACATAGGTGGAGAAGATCACCAGGAAGAGAAAACCGGTGCATATGGCAATAAGCACGACCGTGAGCACGACCTTCAGCGCCAGACCGATCACACGGCCCGCGATCCGCAGGATGCCCAGGATAAACTCCTTCAGCACGTTGAGCCAACTGATGTTTTCAAACCATTCTTTCAGCAAATGCCTCACCTCCGCTTCTCAACGGTAAGGAATATATTATACCATTGTACCCGCTTCTGTCAATCCAAACCGGTTGCCTGTGGCAAAAGGAAGAGAACTGTGCTAGAATACAAATAAGCGCTCCGGCTGCGGAGCGCAATTCCCTTCCGAATCAGGTACAACGATGAAAAAGCCCGATCTGTCCCGAACCGGCACCGTGTTCCGTCTGGCCGGCCCCACCATGCTGGAGCAGCTGATGCACACCGCCGTGCAGTATATCGACACCGCCATGGTAGGCGCACTGGGCACCGCCGCCACCGCCGCCGTGGGATCCACCACCACCGTGAACTGGCTCATCGGCTCCACCATCGGCTCCATGGGGGTGGGCTTCCTGGCCTATATCTCCCAGGCCCGGGGGGCGCAGGACTATGACCGCGCCCGCAGGGCTTCCGCCCAGGCGGTGCTGATGATGCTGATCATCGGCCTGGTGTTCACCGCCCTTCCCCTGGCTCTGGCCGGGGTCATCCCTGCCTGGATGCAGGTGGAGGAATCCATCCGGCCTCTGGCCTCCCGATATTTCTTCATCATCTACGTCCCCACCCTGTTCCGGGCCGCCAGCATGCTGTCCGGAACTCTCCTCCGGGCGGCGGGAGACACCCGCTCCCCCATGCTGGCGGGCATCCTCATGAACGTCGTGAACGTGCTCCTGAACGCCCTGCTCATCTTCCCCGCCCGGAGGCTGACCCTCTTCGGCGCTTCTCTTCAGGTGTGGGGCGCTGGGTGGGGCGTGGTGGGCGCCGCCGTTGCCAGCGCCATCAGCTTCGTCCTGGGGGGCGTGGTGCTGATGCTGGTCCTCTGGCGGCACAGGGAGATCTCCCCCGCCGGGTACTCCCTGAAGCCGGATCGGGCGGTGCTCCTCCCCTGCCTGCGGGTGGCCGTGCCCGCAGTGCTCCAGCGCTTCACCACCAGCCTGGGCTATGTGATCTTCGCCAGCATGATCAACTCCCTGGGGGAGATCTCCACCGCCGCCCACACCGTGGCCAACACGGTGGAATCCGCCTTCTACGTGCCGGGGTACGGCATGCAGACTGCCGCCGCCACCCTTACCGGGGAGTGCATCGGCGCCAGGGATCGGGAACGGCTGCGGAGCATCACCTCCGCCATCCTGGTGCTGGAAACGGGACTCATGGTCCTGTCCGGCGCTCTGCTTTTCACCTTTGCCCCGGTGATGGCCGGTCTCTTCTCCCGGGACGCCGAAGTCATCTCCCTCAGCTCCCGGGTGCTGCGGATGGTGGCCCTGTCCGAACCCTTCTACGGGGTATACATCGTGCTGGAGGGCTGCCTCCAGGGGGCGGGCAACACCAAGGCTCCCTTCCTGTTCAACGTGATCGGCATGTGGGGCGTGCGGATCGTGGGTACGTTCATCCTCGTCTCCCTGCTGCACTACGGCCTCACCGCCGCCTGGGGAGCCATGATCTGCCACAATCTGCTTCTGTTCGCGATCTTTGTCCTGTATTACCGCTCCGGCCGATGGACGGAACTCACCCGAAAGACGCCCCCGGGGCAGAATCCGTGATTCTCGGAGAAGCGGATCTCCCGTCAGCGCAGTTTTTCCGGAAGGCAGAGGATCGCCGCATCCCCATGTACGGCCCGCAGGCAGCTCTCTATGCCCGGGAGGCGGGGATCCACCGTCTGCATTTCGGCTCTGTCCTCCAGGATCTCCTCGGCGCAGGCCAGGCAGTCCAGCAGGAAGGACCGGGGCATGATGCGCTGGTCGTGGCCGCTGCAGAAGCCCGCGGCCCCCTCCAGGGCGGCCAGCTTGCGGATGCTCCGGGCATATGCCTCCACGGAGACGGTCTGGGGCACCACCAGGAGCACGTCCATGGACTTCACCATGCTGTCCCCGCTGAACAGCAATCCGGCTTCCCTGTCATACAGAGCGATGTCCCCGGGGGTATGCCCGGGGATCTCGTATATCTCCAGCCGCCGTCCCCCCAGATCGATCACGTCCCCCTCCCGGAGGAACCGGTACTCCGCAGGTCTTTCCTCCATGCGCCGCCGGATGGCAGCCAGCTCCTCCGGGGAAGCGAACATTTCCGTCATCTCCAGAGCTGCTTTCATGTCCGGCAGAGCGGCGGGATGCATATACACCCGGTCGAAGGCGTAATTTCCCCCGCTGTGGTCCCCGTGGCCGTGGGTGTTCGCCACTATGACGGGTTTGTCCGTCAGGGCTTCCACCTCCCCCCGCAGGTCTCCCACCCCCAGGCCGGTATCCACCAGCAGGGCTTTTTCCCGGCCTTCCACCAGCCAGATGCAGCACTCAAAGTCGATCCCCTTGATGAGGCTCACGCCTTCGGCAAGCTTCGTCACGGTACGCTCCATACCCTCACCCCTGCTTCCTGTCATGGATGCTTTCCTCCTGGTAGAGGATCGCCGTGGGGACGCTCTCTCCCCTCACCCTCCAGCAAACCACCGGGTCCTGCCCCGGCGGGGAGGGGATATCCGGCCGCTCCGGTTTTGCCGTGCCATCCAGCACGCTGCGGGTCAGACGCATGAGCTCCCGCAGATACTCTTTGCCCAGGATGCGGTCGTCATGGCCGCAGAGGAAGCCGTCATAACGATCCCCCAGAGCCTCCGCCTTCTCCAGGGACCGGAGATAACACTCCAGAGACACGGTGGAGAACTTCACCCAGGGAAGATGGTCCAGCATCCATACGTTGTGGACGTCCGACCCGATGAGATCCCCGGTGAACAGGATCCGGCGGGTCCGGTCCAGGAGGCAGATGCAGCCGGGGGTGTGGCCCGGAGTTTCGATCACCTCCAGGGTGACGCCCCCCAGGTCGAAGGTATCTCCCTCCCGCACTGGGATCCGGCGGGCGCAGGGACGTCCCGCGCCGGGCATGGCTTCCGTCTCATCCTGGTCCTGCCCGCATCCGGGGTGCATGCGCACCGCCGGGAAACGGTAATTGCCCGCGCTGTGGTCGAAGTGGCAGTGGGTATTGAAAACCAGGATCTCCTTCCCCGGGGCCAGGGTCTCCAGGGCTGCCGGGAGATCGCCCTTTCCCATGCCCGTGTCGATGAGGGCCAGAGCCCGCTCCCCCTCTGCCGCGTAGATGCAGCACTCCTCCGGGAAACCGTACAGCAGGGTGATCCCCGGGAGGATGGTTTTTCTCTGATACTGTTCCATGGCGGACGCTCCTTTCCGTTTCCATGTTACAATCAGGCGGAAACCCCTGTCAATCGGGCATATACAAATCATTCCGGATATGTTAGCATATTATCGAAGGAGTGAAGGGAAATGACGGACAGACTGCGGAGGATGTACAGCCGGATCCAAACGGATCATCAGCATATCGGCATCGAGAAATTCAAGATCATCACCCGGACCGAGGCGGAGTGCGCGGGGTACCCCGCCATCCTGCGCCGCGGCCAGACGCTGAAGAACGTTCTGGAGCAGTTCCCCATTTTTATCGGGGAGGACGAACTCTTTGTGGGAAACCCGGCCAGCAAGCCCTGGGGTCTGGAGATCGAAGCCGGTCTCGGGAAATGGAGCAAAGAGGAGTGCGAGTATCTGCGGGAGGACGGCTTCGACTTCTCTCCGGAGGATCAGGAGGAGATGCTCCGCATCAACGAACAGTTCCATCCCTTCGGCATGTACCAGGGAGCCAACCTGATCATTGCGGAGAACGAGCGTCTGGATATTTTCGCCCGCAGCGGCATGATGCTGGCCCCCTGGAAGAAGGACAAGACCCTGGGCAACC
>CAMZIY010000013.1 GCA_947307365.1 uncultured Clostridia bacterium
TGGAGCTCATGGGGGGCATGGGCATCAACTCCATCGAAGCCCTCCGGGGCAACCGGCTCATGCTCCGGGGCGCAGGCCTGAACGAAACGGAGCTGCGGATCCTTGGCATCAAGCATGCCGGAGAATAAATCGTCTGCGCATCGCCCCCTCATCCGTCATCCGGTTTGCGTGAGACGCCGGACGCCACCTTCCCCCGAGGGGAAGGCAGCCGCTGCGGGAGGAGGGTACGAAAAGCACCCCTGGCTTCCCCTGGGGGAAGCCGGCGCGAAGCGCCTGATGAGGGGCGGCACGCGGAGCGGGCAAAAGGCCATTGCTAGGGGGAATGATATATGAAGCGTGTTTATGTGAATGAAGACTGGTGTCTGGGCTGCCATCTGTGCGAATATAACTGCGCCTTTGCCAATTCCGGCGCGCGGGACATGGTCTCCGCCCTCAAGGGCAAGGCGATCCATCCCCGCATCCGGGTGGAAGGAGAAGGGGATATCACCTACGCGGTTTCCTGCCGCCACTGCAAGGATCCCCTCTGTATCCGGGGCTGCATCTCCGGGGCCCTGCACAAGGAAAACGGCACGGTCTGCATCGACCGCGACAAATGCGTGGGCTGCCTCACCTGCGTACTGCTCTGCCCCTATGGGGCGGTGCTGCCGGGTCCGGACGGGGCGGCCATGAAATGCGAACTCTGCCTGAAAAACAGCTGCGGCGAACCGGCCTGCGCCGCCGGCTGCCCCAACCGGGCCATTGTCTATGAGGAGCGGGAGGAAGCGAAATGAAGCGATATGTCATCGTGGGCGGGAGCATCGCCGGCGTCAGCTGCGCGGAGGGCATCCGCAGCCGGGACGGAGAGGGGGAGATCACCCTCGTCACCGCCGAGCCCGTGTCCAATTACGGGCGTCCCCTGATCTCCTATTATCTGGAGGGAAAAACGGATCTCAGGCGCATGAGCTGGCGGGGGGAGGACTTCTATGAGCGGAATCGGGTGAACATCCGCCACGCCACTGCGGCGGAAAAACTGGATGCCGCGGAAAAGCAGCTCACCCTCTCCACGGGGGAAAAGCTCTCCTATGACGAGATCTGCCTCTGTACCGGTTCCCACCCCTTCTCCCCCCGCTTTGAAGGGCTGGAAACGGTGGAACACCGCTTTTTCTTCACCACCCTGGCGGATGCCCTGGCCCTGGAGGAGACCGTCACGAAGGAAAGCCGGGTCCTCATCGTTGGGGCGGGCTTCATCGGCCTGAAATGCGCCGAGGGGCTGAAGGACCGGGCGGGAAGCGTCACGGTCTGCGACCTGGCGGCTCACGCCATGAACGCCAACCTGGACGGGGACGCCTCCGCCATTCTGGAAAAGCACCTGATCTCCAACGGCCTCCGGCTGATGCTGGGGAACACTGTGACCCGCTTCGAAGGGCAGACGGCCCATATGCAGAGCGGCGAGACGGTGGACTTCGACGTGCTGGTGATCGCCATCGGCGTCCGTCCGGAGACGGCCATTTTTGCGGAGGCCGGGGGTGACGTGGGCCGGGGCATCAAGGTGAACGAGCGGCAGGAAACTTCGCTTCCCTCCGTTTATGCCGCCGGGGACTGCACGGAGAGTCTGGACGTGAGCGCCGGGGAGCCGGGGGTGCTGGCCGTGCTGCCCAATGCTTCCATGCAGGGCTTCTGCGCCGGGGTCAACATGGCCGGCGGCGGGGAGACCTTCGATAAGGGGATCAAGCTGAATTCCATCGGCTTCTTCGGCCTGCACATCATGAGCGCGGGCACCTATACCGAGCCGGTATATGAGGAAGTGACAGACACGGGCTGCAAAAAACTCTTTGCCAAAGACGGGGTGCTGACCGGCTTCATCCTCGTGGGGGACGTATCCCGGGCGGGGATCTACACCGCCCTCATACGGAACCGGACGCCCCTGGACACCCTGGATTTCGAAACACTCAAGCGAGAGCCCTCGCTGCTCCCCTTCGGGAGAGCTTACCGGGCGGAAAAGCTGGGAGGTGCGGTATGACAAGGAACATCGATGCAAGGGGCATGGATTTCCAGGTCCTGAACGAACTGCTGCGCAATACGGAGGGAGACGCGGAGATCGAGGGCTGCCTGGGCCAGCGTTTCATCGGCGCGGGCATGGGGAAACGGAGCCTGAAGCTCCACGGCGTGCCCGGCAACGCCCTGGGGGCTTACCTCAACGGCGGGGAGATCGAGGTCTTCGGCAACGCCCAGGACGCGGTGGGGGACACCATGAATGCCGGGACCATCCTCGTCCACGGCAGCATCGGCGACACGGCGGGCTACGCCATGCGGGGCGGCAAGCTCTACGTCCGGGGGGACGCGGGCTACCGCACCGGCATCCACATGAAGGCTTACAAGGAGCACCTGCCGGTCATCATCATCGGCGGCCATGCAGGCTCCTTCCTGGGAGAATACCAGGCGGGAGGCATCCTGATCGTCCTGGGCCTCCATACCGACGGAAAACCCATCGTCTCCAATTATCCCTGCACGGGGATGCACGGGGGCAAGCTCTTTCTCCGCTCTGACTGCCGGGACATCCTTTTCCCCAAACAGGTGACCGCCCGGAGCGCAACGCCGGAGGACCTTTCGGAGATCGGGGATTACCTGGCGGAATACTGCCGCATCTTCGGCCTGGACTGCGCCTCCATCATGGCTTCCCCCTTCACGGTGGTGACGCCGGACAGCGCCAATCCCTACCGGCAGATGTACGTGGCCAACTGAGGTGAACGTCATGACGGGAGAGCGCATTCTGATCCTGGATTTCGGCGGGCAGTATGACCAGCTCATCGCCCGCCGGGTTCGGGAAATGCAGATCTACTGCGAGCTGCGGCCCTGCACCATGAGCATTGACGAGATCAAAGCCTTCGGCCCCTCCGGTATCATTTTTACCGGGGGGCCCCACAGCGTCTATGAGGAGGGAGCCCCCACCGTGGATTCGGCGGTTTTCGACCTGGGGACGCCCATCCTGGGCATTTGCTACGGCTGCCAGCTCCTGGCAAAGCTGCTGGGGGGCGAGGTGGAGCCGGCCCGGTCCGCCGGCGCCAGGGAATACGGCAAGACGGAGACGGAGTTCAATTCCGGCAGCCCGCTCCTGCGGGGCATGGGGCAGCGCAGCGTCACCTGGATGAGCCATGGGGATTACATCTCCCGTCTGCCCGAGGGCTTTGTGCCTCTTGCCCGCAGCGCTTCCTGTCCCACCGCCGCCATCGGGGATGAGCATCGTCGCTTCTACGGGGTGCAGTTCCACCCGGAGGTGCGGCACACGGAGGAGGGGAGCCTGCTTCTGCATAACTTCCTCTATGAAGTCTGCGCCCTTCACGGGAACTGGACCATGGAGAGCTACCGGGAGACCGCCGTCCGGGAACTGCGGGAAAAGATCGGCTCCGGCCGGGTGCTGCTGGCCCTCTCCGGCGGGGTGGATTCATCCGTCTGCGCGGCGCTGCTGGACGAAGCCGTGGGGGAGCGGCTCACCTGCGTCTTCGTGGACCATGGCCTCCTGAGAAAGGACGAGGGGGACCAGGTGGAGGCCGCTTTCGCCGGGCGGAAGCTCCGCTTCCTCCGGGTGGACGCGGGAAAACGCTTCCTGGGGCGGCTGAAGGGCGTGCGGAAGCCGGAGGAGAAGCGGAAGCGCATCGGAGAGGAATTCATCCGGGTCTTCGAGGAGGAGAGCCGGAAGCTGGGCACCATCGAATACCTGGCCCAGGGTACCATCTACCCGGACGTGATCGAATCCGGCGCGGGCTCCGCCGCCGTCATCAAGAGCCACCACAATGTGGGGGGCCTCCCAGCGGAGGTGGGCTTCAGGGGAATCGTGGAACCCCTGCGGAGTCTGTTCAAGGATGAAGTGCGGAAGCTCGGCCGCGAACTGGACCTGCCGGAAAGCCTGGTGAGCCGCCAGCCCTTCCCCGGACCGGGGCTTGCCATCCGCATCATCGGCACGGTGACAGCGGAAAAGCTTGCGATCCTCCGGGAGGCGGACGCCATTTTCCGGGAGGAGATGGCCGCAGCCGGGCTGCAGGGGACTGCGGATCAGTATTTCGCAGCCCTCACCAATATGCGATCCGTAGGGGTCATGGGGGACGGGCGGAGCTACGACTGCGCCGTGGCCCTCCGGGCGGTGAGCACCGAGGACTTTATGACGGCGGACTGGACCAGGCTGCCCTACGACTTCCTGGACCGGGTGAGCGTCCGCATCTGCAACGAGGTACCGGGAGTGAACCGCGTGCTCTACGATATCACTTCCAAGCCTCCGGCCACGGTGGAATACGAATAAAGCTCAGATCGGCCCCGCTTCCGGGGATCCGATCCGAAAAGAGGAGGAAACCATGCACTTCACAAAAATGCAGGGGTTGGGAAACGACTATCTCTATGTGTACGGAACGGTCCCCGAAGACGCCCCGTCTCTCTCCGTCCGCCTGTCGGACCGGCACTTCGGGCCGGGTTCTGACGGGATGATCTGGATCTCTCCCTCGAACAAGGCGGACTTTTCCATGCGCATCTTCAACGCAGACGGGAGCGAAGCCCGGATGTGCGGAAACGGCATCCGCTGCGTGGGGAAATACGTATATGACAAGGGCTATACGGACAAGACCCGCCTGACGATCGAGACCCTGGCAGGGCTTCGTACCCTGGAGCTGCATACCGCCGGGGGAAGGGTGAAGACCGTCACCGTGGAAATGGGCCGGGCGGCGGTCTCCCCGGAGAAGGACCTGGAGGTGGAAGGGGAGAAGATCCTGTGCACCCCCGTGGATGTGGGGAACCCCCACGCGGTGCTCTTTGTGGAGGACGCGGAGGGCGCGCCCCTCTGTACCATGGGGCCGAAAATCGAGAAGCACCCGGACTTCCCCGGCGGGGTGAACGTGGAGTTCATCCAGGTTTTGAAGAAAAACCATATGCGCATGCGGGTGTGGGAACGGGGCAGCGGAGTCACCCTGGCCTGCGGTACCGGCGCCTGCGCCTCCGCCGCCGCCGCGGTGAGCTGTGGGAGCTGTGATCCCGGAACACCCATCCGGGTGGAGCTGGACGGGGGCGTTCTCAACATCGAGGTCAGTCCCCAGGGAGATCTGCGCATGACCGGACCCTGCGAATTTGTGTACGAAGGGGATGTGGAGCTATGCTGACGCCCAACAGACATTACGGGGAATTGAAGGATTCCTATCTCTTCGCCCGGATCGCCGAAAAGACCGCCGCCTACCTCCGGGCGCATCCCGGGAAGAAGCTCCTGCGCATGGGCATCGGGGACGTGTCCCAGCCCCTGTGTCCGGCGGTGATCCAGGCCCTGCATGGAGCGGTGGAGGACCAGGCCCGGAAGGAGACCTTCCGGGGCTATCAGTCGGAGCTGGGGACAGATTTCCTCCGCGCCGCCGTTGCGGAGCACTACGGCGAACGGGGTACCGCCCTCAGCCCGGAGGAGGTCTTCGTCTCCTCCGGGGCCAGCGACGAGCTGGGCCACATCCTGGACCTCTTCGATCCCGCCTGTCCCGCCCTGATCCCCGAACCCGCCTATCCCGCCTATGTGGATGCCAGCATCCTGGCCGGGCGGCGGATCATCCACCTGCCCACGGGAAGGGAGGGGGGCTTTCTGCCGGATCCCTCCGGGGCAAAGGAGGGGGATCTGATCTACCTCTGTTCCCCCAACAACCCCACCGGCTCCGTGCTGGACCGGGAGCGGCTTCAGGCCTGGGTGGACCACGCCAACCGCACCGGGGCGGTGATCCTCTTTGACGCGGCCTATGAGGCGTTTATTTCAGATCCCGCGCTTCCCCACAGTATCTTTGAGATGGAGGGAGCCAGGACCTGCGCCATTGAGATCTGCTCCCTGTCCAAGACTGCGGGCTTCACCGGTACCCGCGCGGGGTATACGGTCATCCCGAAGGAACTGGAGCGGGGCGGGATGAATCTGCGGCAGATGTGGGTGCGCAACCGCACGACAAAGTCCAACGGCGTCTCCTATATCCTCCAGCGGGGAGCGGCGGCGGTGTTCACGCCGGAAGGCCAGAAGCAGATCCACGAGACCCTGGACATCTACAAGCAAAACGCCAGGACCCTGGGAGAAACCCTGGATAAGCTGGGCATCTGGTATACCGGGGGGAAAAACGCCCCCTATATCTGGCTGGCCTGCCCCGGCGGCATGGGGAGCTGGGACTTCTTCGACAGGCTCCTTGCGGAGATACAGGTCGTCGGCACCCCCGGGGAAGGCTTCGGGGCCTGCGGGGAGGGGTATTTCCGCTTCTCCGCCTTCGGGGACCCGGGGGACACCCTGGAGGCCTGCAGCAGGCTGGAAGCGCTGTTGGGATGAAATGCCCGCTGAGCCGGCGTGAACTTCCGCTGCGCGGAATGAAATGCGGCCACGCCGCATGAAAGATCGCCCTCCGGGCGACATGGCGGGATCCCTCCCTGGGATGATAAAAAAGGGGCCGTTGCAAAACGGCCCCTTTTCCTTGCGTATGGGTGAATCCTCATGCGCCGAACAGACGCGATTCACGACCGAAGGTCAATTCATGGCGTGCAGCGCCGCCTGGATGAACCCCAGGAACAGAGGATGGGGCTTGTTGGGCCGGCTCTTGAACTCCGGATGGAACTGCACCCCCAGGTAGAAGGGGTGGTCCCGGAGCTCTACCGTCTCCACAATGTTCCCGTCCGGACTGGTGCCGCTGAGCACCAGACCTGCCTGCTCCAGGGTATCCCGGAAATCGTTGTTGAATTCATAGCGGTGGCGGTGCCGCTCATGGATCAGTTCCTGCCCGTAGCAGCACTCCATCAAAGTCCCCGGAGCAATGCGGCAGGGCCAGGCTCCCAGGCGCAGGGTGCCTCCCATATCCACGTCGCTGTTCTGATCCGGCAGGTAGTCGATGACCTTGGCAGGGGAGGCCGGGTCGAATTCCCGGCTGGTGGCCCCCGTGAGACCGCAGACGTGCCGGGCGAACTCGATCACCGCGATCTGCATCCCCAGGCAGAGGCCCAGGTAGGGCTTTTTCGTTTCCCGGGCGTACCGCGCCGCCTGGATCATCCCCTCGATGCCCCGATCCCCGAAGCCTCCGGGGACCAGAATGCCGTCGCAGTCCCCCAGAGTGGTGGCCGCGTTCTCCTCCGTGACGGTCTCGCTGTCGATCCATTTGATCTCGATCTCCGCCCCGACGGCCCAGCCTGCGTGCCGGAGAGCCTCCGCCACGGAGAGATAGGCGTCGTGGAGCTGGACGTATTTTCCCACCAGGCCCACGGTGACCTTCTGGCCTGCGGTGAGCACCCGCTGCACCATGGCCGCCCAGTCCCGCAGATCCGGCTCCGGCGCGGGGATCCCCAACTCGCGGCATACGATGCCGCTGAGCCCCTGCTCCTCCAGCATCAGGGGCGCCGCGTAGAGGATGGGCAGAGTTCGGTTTTCAATGACACAGTCCGGAGCCACGTTGCAGAACATGGCGATCTTCTGCATGAGGGTTTTTTCCAGGGGCTCGTTGCACCGCAGGACGATGATATCCGGATGGATGCCCATGCCCTGGAGTTCTTTCACACTGTGCTGTGTGGGCTTGGATTTGTGCTCCCCGCTGCCATGGAGATAGGGGACCAGGGTCACGTGGATGTACAGGCTGTTGCCCCGGCCCTGCTCCAGGCCGACCTGGCGGATGGCCTCCAGGAAGGGCTGGCTCTCGATATCGCCGGTGGTGCCGCCGACCTCCGTGATAATAACGTCCGCCCCGGTCTTCTTTTCCAGGTTGTAGATGAATTCTTTGATCTCATTGGTGATGTGGGGGATGACCTGCACCGTTTCTCCCAGGTACTCCCCCCGGCGCTCTTTATTCAGCACGTTCCAGTAGACCTTGCCGGTGGTGAGATTGGAGAACTTGTTCAGATCTTCGTCGATGAAGCGCTCATAGTGCCCCAGGTCCAGGTCCGTCTCCGCTCCGTCCTCCGTTACGTAGACCTCCCCGTGCTGATAGGGGCTCATGGTGCCCGGGTCCACGTTGATGTAGGGGTCCAGTTTCTGGGCGGCCACCTTCAGCCCCCGGGCCTTCAGCAGCCGTCCCAGGGACGCTGCGGTGATGCCCTTTCCCAGACCGGATACCACACCGCCTGTCACAAAGATATATTTGCTCATCTCCCTGCCCTCCTCAGAAGCACAACTCAGACGCACAAAAAAAGAGGGCGCCTCCCCTGAGGGAGACGCCCTTGTCTCTCAACGGCGGTATTGTATCCTTCCGCAGAAAAAAAGTCAATGGGAAATGCAGAAAAACCTTGCAGTATTTACACCATTACGCTAAAATGCTGAACAGGATCAAAAAAGGAGCGAAGCAGCATGAAGTACACACCGGACGAGGTCATCCAGTACGTGCAGGAGGAGGATGTAAAATTCATCCGCATGGCCTTCTGCGATATTTACGGCAAGCAGCGGAACGTGGCCATCATGCCAACGGAGCTGCCCCGTGCCTTTGAATACGGTATCGCCTTCGATGCCTCCGCCATACCCGGTTTCCGTACGGGCCACCGCTCCGACCTCTTTCTGCGGCCCAATGCGGACACCCTGAAGGAACTGCCCTGGCGGCCGCAGCACGGCCGGGTGGCCCACATGTTCTGCGATATCCTCCATCCCGACGGCACGCCCTTCGCTGCGGACACCCGCGCCATTCTCCGCCGGGCGGTGGAGCATGCAGAAAAGAAGGGCTATACCTTCCGCTTCGGCACGGAGATGGAATTCTACCTTTTCAAGCTGGATCAGAACGGTGAACCCACAAAGGAGCCCTTCGACCACGCAGGCTATATGGAGGTGGCTCCGGACGACCGGGGAGAGAACGTGCGCCGGGACATCTGTCTTACCCTGGAACGCATGGGCATCCTGCCGGAGAGCTCCCACCATGAGAGCGGCCCGGGACAGAACGAGATCGATTTCCGCTACGCGGACCCGATCTCCGCCGCAGACAACGCCATCCTCTTCCGCAGCGTAGTTAAGGCCATCGCCGCGCAAAACGGGCTTTGGGCGGACTTCGATCCCCGTCCGCTGCCGGACTGGGACGGAAACGGCATGCACATCAACCTCTCCGCCGCACGGAACGGCGCCGATCTCTCCCCCCTGGACCTGATCCCCGGGCTCCTGGCGCACAGCCGGGATGTGACCCTGTTCCTGAACCCGACGGCGGATTCTTACGCCCGCCTGGGCCGGGACAAGGCGCCCCTGTATATCTCCTGGTCCGAGGAGAACCGCAGCCAGCTTCTGCGGATCCCTGCCGCCTCCGGGCGCTTCCGCCGCCTGGAGCTCCGCTCCCCGGACTCCACCGCGAATCCCTACCTGGCTTTCGCCCTGCTGATCTATGCCGCCCTGGATGGGATGGAGCGGGGACTGCCTATGCCGGAGCCTGCGGATATGGATCTGCTGGAGACCGATCCGGAGACCTTGCGGGATTTTGAACACCTGCCCAGGGACCTGGAGGAGGCTGTTCGGGTCGCCCGGGAAAGCGCCTTCATCCGGGAGTACGTCCCGGAGCAGGTGCTTCGGGCCTATACGCCGGGAAGCGGCAAGTAACCCGCCCGGAAGCCAATTTGAACGAAGAAGGGAGTGAGCGTTACGGTATTTCAGAGCGATACCTACAGCGTACTGCTGGTCTCTGCCTCGGAAAAATTCAATGCCGCCGCCCGCACCCTGCTTCCTGCCACGGACTTCTGGCCTGTGACCGCCGTCTCCAGCGTGGGGGAGGCGCAGCGCAGGCTGGTGAACGGGAGTTATGACCTCATTCTGGTGAACGCCCCTCTGCCGGACGATATGGGGCTGGATTTTGCGGAGGAGGCAAGCCGGGAGAGTGACGCGGCGGTGCTGCTGCTGATCCGCAGCGAGCTGTATGACGAAACTTACTACCGTCTGCTGCCCTCCGGGGCGGCGACCCTGGCCAAGCCCGTGAATCAGCAGACGCTGGCCCAGGGCCTTCGGATGCTCTGCGCCATGCGGGAGCGCCTCAAGGTGGTGCGTCAGCACCAGGGCACGGTGGAGGAGAAGATCCAGGAGATCCGTCTGATCAACCGGGCAAAATGGCTCCTGATCGAATGTCTGCACATGACGGAGCCTGAAGCCCACCGGTATATCACCCGGCAGGCCATGGAGCAGCGCACCGGCAAAAAAGAGATCGCGGAGAACGTCATACGGACCTATCAGTGAGACTGCCCGTTGTTTGCCCAGGCGATCGGATCCTTTACCTTTTTTGAAATACCCGGGATCGAATCAAACAGAGAAAGCACGCAACCCTTGCGGTTGCGTGCTTTTTTGCTGGAGCTGGATGTCGGACTTGAACCGACGACCTCATGATTACGAAATATGGATGCGCCTTATATTGCCTGTCGTTGCTTGTGCTTGCCTGTGTCTGCAAACCATTGAAAATAAAGGGATTGCGCGATTTCATCTATTAACGCCTGTTGCAGCTTGCGATTGCCTTACCTCTGCTTTTTCGCCTGTTCCGCTGCTTTTTTCTCTGCTTTTCTTTGAGGAATTTTAAAGGGACATTTCTTCGAGTTAATCCAGCCATGCGAAAGGGACAGCGAGAATCATCGTTATTCAACCACTTCTGGAATATACCGGCAATACTCGCCGTCTGTATTTAGCTAAGAGCGGCAGGCCACGCGAATTCACGCGCGGCCTGGTTTCCTTTTGCTCAAGAAGCGGTCTGGTACCATACGGCGTTGACCTTCCGTATACTGGAAACGCCTGTTTGCTCTGTGGTGTATGCAATTGACAAAGAAGGAAGCAGATGGATCTCTCCATCCGCTTCCCGTTTTGCTTTTCGCCCGGGCGGGGCTCAGCCCGTCACCGTGACGGCGGCGCTCAGCTTGTTGACCTTGGCGTCGGCGGCGTCCTTCACGTAGACCCTGACCTTGTAGGCCCCCGCCTCCGTGGGGGTATAGCTGAAGGTGTTCGTTGTGCTGTAGGACCGGGTCTTGATTTTGACTCCGTCCTTATAGAGAATGAAGTAGTACTTAAGCGGCTGTTCGCTACCCACTGCCGTGGCGGTCCAAGTGATCTTCTCTCCCACAGCTGAGCTTGTCTTCCCAGCCTTGACGCTGATGATGGCCGGGGGACCCAGGATCACCGTAACTGCCGCGCTGGTCTTGTTAACCTTGTTGCCGACGGTGTCCTTTACGTATACCTTGACCTTGTAGGTCCCGGCTTCCAGGGGGGTATACGAGAAGGTGTTGACGGTGCTGTAAGCCCGGGTCTTGACCTTGGTCCCGTCCTTGTAGAGGATGAAGTAATACTGCAGCGTCCCGGTTCCACCGGAGGCCGTGGCGGTCCAGGTGATCTTCGCCCCCGCTGCTGCGGCGGTCTTGTCCGCCTTGACGCTGCTGATGACCGGAGCCGCGCTGCTGGTGACGGTGAGCTTCGCGGAGTTGGAGTACACGCTGCCGCCAGCGTTCGTTACCTTGCAGCGGTACCGGAGCCCGTTGTAGGAGGCTTTTGCGGTGACCGTATAGCTGGCTGCGGTGGCGCCACTCTTGTTCGTCCAGGTGCTGGCGTCCTTGCTGTACTGCCACTGATAGCTGAGTCCCGTCCCGGAGGCCACGATCTTGAAGGTCACCGTTGCCCCTTCCGCAGCCATCTGATCTGCAGGCTGGATGGTGATGACGGGCTTGGAAGCCGTGACCGTCAGCTTCGCGGAGTTGGAGTACACGCTGCCGCCAGCGTTCGTTACCTTGCAGCGGTACCGGAGCCCGTTGTAGGAGGCTTTTGCGGTGACCGTATAGCTGGCTGCGGTGGCGCCACTCTTGTTCGTCCAGGTGCTGCCGTCCTTGCTGTACTGCCACTGATAGCTGAGTCCCGTCCCGGAGGCGGTGACGATGAACACGGCGGTCTTGCCTGATGTGACGGTTTTGGGGGATGGCTGAGCGGTGATGACGGGGGGTACGGCTATGGTGACGGCGGCGCCGGTCTTGTGGACCTTTGTGCCGTCTTCATCCTTCACGTAGACCTTTACTTTATATGTTCCGGCGTCTGCGAGGGTATAGCTGAAGGTCCTGGTGGTGCTGTAGGACCGGGTCGCGATCTGCGTCCCATCCTTGTAGATGAGAAAGTAGTATTTCAGGGTGCCGGAGCCACCGGAAGCGGTGGCCGTCCAGGTAATGGCGGTGCCGGGGGCGGCGCCGGTCTTGTTCGCTTTGAGGCCGGTGATGGTCAGAGGTTCGGTGAAATGGATGTTCGCGGAGGTCAGGGGTTCGTTGCTGATTTGGATGCTGATCATGTCCCAGTCTTCTGCAGTGCCGCCGTAGTACACGTCTGTCAGACCGCGGCAGCCGCAGAAGGCTTCGTAACCGATGCTGGTGACACTCTTGGGGATGGTCACGGAAGTCAGACTGGAGCAGTTACAAAAGGTTTCGCCGCCGATGAAGGTAACGCCGTCGGCAACGGTAACGGCAGTGAGGTTTCCGCAGCCGGAGAAGATGTTTTTGAATCGCACGCTGAGCACGCTCTCCGGAACGGTGACTGCGGTGAGCCCGGAACAGTTATTAAATGCGTAGTCGCCGATGTAGGTGACGCTGTGGGGGATGGTCACAGAAGTCAGGCTGGTGCAGTACTCAAAGGCATAGTCGCCGATGGAGGTGACGCTATCGGGGATGGTCACGGAAGTCAGACTGGACAAGTTACAAAAGGCTCCGCCGCCGATGAAGGTAACGCCGTCGGCCACGGTAAGGGTGGTGAGGTTTCTGCATCCGGAAAAGATGTTTTTGAATCCCGCGCTGCACACGCTCTCCGGAACGGTGACTGCGGTGAGCCCGGTACAGCTGCTGAAAGCGTATGAGCCGATGCTGGTGACGCTGTCTGGGATGGCGACGGAAGTCAGACTGGAGCAGCCACTGAAAGCGTATGAGTCGATGCTGGTGACGCTGTCGGGGATGGTGACGGAAGTCAGACTGGAGCAGCCGCTGAAAGCGTGTTCGCTGATGCGCATCACGCCAGAGGGAATGTCTAGCGCCGTGACCTCCGAACCGTTCAGGTATAGATGGTGGGAAAGGGACAGCGGGTTGGCGCATGTGCTAAAACCGGATGTACCCCCAAAATCGATGGCACACCAGGCGGCCAGATCGTTGATTTCCACCTTGGCTAGTCCGGAGCAGAGGTAAAAGGCATAGTCGCCGATGGAGGTGACGCTATCGGGGATGATGACGGAAGTCAGGCTGGTGCAGCCGCTGAAAGCGTCTGAGCCGATGCTGGTGATGCTGTCGGGGATGGTGACGGAAGTCAGGCTGGTGCAGTTATAAAAGGCTGAGTTGCCGATGAAGGTAACACTGTTTGGAATGGTCACTGTGGTCAGCCCGGAGCAGCCGGAAAAGGCGGAGTCGTTTATGGCGGTGACGCCGTCGGCTACGGTAACGGCGGTGAGGTTTCTGCAGCAGGAGAAGATGTTTTGGAATCCCGCGCTGAGCACGCTCTGCGGAACGGTGACTGTTGTGAGCCCGGTACAGCTGCTGAAAGCGTCTGAGCCGATGGAGGCGACGCTCCTGGGAATGGTGACTGCGGTCAACCCGGTGCATCCGCCGAAGGCGAAATCGCCGATGGCGGTGACGCTGCCGGGGATGGTGACGGAGGTGAGCCCGGTGCAGCCATGGAAGGCGTATTTGCCGATGCTCGACACGCCGGAGGGAATATCCAGCGCAGTGATCTCTGAGCCGTTCAGATAAAGACGGTGGGCAAGGCTCAGCGGGTTAGCTTCTTTGTCACTAAAATCAATGGCGCACCAGACGGCAAGATCACTGATCTCCACGTTGGCAAGTCCGGTGCAGCCTTCGAAGGTAGCCCAACCAATGTAAGTGACACTGTCGGGGATAATGATGGAGGCCAGCCCGGTGCAGCCGCTGAAAGCGTATGAGCCGATGCTGGTGACACTATCGGGGATGATGACGGAAGTCAGGCTGGTGCAGCCGGAAAAGGCTTTGTCGTCGATGGCGGTGACGCCGCTGCCCAGCACCGCTGATTTGACCTCGATCACGCTATAGTTGAACAAATCCGGATGAGGGGAAAACGTCCCCGTCCCGCTGACCACCATCCTCCCGTACTGATCCAGAGTATAGGTCAGATTATCCCCGCAGCTGCCGGACTCCAGGAAAATAGGATCACCAATCATATATTCATAATGGAGCTCCGCGCTCCGCAGCGGATCGTTGCCGGTAAACAGGATGACGTCCAGCCATTCCTCCTCCGTGCCGCCGTACCAGATACCCCGCAGACCGGAACAGCCGGAGAACGCGTTCTCCTGGATGTTGGTGACCGAGGCGGGAATTGCCACAGAGATGAGGGAGGAAAGGCCGGAAAAGGCATTTTTGGGGATGCGGACCGTCCACCCGTACTGAAAAGAGCAACCGCTGCCGATGGGACCGGCGCAGAACAAACGGCGGCAGTCGGAAAAGGCATCCCTGCCGATGGATGCGACGCTCCCGGGGATAGTGATGCCGGTCAGCTCGGCGCAGCCGGAAAAGGCGCGGTCGCCGATGGAGGTGACGCTGCTGGGGATGGTGACGGAAGTCAACCCGGTGCAGTCAGAGAAGGCGTAATTGCCGATACTTGACACGCCGGAGGGAATGATCAGATCCGTGACCTTCGATCCATTGAGGTAAAGCTGATGGGCGTAGACCAGCGGGTTGGAAGGAAAATCGCTGAAAGCAACGGCGCACCAAGCGGCCAGATCGGCGATATCCACCTTTTCCAGGCTGCAGCAGCCATTGAAGGCACCCTCGCCGATCGTGGTGACACTTTTGCCGATGAACACGGCGGTCATGCCGCTGCAGTCGGAAAAGGCGTATCTTCCGATGCTGAACACGCTGTCGGGGATGGTGACGGAAGTCAGCCCGGTGCAGCCGGAGAAGGCGGAATTGCCGATGGCGGTGACGCTGTCGGGAACAGTGACGGAGGTCAGCCCGGTGCAGCCGGAGAAGGCGTATTTACCGATGCTCGTCACGCCGGAGGGAATGCCCAGCGCAGTGATCTCCGAGCCGTTCAGATAAAGACGGTGGGCAAGGATCAGCGGGTTGGCGTTGTTGTCTCCAAAATCGATGGCGCACCAGGCGGCCAGATCGCCGATCTCCACCCTGGTAATTCCGGTGCAGCCGGAGAAAGCGCCGCTGCCGATAGCCGTGACGCTGGCGGGGATAGAAACGCTCCGCAGAGTGTCGCAGCCCTGGAAGGCGTTTGCATCGATACTTGTCACCCCGGAGGGGATGGTCAGCCTGGTAACGGGGGTGCCGTTCAGATAAAGCATATGGGCAAGGTTCAGCGGGTTGGCGTAAGAACTGTCGCCGCCTGAAGTGCTTTCAAAGGCAATGGAACACCAGGCATTCAGGTCGCTGATATCCACTATTTCCAGGCTGTTGCAGCCATTGAAGGCGCCCTCGCCGATCGTGGCGACGCCCTTGCCGATGAACACGGCGGTCATGCTGCTGCAGTCGGAAAAGGCGTATCTTCCGATGCTGATCACGCTGTCAGGGATGGTGACTGCGGTCAGCCCAGAGCAGCCCATAAAAGCAGAGTCCCCAATGTCGGCGATACTGCCGGGAATCGTGACGGAGGTGAGCCCGGTGCAGCCGGAAAAGGCGGAATAGCCGATGGAGGTGACACTGTTTGGAATGGTCACGGTGGTCAGTCCGGAGCAGTCGGAAAAGGCGGAGTCGTTTATGGCGGTGACGCCGTCGGCAACGGTAACGGCAGTGAGGTTTCCGCAGCCGGAGAAGATGTTTTTGAATCCCGCGCTGAGCACGCTCTCCGGAACGGTGACTGCGGTGAGCCCGGTGCAGCCGCTGAAAGCGTCTGAGCCGATGGAGGCGACACTTCTGGGGATGGCGATGTTATTCAGTGCGGTGCAGCCATCAAAAGCAGCGCTCCCGATGTCGGCGATACTGCCGGGAATCGTGACGGAGGTGAGCCCGGTGCAGCCGGAAAAGGCGGAATAGCCGATGGAGGTGACACTGTTTGGAATGGTCACGGTGGTCAGTCCGGAGCAGTCGGAAAAGGCGGAGTCGTTTATGGCGGTGACGCCGTCGGCAACGGTAACGGCAGTGAGGTTTCCGCAGCCGGAGAAGATGTTTTTGAATCCCGCGCTGAGCACGCTCTCCGGAACGGTGACTGCGGTGAGCCCGGTGCAGCCGCTGAAAGCGTCTGAGCCGATGGAGGCGACACTTCTGGGGATGGCGATGTTATTCAGTGCGGTGCAGCCATCAAAAGCAGCGCTCCCGATGTCAGCGATACTGCCGGGAATCGTGACGGAGGTGAGCCCGGTGCAGTTACAGAACGCTTGGTAGCCGATGCTTGTTACACTCCCCGGGATCATCACGCTCGTCAGCCCGCTGCAGCCGGAGAACGCATAATCCCCGATGCTCGTCACGCCGTTTTCCAGGATGACGGCAGTGATCTCGCTGGAATAGGATTCCCAAAGAGAATGGTCCCCATCCGCCATCTCCCCCTCGCCGGAGATGGTCAGCACCCCGTCGCTAGCCAGGGTCCAGGTGAGGTTGTCCCCACAGGTACCGGAATCGACGATTTCAGCCGCCCTAGCCGGGGCGGTCAGCGGCAGCAGGCCCATCAGCAGGATCAGAAAAAGAAACAGGCAAAAATGTCTTTTCATATTCGGAGGACTCCTTCCGTAACAGCGACGGGCTTCTTCCGGGAATAGGCATCCCAGGCACCGTACAGGATGATTTGATTTCTTTATTTTACCACACTCAGCATAATCTGACAATGACGGTTTACGGAGTTTTCCAGAACTTGTTCATTGGCACTCAAGCGGATGAGAAGCCGATGAGACAGCATTTTGAAGTAGCTTCTATAAACACTTTCATTTCTGAGTTTTGATAGTATTAGATGCCACGCACAACTTAGAATTTTGGGCAAGTGCGGTACAACAGCGCCACGCAGGCCGCAGAAAGGGCGGGAGGGTATGATATGACATCTTCCCGGCTTGTTTTGCGCGTAAAGAAATAATACTTTATTAAGAACCACATTACATTACCGGAGCGCTTCGGAGATCAAACTCGTTTTTGTTTACCCGTCTGCATTGAGGGGTAACCCAGCACCAGCCCCCGCTCCAATATACCCCGTGGGTGGGTATGAAGGAACCCGGAACGAGAGTGGTCAGATCGTGACAATTTAGGGAAGAACAGAGAATCAGGAGCGAAAGTTTACCTTTTTTGAAATACCCGGGATCGAATCAAACAGAGAAAGCACGCAACCCTTGCGGTTGCGTGCTTTTTTGCTGGAGCTGGATGTCGGACTTGAACCGACGACCTCATGATTACGAATCAGGTGCTCTACCGACTGAGCTAATCCAGCAGGGAAAACATCAGCTTATGCATTATACCACGCCATTTCCGTTTGTCAATGCCGGAGATCCGGTTTCTTGCCCCACAAATAAATTACAAATTGTAATCATTTCCGCAGCGCTATTGGGAAAACGGAGGATCCCGGCGATCCGGACCGGAGGAACCAAAACCTGGGTGAGGAGACTATGGGGGAATTGACTGTTTTTTTGTTAAATCTCCCGAACATTCTGGAAAATCAACGGGGATCCGTCGGGGTTTCCGGGAAAAACCCGGTTTACGTAACTCGCTGACGGAAGAGGCATTACAGTAAGTTATCCACATTATCCACATAGTTATCCACATTCGAAAAGCCCCATAAAACCGGAATGACCCGGGAAACCGGGGGAAAAACAAAGGAAAAATCCGGGGAAAACCCCGGATTCTGCGGAAACGGTAATTGACATAATTCAAAACCGAGAAGCCTCACCAGCGGATAAAGGCAGAGTCCGGGGACATGGTGGCGTAGGCGTTGAGGCTGCTGTCCCCCCGGACGCCGGCAAGAAATTCATAGTAGCCCTGGCAGCCGATCATGGCGGCGTTGTCTCCGCAGAGGGAGAGGGGAGCGCAGTAAGCCTTGAGCCCGGACCGGGCGCAGGCGGCCTCCAGATCGGCCCGCAGAAGGGTGTTGGCGGAAACGCCTCCGGCGATGGCCAGCTTCCCGTAGCCCCGTTCCTCCGCTGCCAGAAGAGCCCGGGAAAGGAGGGTGTCGCTCACCGCCCGGCAGATGGCCGCCGCCAGACTGGGAAGATCCAGCTCCTCCCCCCGCTGCTTCGCCGTGTGGGCCAGGTTCACCACGGCGGTCTTGAGGCCGGAGAAGGACATATCATAAGGATTGCCGGTCACATGGGACTGGGGGAGCCTGTACTTCTCCGGATCGCCGCTGCGGCTGAGACTGTCGATCTGGGCTCCGCCCGGGTAGCCGATGCCCAGGACCCGGGCGGCTTTATCGAAGCACTCCCCGGCGGCGTCGTCCCGGGTGGTGCCAAGGACGGTCATACGGGTATAATCCTGCACGTCCACGATCATGCTGGTGCCTCCGGAGGCCACCAGGCACACGAAGGGAGGCTCCAGGTCCGGGTGGGCGATATAGTTGGCGGCGATATGGCCGCGGATATGGTGCACCGGGATCAGAGGGACGCCCAGGGACAGGGCGGCGCCTTTGGCAAAGCCGACCCCCACCAGCACCGCGCCGATGAGACCCGGGGCATAGGTGACGGCCACGGCGTCGATCTCCCTCCGGGAGAGCCCCGCCTCCTGCAGAGCCAGCGCCGCGAGCCGGGACACCGCCTGGATATGGCTGCGGGAGGCCAGCTCCGGCACCACGCCGCCATACAGGGTGTGGATGTCCACCTGGGAATGGATCACGCTGGAGAGCACCTGCCGCCCGTCCTGTGTCAGGGCGGCGGCGGTCTCATCGCAGGAGGACTCGATGGAGAGGATGATCATACCGCTTTATCTCCTTCCGGATAATCATAGGTCATGAGCAGGGCGTCCTCCCGGGGCTTTTCGTAGTAGCCGGGACGCAGGCCGACTTCCCGGAAGCCCGCCCGTTCATAGAGCCGCCGGGCTTCCCGGTTTCCCACCCGGACCTCCAGGGTGAGGAAGCTGAGACCGCGCGTCTTTCCTTCCCGCTGCAGCGCCTGTACCAGGGCCATGCCGACGCCCCGCTTCCGCAGGGCGGGGGAGACGGCGACATTGGAGATATATCCCTCGTCCAGTACCGTCCGCATCCCGGCATAGCCGGCCACCTCCCCGTCCGCCAGGGCGGCCAGCCAGCAGCAGGCGGGATCCGTCAGCTCCGGCAGAAAGGCGTCCCGGCTCCAGGGCAGGCTGAAGCACAGCTTTTCCAGCTCCAGCACCCGGGGCAGCATGTCCTCCGTCAGCGGGACCAGCGCAAAGTCCGCCGTCATTTCGCGTCGTACCAGCTGGCGCCGATATGGGCTTCCGCCAGGAGAGGCACGTCCAGCTCCGCGGCGGCGGACATCTCCGTCTCCAGCAGCCGGGCGGCTTTTTCCGCCAGATCGGGAGGACACTCGGCAATGAGCTCGTCGTGCACCTGGAGCAGGAGCCTGGCCTGGGGAAGCTCCTCCCGGAACCGGCGATCGACCCTGACCATGGCCAGTTTGATGATATCCGCGGCGGTGCCCTGCACCGGCATGTTCAGGGCCACCCGCTCCCCGAAGGAACGGAGGTTATAGTTGGAGGAGCTGAGCTCCGGCAGGTACCGGCGGCGGCCGAACATCGTAACGGCATAGCCGTCCCGCTTCGCCCGTTCCACCGTCTCCTTCATATAGGCCCGTACGCCGCTGAAGCGTTCCAGGTAGCTGTCCATATAAGCCCGGGCTTCGCTCCGGGTGATATGGAGATCCTGAGCCAGGGAAAAATCGGAGATGCCGTATACGATGCCGAAATTCACCGCCTTGGCCCGGCTGCGCATGAGACCGGTGACCTGGTAGGGTTCAATGCCGAAGACCTGGGCGGCGGTGGCCCGGTGGATGTCCTCCCCATCCCGGAAGGCCTGCTGCATCACCCTGTCCCCGGAAAGGTGAGAAAGGATGCGCAGCTCGATCTGGGAATAGTCCGCGTCCACCAGCACGCAGCCGGGGGAGGCCACGAACATCTTCCGCACCTCGCCCCCCAACTCCGTCCGCACAGGAATATTCTGAAGATTGGGATCGGAGGAGGAGAGACGGCCTGTGGCGGTGGCGGTCATATGGAACCGGGTGCGGATGCGGCCGTCGGGGGAGATGACCTTCACCAGCCCGTCGGCATAGGTGGATTTCAGCTTGCTCAGCTGACGGTACCGGATGATCTCCTCCACCACCGGATGCTTGCTCCGGAGCTTTTCCAGCACCTCAATATTGGTGGAATACCCGCTCTTGGTCTTCCCCAGAGGGGGAAGGCCCAGCTGATCGAAAAGGAAGGCGCCCAGCTGCTTGGTGGAGTTCAGGTTGAAGGCGCCGCCCGCCTGGGCGTAGATGCTGTCCTGCAGCTGTTCGATCTCCGCGCCAAGGGTCTCGCCGAAGCGGGTGAGGGCCTCCCGATCCACGGTAAAGCCGGTGTGCTCCATCCCCGCCAGTACGGGACAGAGGGGGAGCTCCGCCTGCTGGAACAGATCCAGCAGTCCCTGTTCCTCCAGCAGGGGAAGGATATGCTTTTCCAGGTCCCGGAGGGCTTCCCCGTGGAGCTTCAGCGCCTCCAGGGCTGCGGAGGCGTCCGCTCCTTCCCGGACGCCCGGAGCGTCGTATACCGCCTCCGGAAGGTTCCGGTCCAGGAGCTTTTTGGCGATCCGGGGGAGGGTATAGTTCCCGTCCGTGGGGTCCAGGAGCCAGGCGCAGAGTCCGGCGTCGAAGGTGAAGCCGCCGAAGGAGATCCCCCGCTCCAGCAGGACCGTCATCAGATCCTTCAGCCCGTCCCCGGCCTTGGGCAGCTCCGGGGCGAAAAAGGCCCGGAGAAAGGCGGGGTCCGGTTCCCGCAGGAGGAAAGCCTCATCTCCCGCCAGCACGGCCAAGGCGTTCAGATCCCGGGAACAGACGAAGTGTGCTTTTTCCGCCTTCCGGCAGGCGGCCAGGATCTCCTCCGGCGCACCCTCCCGCCAGTCCGCCCCGGCGGACCGGATCTCCCCGGAGGGAGCGGGGGCGGTGACCCCGTAAGTCTCCATGAGGCGGGTGAACTCCAGCCGGTTGAAGAGGGTATACAAAGCCTCCCGATCCGGCTCCTTCCGGAGCAGGCGGTCCAGGGAGTCCAGTTCCACGGGAGCCTCCCGGGAGATGGTCGCCAGCCGGTAAGAAAGCAGCGCGCTGTCCCGTCCCGCCTCCAGCTTTTTCGCCACGGCGGGCTTCAGCTCCTCCAGATGGGCGTAGACCGCCTCCAGGGAGCCATAGGTCCGGAGCAGGTCCGAGGCGGTCTTGCTCCCCACCCCGGGGACTCCGGGGATATTGTCCGAGCTGTCCCCCATCAGGGCCTTCAGATCAACCAGACGGGGAGGGGGAAAGCCGTATTCCTCCGTGAACAGCTCATCATTATACAGCGTGCTGTCGCTCCTGCCGGGCTTGGAGGTAATGAGCCGCACCCGGGTGGAGGGAGAGATGAGCTGGAGGCTGTCCCGATCCCCGGTGACCAGGATGCTTTCCCAGCCCTCCCTGGCGCAGCGGTCCGCCAGGGTGCCCAGGAGATCGTCCGCCTCCCAGCCGTCCATTTCAAAGCGGGGGATGCCCATGGCGTCCAGTACCTGTTTCAGCCAGGGCAGCTGCTCCGCCAGCTCCTCGGGCATGGGTTTGCGGGTGCCCTTGTACCCGTCGTACAGGGCATGGCGGAAGGTGGGCGCCTTCCGGTCAAAGGCACAGCAGACCGCCTCGGGCTCATCCTCCCGCAGGAGCTTGTTCAGGATCATGAGGAAGCCGTATACCGCATGGGTGTGCAGCCCGTCCCCCGTGGTGAGGGGACGGACCCCGTAAAAGGCCCGGTTGATCAGACTGTTGCCGTCAAGGATCATCAGTTTCATTATTAATCACCGGGAAAATCATACCCCATCCGGTGCAGGATTACAATAACTTTGTCCGCACGCTGCGGCTGAGCCGCAGGAAGCTCAGCAGAAAATTGAAACACTCGCTGCCGTAGAGGATGGCGATATAGGCGGGGATGCCGAAACGGGGCAGAAGGAACCACACCGCCAGCAGGGTGAGGCAGGCGTCTCCCAGGTTGATGAGCATGGAGTCCAGCTGGAGCCCCAGCCCTTTCAGCATTCCGTCCACCA
Source organism: uncultured Clostridia bacterium (assembly GCA_947307365.1). Taxonomy (GTDB): domain Bacteria; phylum Bacillota; class Clostridia; order Oscillospirales; family Oscillospiraceae; genus UBA1774. The sequence continues at coordinate 22,073 of CAMZIY010000013.1, forward strand.
CCGTATCCAGATACATGACGATCACCAGGGGCGCCAGGGCCCGGATCAGCTCCCCCGCCTCTCCGCTGCGGTAAAGCCACCGCCCCAGGGCCGGACCCAGGAGCCAGAGGACCAGGGCCACCCCGGAGGAAAGCAGGAGGCTGAGGCGCAGGCTCCCGCCCGCTGCGGCTTCCAGTCCGGATCGGTCCCGGCGCACCTGGGCCCGGGTCAGGGCGGGGATCAGCTGCTCCGACAGGGCGAGAAAAAAGACGGAGGCGAAGGTGAGCACCGGCATCACCATGCCCCCCACCACGCCGTAGATCTCCAGAGCCCTGGCCGCTCCGACGCCGCTGCGCCGCAGGGCTTTTGGAACCAGCATGCTCCGCAGGGTGCTCAAGGCGCTGCGGGCATAGCTGCTGAAGGCCAGGGGCAGGGAAAGACGCAGGAGACGTCCCGCCATGGGGAAGGGGGGACAGGGCCGGTCCGCTCCCGGGATCCGCTTCAGATCCAGACGGTACAGGATCAGCGCCAGGAGGAGAGAGGCCAGATCCCCCGCGGCGACTGCGCCGGCCACGGCGGCACAGCCCCCTGCCGTTCCCCGCTCGGGGCGGGACAGGAGCAGCAGGATGAGGGCGGTGCCGCAGAGCTGTTCGAACAGCTGCACCGCCGTCCCCTTCCAGGGCCGGCCCACGGCGGTGAAGTAGCCTCCCAGCACGCCGTTCAGGCTGAGGAAGGGGAGACCCAGACTCAGAAACCGCAGAGCCGGGGCAATGCGCAGATCTCCGGCGAAGCGGGCGAGAGGCTCCGCCAGCAGGAAGGCTCCGGCCATGGCGGGAAGGCTGAAGCCCAGCGCATACAGCGCACAGGCACGGGTGACCCGCCGCACCCGCTGACACCGGCCCAGCCCCAGCTCCTGGGCGATGAGACGGGTGGCGCTGTAGCGGATGCCGGACATGGCCAGAGTCACCGCCAGAGCCTGCACCGACATGGCAAGCTGCAGCAGGCCCAGCCCCTCCGCCCCCAGGTTCTCCGCCATGTGGGACTGGGTGAAGATGGACGCCAGGCGCAGGAGCAGGGAGAGCAGAGTCACCGCTCCGGCGGAACGCAGGATCCCGGACATTCGGCCGCATCCCTCCCGTCAGGTTTTTCTCTTCATGTATACAGGCCCGACTGCGTAAGATATGCCGAAGGATATGGCGGCGGGGATAGGGCAAAAGGCACAAAACCGGGGTTTTTGCACATTTTTCCCCCTGTCGGAGCGGCCGGAAGGGGGGATTCACAGCATTTTGCTCAAAAAGTTCTGAGAAAACTAGAAATTTTGACTTGTATTTTTGTGATAGTGTGCTATAATCGACGTAACCAAGACTGGATTTATGTGAAAGTGCATAAAGCGTTCTGTCCTTGAATTCAGTGGAAAAGGAGAAGACGGTATGAACAAACACACCATTAAAAAAGACTGGATACACAATCGAGCCGTGTATCTGATGGCGATTCCCATCGTCTTGTATTTCCTCATCTGGAACTACCTGCCCATGGTCGGTATCGCCCTTGCTTTTGAGGACTATTCCGCCCGCGGCGGCTTCCTCTTCAGTAAGTGGATCGGTCTGAAGAACTTCGTGGATTTCTTCAAGAGCTACTACCTGGTTCGTCTGCTGCGCAACACCCTGATCCTCAGCGTGGGCAACATGATCATCAACTTCCCCGCCCCCATCATCCTTGCCCTGCTGCTGAACGAACTGGAGAACGCAGTTTTCAAGAAGGTCATCCAGACCATCAGCTACATGCCGTTCTTCATCTCTGTGGTGGTCATCTGCGGCATCATCGTGGACTTCTTCTCCTACAACGGCGCCTTCACCATCCTGCTCACCAAGCTGGGCCTGGCGGAGAACAAGGACCTGATGAGCGTAAGAAGTTACTTCCGCCCCATCTACATACTGTCCAATACCTGGCAGGGCGTCGGCTACGGTTCCATCATCTACCTGGCCGCCCTCTCCGGCGTGGATCAGGAGCTGTATGAGGCGGCCAAGATCGACGGCGCCAACCGGTGGCAGCAGACCCTGCACGTCACCATCCCCGGCATCGCCCCCACCATCATCATCATGCTCATCCTCCAGATCGGCAGCCTCCTCTCCACCGCCATGGAGAAGATCCTGCTCCTGTACCGGCCCCTCACCTACGAAGTGGCCGACACCATCACCACCTTCGTTTACCGCCGCGGCCTGATCGACGGCGACTTCGGCTACTCCACCTCCGTCGGTCTGTTCAACTCTTTCGTCAACCTGCTGCTCCTCTTCATCGCCAACAGCGTGAGCCGCAAGTACTCCGAGACGAGCCTGTTCTAAGTGCAAGAAGGAGGGTAAAGCACAATGAAAATCAAAGAATCCCCGTCACGGATCGTATTCCGTGTCATCAACGTTCTGATCATGGTTTTCCTGGCGTTCGCCTGCCTGGCGCCTCTGCTGCACGTCCTGTTCGCCTCGATCAGCGACCCCGACCTGCTGACCCAGTTCTCCGGCGGCATCATCCTGTGGCCTCTGTATGACGAGACCCATCCCGCCACCCTGAAGGGCTACACCTTCGTTCTGCGGAACAACGCTCTGATCATGGGCTACGCCAACACCTTCTTCTACGTGATCAGCGGTACCATCCTGAGCGTTATCTTCTGCTCCCTGGGCGGCTACTGCCTGTCCCGCCGGGGCACGATCTGGATGAAGTACCTCATCCTCATCATCACCTTCACCATGTTCTTCCATGGCGGTTTGATCCCGACCTACATGGTCAACAAGTACCTGGGCATCGTGAACACCCGTTGGGTCATCGTCTTGATGGGCTTGATCAGCGTCTTCAACATCATCATCGTTCGAACCGCCTTCCAGGCCATCCCGGCCAGCTTGGAGGAATCCGCCCAGCTGGATGGCGCAGGCCATATGACCATCCTCTTCCGGATCACCTTCCCCCTGGCCAAGGCGACCATCGCCGTTATCGCTCTGTTCTACGCGGTGGGCAAATGGAACGAATACCTGAACGCAGCCATCTACCTGACCAACCGGAAGCTGTATCCTCTGCAGATCATCCTGCGTGAGATCCTCATCGAGTCCTCCGGTACTCAGGACTTTGACCTGGCCACCGAGGCCGGCAACTTCTCCAAGTATAAGAAGCTGCTCCAGTACTCCACCATCATCTTCGCCACCCTGCCGATCCTCTGCGTGTACCCCTTCGTGCAGAAGTACTTCGTCAAGGGCGTCATGATCGGCTCCATCAAGGGCTGATTTCGGAAACACAAAACCGGGTCCCGGAACGCGAGTTCCGGGACCTTTTCTTTCGGAGAGAGCGTATGAACGAAGCACGGATCCTGGAGATCCTTTCCCTGGTGGAAGAGATCCCAGCCGGAAAGGTGGCGTTCTATGGACAGCTTGCTGCGCTGGCGGGCATGGAAGGGCGGGCCCGATGGGTGGGCTGGGTCCTTCACCATTCGCAGATGTATGGGAATTATCCCTGCCACCGGGTGGTATCCGCTACGGGCAGAACGGCCCCCGGCTGGCCGGAGCAGCGGCTGCTGCTGGAAGAGGAAGGAGTTTCTTTCCTTCCCGGCGGGCGGGTGGATATGCGGCGCTGCGTCTGGGACTGCCGGATATAGACGCAGGGGATCACGGAAGGGAGAAAAACATGTAGCGTTTTCCAAACGATCAGACTGACCCGATCATTACGGCAAAAGCGCAGCTGGACAGCGCGCATGGGAAACACAGCGCCCTTCGGCTGCCAGAAACGGCCATCCTTTTCTTCATGAGCCGGGGTGTGGACTATTTATGCGCGAACTATGCCGTGAGAGAGCTGCCGGAGCCCTTCCCTTGTTTTCTGAACCGCCGCCCCGTGTGGGAGCTGGAGGACGATCCGATCTGCTTTCTGGATGGCGGCCGCAGCGCGCCCCAGGCCTGCGATACGGTGGAGACCCTGGCCGCCCTTGGGGTAAAGCGGATCGCCGCCGTGGGGATGTTCGGCGCTTTCGATCCCCGGATCAGCCTCGGGGAGATCATTGCTCCGGAGAAGGCCTTCGTGGAGGAGGGGACCTCCCTGCATTATTACGATTCCATCGAATACGCCGCTCCGGACGATCGGCTGCTGAAGCTGACGGCTCTGCGGGCAGGGGTGAACACGTACCCCATCGTCACCACCGACGCGGTCTACCGGCAGACGTTTTATAAAGAGCGGCTCTGGCGGGAAAAGGGCGCCGTGGGGGTGGATATGGAGACCTCCGCCGTTTTCAGCGTTTCCCGGTATCTCGGCCTGGAGGCCGTAGGATTGCTGATGGCGTCGGATCTGCATCCGCAGGCTCCCGGCGATCCAAAATGGGAATGGAAGATGACCCGGGAGATGCGCTATGATCTGACGGAACGAAGCCTGGATATTGCGAAACAGAGGATTTTCCAATGAAAGCACCGCCGCCCGGTATACACGTACCGGGCGGCGCGATATTCGAAACTCCGTTCTTATTCTACGGTAAGGTTCTCCTGAATTCCTCCGGATCTATCTCTTTTTGTACAGGACCAGCTCCGGGTCGGTCCCCCCCGCCGCATAGGTGCAGATCAGGATGAAATCCATCCCGGCCAGGACCCCGAAGCATCGGTCTCCGCCGAACTCGGACTCCAGCTGATTTCCCAGATAAGTCGTCTCATCGTCCAGGAATTTCACCGTCTGCCCGCCGGGAAGCCGATACTCCAAGTTTACATAACTCCCAACAAGGGCGTTCAGCTTTTCCACTTTCGGCAGCCCTTCCACATGCAGGGCGTTGATCTCGTCCAACAGCTGCTTTTTGAAGGCCTCGAATTCGCCGCCGTCCCCCAGCTTTTCGTAGTTCTTCCAGTAATCCAGGGTGGGCAGGGTCTTCCTCAGGTATACCCGGGCCTGATCCTCGGGGAACTGTTCGTTTGCCATATTCCGGACGCAGACCTCGATCAGCTCGTCCAGATCGCTGTAGGTGAAGACGCCGTCGGCATAACACCATTTGCAGTAATCCTCGTTGAGGGATCCGTCCTTGTTCCGGCCGATGAGGTCATCCTCCAGGGGCATGCCGCAGCACTGACAGACGAGCTTACGCGGCGACCCCAGCAGCGTATTGATGGAAACGCAGAACAGGTCGGAAAGCCGCTTCAAGGTCTCGGTATTGGGCACGGTCTCCCCGTTTTCCCAGCGGGAGACCGCCTGCCGGGTCACAAAGACCTTCCCGGCCAGCTCGTCCTGGGAGAGGCCGCTTTTCGTCCGCAGCTCATACAGTACGTCCTTCGTGTTCATGGGAACACCTCCTTATGGCCCCATTCTACCGCAGAGATCCCCAAAATGCACGCAACTTGTGGTTGCCCTCCGAAGCGGGGAAAGACGAGAGGAGAAAAAACGGGGGGGACGGTTCCTCCTTTCCCCCTGTGAGGACAGAGGAACCGTTTCCCTGTCTTTCTCCGGTATTGGCATTTGCTTCCTGCCGTGGTACAATAATATATCAAGCATGATTATAAATAATAAGTATATTGAGTTGCGGAAAGGAATCGATCTCATGAAGAAACTGGGAAGAATTGCTCCGATCCTCCTGCTGTGCCTGATCCTGTGTGTTTCCCTGCTGCCCGGCAGCGTCCGGGCGGCGGAAGTGGTGCCGGAAGGATGGACAGGTATTTATACAGTGGATGACTTGCGAAGCATGGCGGATAACTTATCTGGTCAATACATTCAGATGGCAGATATTGAATTTGATCCCGATGAATATTGGACGCCTATAGGTGTTTATACAACCGGGAACAGCAAACCGTTTCAGGGAAAGTATGACGGTAATGGATTTGTGATTCGATATCTTCAGATTGAATCTACTGCAGATTATATAGGACTGTTCGGGTATACAGACGGCTGCATAATTGAAAACGTTTCATTGGAAGATGTAAATATCTCCGGCGGGCGATATACTGGAGGGATTGCTGGTTACGCTAATAGGGAGATTTCTGGTTGCAGTATAAGCGGAACGGTTATCGGAGGAGAATATACTGGCGGGATAGCAGGTAAATCGCAAGGAAATATCACGGAATCCCATATGAGCGGGATTGTGAGAGGCGGAGACAACACCGGCGGTATTGCCGGTAGTACCTCTGGCGGAATCACGGGGTGCAATGTAAGCGGTACAGTAAGAGGCGGGAACAATGTTGGCGGGGTTGTAGGCTATTGTGGATGGTATAGCGCTACCTCAGGTAGTCTGAACACGTGTAGGAATCAAGCAACAATTATCGGAACAGGTTGTATTGGTGGGATTGCGGGGTTCTTCGAGGAAGCAATGGCGCAGGACTGCTATAACACCGGTTCCATAATCGGCAGCGGTACTTGTGTCGGCGGCATCGTCGGTAAAATTAACAATAAGAGCAGCGGTGTTGAAAGATGCTATTCTATTGGGAGCGTGAGAGGAAACAACGACGTCGGCGGAATCGTTGGAAATCGATTCGGAAATGTAAGCTTCAGTTATTACTTGGATTACTCTGAAACGATCCCAACGAGCAGTTATGGCACACAGGTCAGTGAGGATCGGCTGAGATTACGGGGCAACTATGAGCAGTGGGACTTCGACACGGTTTGGACCATGGCTGGGAGCATGGACTACATATTTGCGGAGTTGCGTTGTCTGACTCATGATGAATTTTCGATTCCCGAACCGGAACTGGATGACAAAGACCGGATTCAGGTGCGGACGAAATATGATTTGTTCAACATCATGGCAGATCCAACAGCCAGCTATATACAGATGGCAGATATTGAGTTCTCCGCTGCAGATTTCACCGAGGACGGTGATTTCTATAATATGGGTGCGAGTTGGCGACCGATTGGAACGCAGAGTACACCCTTTTCCGGATCTTATGACGGTGCAGGATTTGAAATCCGAGGTTTGCAGATCAACACCACCGAGGATGATCAAGGATTGTTTGGGTATACTGAAAACGCTACGCTACAGTATATCACAATGCGGGAAACTGTCATTAGTGGCGGAGATTATACTGGCGGCATTGTTGGACGGTCTCTGTCCACGGAGATTAAAGACTGCCATACGGTCAGTTCAGTAATTAGCGGTGGCAGCAGCGTAGGTGGCATCGCAGGATTAGCCTTTTCTGTTACCATCAGAAACTGCAGTACCAGCGGTAGCATAAATGGTATTGAAAACGTGGGCGGTATCATAGGAAATCTGACTGGGCATTTCTACAAAAACGGCAATACATTCGGAAGCAACGCAGTGCAGGAATGTCGAAACGAGGCGGTATTGAGCGGCAACAGTCAAGTGGGAGGTATCAGCGGGAAGGTGGTGCGAGCTCGTTTAGGTGTCAGCACTCCTACGGGAGTAGAAACCCACACGTCCGGCCCAATCACGATTCAAAACTGCTTTAACCTTGGAAGTATAAGCGGGTCGACGGACTGTGGAGGTATTTTGGGAATGGCATACTTTCATGGAACAACGCAAAGTTACTATTCAATGGACGGTATCACAGTCAGCAATTGTTACTATTTGAATACCACGGTTACATCACCCGACAACACTAGCGGCACCGCATTTACCGCAGATCAGTTGCAGAATCAAGAAAGCTTTGACAGTACATGGGACTTCGATACAATTTGGATTATGTTGAATTGCGGAGATAAGTTTTACCCTGAGTTACGCTGCTTTACCATATCGGGGATTCTGACTATAGCTGGAAATTCGGTGTATAATGGGCAAGTCACAGCGAATGTTAGCCGGGTGAAACAGCTTCGAACATACAATGCCGCTTGGTATGTAGGAGATGTCCAGGTGGGAATGGGTGAGCCATTTACTGTTCCCGCAGAAGCGGTGGGCAATTCCCTAACACTGGTGATTACCAGCACAAATGACATTTACCGGGGTAGCATCACTAGCCGTTCAGTCAGTGTCGGGAAAGCCCCTTGCGCAACGATCCCACAACCAAGTGAAGAATTGGACAAGTCCTCTACTTCTATTCTTGTCAGTATTGTATCCGGGCAGGAATACAGTCTGGACCGTGAGAACTGGCAGCTCAACGGAAGGTTCGATGGTCTCCAGCCCGGTACGGTCTACACGGTCTACACTCGCATGGCAGAGACAGAATTATACCTGATGAGCGAAGCAATGGAGGCGGTAACCGTCACCACTGAGGCTCAAGCGCTAGCGTGCTCAGTATGTATCACCGGCACACCAGAGTATTCCCGTGCGCTTGGCGTCAGCATAGAGCAATTGATACCGCCTAATGCAACCTATGATCTTGAATGGCGCTGCGGAGATACTGTTTTGGGTACGGGAGAAACTTATGTGCCCACCGCAGAGGATATCGGGCAGTCGATCACAGTGACCGCAATCGGCACCGGAAAATACAACGGTGAAGTGGTAAGTGCCAGCGTGACTGTTGAGCCATGCGACATTGCCATCATCTCAGCAGACCTGGCTGTAAGCTATACCTTTACCCATGAAGGCATAACTCCGATGGTTGCACTGAAAAACGGAAATCAAAATCTTAGAAACGGAACAGATTACACTATAGAATATTTAAACAACACGAATGCCGGGGACGCCATTATCCGGGTAAGCGGAATCGGAAATTACAAAGGCAGTAAAGACATCGGTTTCACGATTTCTCCGAAACCGATAGAGCAATTGAACGTTTCTGCCATTCCAGACATGTATTATACCGGATCAGTCATTATACCGGAATTGACTATCCTCCATGGAAGCTACCAACTGAAAGAGGGACAGGATTACACGATTTCCTGCAGTGACAATATAAAACTGGGAACTGCAACGGTCACAGTAAACGGGATCAACAATTACTGCGGCAGTCTGGAACAAAACTATATCATATTGTCTCAACCCTTGAATACGGCAACAGTCAGCATTATGCAACAGGAGTATGAATACACAGAATCAGAGATCACACCAGATGTCACGGTGATTCTTGATGGAAGAACCCTGATTTCAGAAACAGACTACACCTTATCTTACTCCAACAATTTGCGAGAAGGTATTGCAACGATTACCGTCACTGGCGTGAACGGCTATAGCGGAAATGTGTCCACAACCTTCCGCATTGTCGGACATGTATACAGTGAGTGGCAGACTCGTATTGAACCTACATGTACTGAGGACGGATTGCGATTCAAGGTATGCTCTGGCTGCGACGCTGAGGCTGACGGCCATGAGGTAACAGAGATTATCCCTGCCCTGGATCACGATCTGATTCACTACGCCGCTCAGGCTCCAACCTGTACCGAGACAGGCTGGGATGAATATGATGATTGCAGCAGATGCAACTATACAACCTACGTAGAAAACCCAGCCTTTGGCCACACCCCGGGCGAGCCGGTGCGGGAAAATGAGAACCCGGCCACGACGGAAGCTGAAGGCAGCTACGACGAGGTCGTGTACTGCACGGCCTGCGGGGAGGAGCTGAGGAGGGAGACGAAGACCATCGACAAGCTGTCGGAGCCTTTGGTCATCTCCAGCATCAAGGCCGACGTGACCGCCGCCAACGCCGGCGAGAAGATCACCTGGACGGCGAAGGCCTCCGGCGGTACAGAGCCCCTGCAGTATTACTTCATCCTCTACAAGGACGGGACAAAGCTCAAATCCCGCAGCTACAGCACGGTAAACACCTACAGCTATACCCCCGCGGAGCCCGGGACCTATAAGGTCAGGGTCTACGTTAAGGACGCAGACGAGACGAAGAAAAACAAGTTGAGCGCCGGCGTCACCGTGACCCAGGCGGTCCCGCCCGTCATCCTCCTTCAGCCTTCGGATCAGGCCGTGTCCGCGGGCAAAACGGCCGTCTTCACGGTAACGGCCGAGGGCGAGGGGCTCACTTACCAGTGGCAATACTCCAGGAACGACGGCGGCAATTGGTACAACAAGACCGGCGCGACGACAAATTCTTACACCGTTACGGCGAAGACCTCCTATGACGGGATCCTGTACCGCTGCCGGGTGACCAACAGCGCGGGGGCCGAAGCGATCTCCGACGCTGCGAAGCTCACCGTCCTTCCCAAGCCCGTGATCACGATCCAGCCTGCGAATCAGACCGTGGCGGCTGGGGAGAAGGCCACCTTCAAGGTGGTGGCCTCCGGGACGGGGCTCACCTATCAGTGGCAGTACAAGACCGCCGGCAGCACCACCTGGAAGAATAAGACCGGGGCCACATCTTCCAGCTACACCGTCACGGCGAAGACCTCCTATGACGGCATGCTCTACCGCTGCAAGGTGAACAATAAAGGCGGAAGCGTCTATACCGCCGAGGCGAAGCTCACAGTGACCGCTGCCGTCAAGCCGGCCATCACAACCCAGCCCAAGGCCCAGACGGCGGCAGTGGGGGCGACCGCCACCTACAAGGTGGTGGCCTCCGGCACGGGGCTCACCTACCAGTGGCAGT
>CAMZIY010000014.1 GCA_947307365.1 uncultured Clostridia bacterium
GGTGGGAACAACAGGGCTCGAACCTGTGACCCCATGCTTGTAAGGCATGTGCTCTGACCAGCTGAGCTATGCTCCCAATAAACGCTCGCCACAAGCACATTTCTCAAGCGGCGTGTTGAATCATACAACATACAGGCGGAAAAGTCAAGGCGTTTTTCTGATTTTCCGCCGTTTTTTTCTTCTCCCTAATCCTCTCTGCCGGAAATGAAAAACAACCGATCCTCATCCCCTGTCATTTGCCGCAGCGGCAGCCCGCCGAATACCTTCGGCGGGGAAAAACCGGCACCCGTCAGCAACGAGGCGATCTCTTCGGGAGAATAGACATACTCCACATGCTCTTCCATTTCCCGACGCCAGAGCTTTCCCTGCTTCAGGAAAATATCCATCCCGAAAACGCAGCGCTTTTCCTTTTCCTCCAGCTCCGCACGCCACACGCAGAACGCGTCTTCCGTCTCCTCCGTATAAACCTCTCCATCTATCCGGCGGAATTTTACCGGTGTGTTCAGATCAAACAACAGCAGTCCCCCCGGCTCCAAAAACAGCCGGATCCGGCGCATCGCCTCCCGCATATCCTCCTCCGGCAGATAATTCAACCCGTCCATTGAACAGATCGCGGCCTGAACGGTCCCGTATAGATCCAGTTCCTGCATAGGCTGGTTCAGAAACAGGGGCCGGTATTTGACCTCCGTTTCCCGGGCGGCGGCAACGGCCAGCATATCGCAGGATAAATCGACGCCTATGACTTCGTACCCCCGCTCAGCTAGGAGCCAGGAAAGGCGTCCCGTCCCGCAGGCGAGATCCAGAACGGTACGGATCCCCCTGGGGCGAAACAGGCTGTCGCAGCAGTCTGCCCATAGCCGGTAATCTTCTTCCGGCATCACCTTGTCATAAAAACCGGCCAGGGAGACATAGGAACTCACGTCTCCGGCTCTCCTTCGCCGCTTTCATCATCCTGCTCACCATAAAGCCGGGAAAAGGCGATCTGATACCCGCCGGCGCCATACTGCAGGGATCGGTTCACCCGACTGATGATGGCGCTGCTGGTTCCCGAGCGCTCCATGATGATGTTATAGATCAACCCCTCGTTCAGGAGTTTGGCTACTTCGTAACGCTGCTCCATTGCCATCAGCTCAGTGATGCTGCACAGATCGGTAAAGAACGCTTTGCACTCTTCCTCCGTTTTCAGCGTGAGGATCGCCTTATACATGTCAGAATTCTGGATCCGCCGGTTGCTCTTCTTCATGTTATATCCTCCATATACTGTTCTGATGATTTATATCGCTAATTTTTATATTATCACAGGAATCTATTTCTGTAAAGTATTAAAGTCAAATCCCGACATTCCCTGCATAAGCATCCGAGTCGTGAAATATACTTTTCCAAACAAAGCAGAAAGGGGAATGATCGTCGATGAACGGGATGAACGGCGAAGGGGATGTCCTCTCTTCCCGCAGGATCTGCCGTACCTTTCTTCGGGAGGGGAATACCGTGCTTGAGCTGGACGCCAGACTGCCCGAAATAAATGGCGCAGCCATGATGAACGCCTATTACAACAGGCTGTTTCGCCGGTTGGCTGGATTCTGCGCCGAAGAATTGGTGCCCGATCTGCCGACGCGGGATCATCCCCTGAAACTCGATCTGGAGTATCAGGTACGGCTCATGACGCCGTGGATCCTGAGTCTCACCCTTGAACTCTTCCGCCGGGACGGGCGCTCCATACCTGCCGCTCGTTTCGGGGCTGTCTGGTCCCGGACCACGGGGGTCCCTCTCCCACTCCGCGCTTTTTTCCCGAAGGCCGCAGGTCTCCGGCGCCGCCTGCGGAACTGGATCCGATCGGAAGCGCTTGATCGGCTCCACTCCGGTTTTTGCCTGTATGATCCCAGGCAGGCCGAGCAGGCCGGCAGCCTTTTTTCTCCGCAAAACTTTTATGCCTCCGATCGGGGGCTTGTCCTGTTCCTGCCGCCTCTCACCCTGGGGAGCGCGTCGGAAGGCATTCCGGAATTTCTGCTGCCGTGGGATCCTGCCGGACCGCGCCTGCCGGAAAACTAAGCTTCTTTCCTCTTGCCAGCATGATGCCGAGGTGCTATACTGTGACGCGTACGTCCCCTGACAGGAGCCGTGACCCACAGAAACAAAGGAGAACCCTGCCCATGAAACGCCTGTTCACCTGCCTGCTCCTGCTGCTGATGGTTTTGCTTTTCCTCTCTGCCTGTGCAAAGCCCGCTGACCCTCCTGCGGCGGTTACCTCTTCAGCGGCACCGTCGGATCCGCCGGAAACGAACGATCCTTCCACTCCTCCCGCTACCCCCGAACCGGAGCAGACTGCGGATCCCGCCGAAACCCCGGAACCGGATGATCCCCCGGAGACCACCGATGACCCGGATCCGTCTCCTGAGATCAGCTTCGATCCCATCCCGGATCCCACCCCCAGCGCCAACAGCGAGTATGCCCAGATCGACGCCTCTTCTCCTGCCCTTCTCCGAGGCACGGGAGATATGGGACAGGAGTATATAGACAGCATCGTCTTCCTGGGCGACTCCACCACATACGGCCTCAAAGCCTATGCCGTCCTGACGGACGGAAAAAAGACCAAACAGGTCTGGACGCCCTCCAACGGTACGCTGACCCTCTCTTATCAGGGCTTTGTGGATATCTGGTATCCGGACGATGAGGCGGAGATCAGCATCCGCGCAGCGGTGGAAAAGAAAAAGCCTGAGCGCATGATCATCACCCTTGGGGTCAACGGCATCTCTTTCATGGATAAAGACTACTTTATCAGCGAGTATACCGATCTGGTCACCTCCATTCAGGAGATCAGTCCCAAAACCCAGATCATCCTCCAGTCCATCTTCCCCATCGCTTCCAATTATGAATACCAGAAGGACATCAACAACAAAAAGATCTGTGAGGCCAACACCTGGATCCTTTCCGTCGCGGAGTCGACGGGAGTGAAATTTCTCAATACCTACACCGTGCTTATTGGTGAAAACGATTATATGATCGACAAATACCAGAACGGAGACGGATTGCATCTGAACGAGATCGGCTTCGGAGCCGTTCTGGATTACATCCGGACCCACGGATATCCCGATACGGAGGAATAATCATGAGAATCAATCGCTTGCTTGCTGCACTTCTGCTGCTGACTTTGCTGCTCTGCCTCTGCTCCTGCGGAGCCAAATACCGGGACGATGTGCCCTTGAGCCGGTTTACCGCTGTGATCGATTCCCGAATGGGAGGAGACGACCTGGCCGAAATGAACTCCGGTTACGTTTCCGGCGCCATGCATCTGGATCCAAACAGCTTCGGCGGGTATGTCGTCAAGCTGAATGCCAAGGGAGTCAATATCGATGAATACGGCGTGTTCCGTGCGCCGGAAAACGGCAAGGTATCCGATGTGCAGGACGCTTTGGAAGGTTATCTGAAGCTCCGTCGGGACAGCTGGATGAAGGAATACATGCCGGAAGAGAAGCCCAAGCTGGACAAGGCCGAGGTAAAAGTATACGGCAATTACGTCCTTTATGTGATCGCCGGCGACGATATCCGGGAAGCCGTATATCAGGATGTGGAAAAGATCCTCAAAAAATAAGGAAACCGGAAAACCAGCGGTATAAAATCCCGCCTCCCGCAAAGAATACCAGCGATGATATTCTTTATGGGAGGCGTTATTGATGAAATTCAGATCCATAGTCGCCTGTCTTCTCTGCCTGCTCTTGACTGCCGGTACGGCAGGCGCCGTAGAGGTTGAGACCGTCAGCGTGACGAAGGAAACGGAAACAGTAAACCTGGCGCCTATCGCCGAAAACCTGGAATTGAGGACCTATCGGGAAACTTCTGTCGGCGGCACGCTGCAGGCTGTGGACCCGGAAGGCGATCTGTTGACCTTCCGTCTCTGCTCAGAGCCCAAAAAAGGCACGCTGATCCTGGATGGAGCTGCTTTTGTCTATACCCCGGATCCGCGCAGGAAGGGAAAGGACAGCTTCACTTATTCGGCAGTGGATACCCACGGCAACGTGTCCGCCGAAGCGCTGGTCACCGTGCACATCGAAAAGCAATCCGGCAAGATCTGCTATTCGGACCTGGAAGGAGATCCACTGGCATATGCTGCGCTTCGACTGGCTGAGGAAAACGTGTTTACCGGTGAGCGGGTAGGCAGTTCCTGGTGCTTCTCCCCTGACCGGCAGGTCACCAGGGGCGAGTTCCTGACCATGTGCGCCTCCATGACGGGCATGCAGCCGCTGGATGGAGTTACCCGCACCGGCTTTTATGACGATAACGGGATCGCGCTCTGGCTGAAACCATACGTTTCCGCCGCGCTCATGTGCGGCGTGGTGCAGGGTTGCTCCGGTGACAGCGGCCGCATCGTCTTCGATCCGGATCGCATCATTACTGCAGCGGAAGCGGCGGTAATGCTGAATAATTTCCTGCTGATCACCGATTCTGCAAACGGATCCTCTTCAGAAAACGTACCGGTTTGGGCCGCAAAAGCGGTGGACAATCTGACAGCCTGCGACATCTGCGTTTCCGGTTTCCGGGCTGAACTCCCCATGACCCGGAGAGACGTGGCTTCCATGCTCAGCGCGGCAATGGACGCCTGCACCGGAAGGGAAAAAAACATCCGCAGAATCTGGGCGGAATGATCAAAGCCCGGGGCGGCTCAGCCGTCCCGGGCCAACAGTTTCCTCAGCCTTTTCTCTGCAGGTTCTCCACCGCAGACCGCTCCGGCGTGACGTAAAGGGTGCGGTAGTTCGTGTAGATCACCATGCCCGGTCTGGCCCCGGCCGGTTTGCGTACATAGCGGACCTGCGTGTAATCAACCGGCACATTGGCACTGTCCCTCCCTTTGGAGTACCAGGCGGCCAACAAGGCGGCCTCCCGTAGCGTATGGCTGTCCTCCGGGCCGCAAACTGCAACGACATGCGCGCCGTGGGTTTTCTGAGCATGCAGCCAAATGCTGTGCTTATCCGCCTGGTGCAGAGTGAGCCAGTCGTTCTGCAGATTGTTCCTGCCTACCAGGATCAGAGCGCCTTCGGAGGAGAAAAACCGCATGGGCTGCGGCGCGGGCTGCTTTTTCCGTTTTCCGCCGTTCTCCCGCAGATATCCCTGCTCCGTCAGCTCTCTCCGGATCTCCGCAAGGTCCCTTTCCCCTGAAGCCAGATTCAGCTCCTCCAGCACACTCTCCAGATACTGGATCTCCTCTTCCGCCTCCTGGATCTGTCCCGCCAGGACCTTTTCCGCGTTCTTGGCCTTGGCGTACAGCTTATAATAATGGGCGGCGTTCTGCTGAGGTGAGAGCTTCGGATCCAGGGGAATCCGCACAGTTCCTCCCGCCTCTGCATAGAAGTCTTCCGCTTCCAATTCCCGCTGCCCGCGGGTCATGCGGTACAGGTTCGCTTTGATCAGATCTCCCCACTGTCTCCAGGTATCCCGTTTAGCCGTGGCCTGCTGTTCCTCTGTTCGGAGCGTCAGTTTCCTTGCCGCTCTGTCCCGTCTGGTCCTGACCATCTTTACCAATGCCTGACTGCGCTGGTTCTGTCTCTCCAGCCGCTCCCGTTCCGTATAGAACGCATCGAGCAGGGATGAATAATCCGGATAGGTTTCCTGCTGCACCGCGGAGCCGTATTGCCGCAGCGCGGTGCAATAAAGGTCCGAAGGTTTCTCCCCGGTCTTCAGCAACACAGGCTGAAACGACCCTCGTATCGCCGCCATGGATTCAAGAAGAGCCGCCCCGCTTAAGGAAGAAACGGGACTGTCCGAAGCGCCGGCTGAACGGCAGACCAGCTCCCTAGCCAGCAGCGGGGACAGGCCGGCAGCCGCAGAAACCAGCCACAGATCCCCGGGCTTGCTGCCGTCTGCGCCGTCTAAAAGGCGGTCCAATTCCTGCGCGCTCAAGCGGAAGAAATCCGGTTTTTCCGGTCTGGGCGGCAGGGCGTAATAGAGGCCGGGAAGGAGCTGACGTTTGGAACTCTGTTCCGCGTCGATCCGACGCAGGCAATCGATGATCCGGCCGTCACCGTCGATCAGGATCAGATTCGAAGCCCGGCCAAGCATCTCCACAGCCAGGGTTTTTTCTGAAGGAACACCCAATTCGTCCAGGCAGGCAAATCGCATCAGATACAGGCGATCCATATCCGGCTGCTCCAAAGCAGTGAGTCTGCCGCCGGTAAGATGCTTCCGCAGAAGCATGCAGAACATGGGCGGTTCCGCAGGATTCTCCCTTCCGCCTGTCGTTGCATGTACCCTGGCCGTTCCGCTCCCGGCACTCACCAGCACTCTGCAGGAGCCTCCGGGGCCGCGCATAGTGAGGAAGAGGACGTCCTTTTCCGGCTGCTGTATCTTATCGATACGGCTTCCCAGGAGCCGCGAACGAAGCTCTGCCGCCGCTGCGGAGAGAAAAAGCGAATCAACCGGCATAACAGCCCTCCAAAATCATCTGAAACAGCGCGTTGACCCGCTCCGATCGGCCCAAAAGATACAGATAACCCAGTAAGGCTTCCAGGCCGGTGGCCTCATGGTACTCTCCCACCTTCGCGTGTCTGGGGACTGAATTCACCCGGGCGTTTCTCCCCCGGTGAAAAACAGCGAGTTCCTCTTCCGTCAGTCTGGGAAGGATCTGCTGGACATCCCGGGACTGAGCCCGGGCATTCACCATATCCACCGACGCTTTATGCAGGCCTGCGGACGTCTCGTTCCCCGCCTCCGCCAGATACAGCCGCACCAGCAGTTCAAAGACCGCATCGCCCACATGGGCCAGGGCCAGACTGCTCATGGCGTTTACCTGCGCTTTGGACAGGACCGGCTGCAGATAGTTCTTTTCAGCCATCAACGAACCATTCCCCTTCCCGGTGGAACAGCGTTCCGTTTTCATACAATTCGTTTTCCACCTTGATCCTGACCCCCTGATAATTGCCCACGTCGATGGCGGTAGCTGCGAGAGCTTCCGCGGCCAGGGTGCGCTGACGGGCATCCCCGGCGAGGAACTCCATACTCACCTGAATGGTACAGATCCGGTCCTGGACCTCCACGCCCAGCAGCCTGGTCCCCTCCGGGACGGGGCTGCGGTATCCCCAGGTCCGATCCCTGGAGAGAAGCATATCAATGGCCCTGCCGGTCATGGAAAGGGTATCGGGATATTCATGGTCATCCGTGGGCACCGGAACAGCAACCAGCTTGCCGTTGGCCGTCTCCAGATATAGATCTACCACTCCACTTCATCAGGACGGGGTAGGTGAATTCCTCCGCTTCGGACAGCGGTTCGGAAAGCATGATGTAGGTGTATTCCTCCAAACGGCTTCCCTCTACCGTGATCTGCACCAGATCCACTCCCGGCAGGGAGGTCATGGTATTCACCAGCGCATAGACCATCAGCCGTTCCTCTCTGGGAGACGATGGTCTCCTTTGGTAATATGCGTCCGACAGGTCCACTGTGCAGATCCCGCCGGAGATATGCACACCCAGCAGTTCTGTCCCTTCCGGAACGGCCGCAGCCGCATCGCTCCTCTGGGGACCACGGATCAGTTCTTCCGCCGCATACTCAGCCAAAGGTTTATCCTGGGCGATAGTCAGCTGTCTGCGTTCCGACAGGAGACAGCTTCCGTCCGCAGACGGGAACCAAAGCTCAAGCTCCGCCTGGTAATCGCTTTCAGACGCGCTTTCCCACAGCAGGATATCCAGCGTGAGTCCCGGTTCCACGGTCTTCCCCTCCACGGAAATGTTCACCCGATCCACTTCCTCCAGACTGCACAGCGTCATCACCAGGCAGCAGCGTACCAGGGTCTTTTGCACCGGGGACATATTCAGATAGGAAGCGGTGAGATCGACGGTGATCACCCGATCTTCAAGGGTATAGGTATTGATATGCAGATCCTGAGGAAAAGCAGAATGCATCTTCAATTTCTCTTCAGGATCCTCTGTCAGGCGCACCAGGGCTTCATGCAGCAGGTCGCCCCGATGAGCGGCCGTATAGGTCACTTTGCCTACGGCGCTGCCGCTTTCAGATCCTTCAGCCAGAGTCAGGTAGTATACGTCGACGCTCGGCTCGTCCATCTGGTTATCCACAGACGCACAGCCGGTGAGGAAGAGCAGGAACAGCAAAAACGAGATCAGCCGTTTCATGTCCATTCTCCTCATTCTTTTTACTTCAGCAAGGGCAGGTAGACCGAAAAACGCATACCTCCGCTTTCCCTGCTCTCTGCGCTGACCCTGCCGCCGTGCTTCTCAACCGTTTCCTTTACGATGCTCAGCCCGAGCCCGCTGCTTCCTTCCTCTCCGCCGGTCCGGGAATCGTCCACCCGATAAAACCGGTCAAAGATATGGGGCAGCTTCTCCTCCGGGATACCGATTCCCGTGTCATCCACCAAGAGGCAAGCCTCCCCTTCCGCGGGAAACAGAAGCACGAGTACCTGTCCATCCGGCACATTGTATTTGATGGCGTTTTCCACCAGATTGAAGATCACCTGATGCAGTTCATCCGAGTCCGCCATGACAATGCAGCCCCGGTCCAGACGGCTCTCCAGCCTCACGTTCCGCTCCTGCGCAAGAGGCCTGAGCATTTTCAGTGCTTCCTCCGTCAGTCCCCGCAGATCAACGCGCTCACGCCGGAGTTCCTCAGGGTTATGCAGCCGGGTAAGCTCCAAAAGGCGCTGGGTCACCCGGCGAAGGCGCTCCGCTTCCCGCCCGATATCATAAACGAATTCCCGCACCGTGGGCATTGGCATGCCATCCGTCTGAACGATGCTGTCTGCCAGAAGCGTGATGGCCGCCAGCGGAGTTTTCAGTTCATGTGAAGCATCTGAAACGAACCGTTGCCGCATGGCCTCCGTCTGCTCAAGGCGGTTTGCCAGCGCATTGATCTCCTGGCTCAGCTGCTCCAGCGCATCGCTGCCCCGCACCTTTGCTCTGGTTCGGTAATCCCCTTCTCCCAAGCTGTGCATCGTACCGAGGATCGTGCGGATCCGGCCGGTCATGAGCAGAGAGAGGATCACAGCCAGCAAAAGCGCTGCGGCGATCACTGCCCCGCTGATGCTCTCCAGGGTCCTTTGCAGATCGGTTACCAACGCCGCTTGTTCCGCATCATACTCATAGATATATACGGCGCCGATGGTACTCCCCCGGGTCACCACAGGAACACAGGCTTTGCCGGTAAGGACCCCATCCCGCAGACGGGCGGAAAAAACATTCTTTCCTTCCAGCGCAAGGATCACTTCGGAAAACAGCACATACCGTCCCCGGCTCGACGGGCCATCCACCGAGTCGTAGACGATACGGGCTTCCTCATCCGTGACGATCACCCGGGCGGCTCCCGCTTCGTCCAGCAGTTCCATGACCTTCTGCACTTCGTCCGAATGGAGCGTGTACAGAGATGAGAGGGAGGACGCGATCAGAGAAGCCCGGTTCTGCATCGTGCTGCATTTGCTTTCAAATAGCAGGTCGCGGTAACGGATCACCGGGATCACATTGATGAAAGTCAGACAGAGGAGGATAACTGCAAAATAGCTTACAGCATATTTCAGCTGTAAGCCATATTGCAGCATCAGTTTTTTCCACTTAGTCCTTAAAGTAATAGCCGACACCCCACTTGGTCATGATCTTCTTGGGAGAGGCAGGCTCCATTTCCATTTTTTCTCTCAACCGGCGGATATGCACGTCCACGGTGCGGATATCGCCCTGATACTCGGCGCCCCAGATGAGCTTGAGGAGGTTTTCCCGGCTGTACACCTTTCCGGGGTTGCGCATGAGCAGTTCCACCAGGTCGAATTCCTTGGCGGTCAGTTCGACCTCCTGCCCATCCCGGTAAGCGACCCGGCACTCGGGATCGATCCGAATGGTGCCGCTCTCCAGGATGCCACCCTTGCTTTCCTCGTCCCTGACGCCCCGGCGCCGCAGCAAAGCCCGGACCCGGGCTTTCAGTTCCAGAATATTGAACGGCTTCGTCACATAATCGTCCGCGCCGTATTCAAAACCGATGATTTTGTCCGTATCCTCACTGCGGGCGGTGAGCATGATGATGGGCACCTTCGAGAATGTCCTGATTTCCATACAGGCGTCCAAACCGTTCATCTTGGGCATCATCAGGTCCATAATAACCAAATCGATGTTTTGGCTGCGCACCTTTTCCACCGCTTCGACGCCGTCGTAAGCGGTCTCCACCTCATAACCTTCATTCTCCAGGTTGAATTTGATCCCCTTAACAAGGAGCTTCTCGTCGTCCACAACCAAAACTCGCATGAAAAACCTTCCTTTTCTCTTTTCTCAGTCTGCGGTGATCCTGTCCCGCAGCGCAGAATAGATTTTTTCGTCAATGCCGGATATATCCGTGATCTCATATGGGTAGCGGAAACGTCCTATCGTCCTCCGGTATTCCACGATCCTTTCTGCAAGGACGGGACCGATCCCCGGAAGCTCAGCCAATTCCTTTTCCGATGCTGTGTTCAGGTTCAGGCACCCGGTCGGGGCCGGGGATGGCGTCAGTTCGACGATCGACGACCGTCCGACCTCTGCGGCCAGGATCCCGGTCCTCTGCCGCAGGAGCATACGGCCGAGGAACAGCCCGATACCCAGGCACAGGACAGCGACCATCGCAATCAGGCAAAAATGCTTCAGGATCCAGGCAGTTTTGCCTCTCTGCATCGGTATACGCTCTCCTTTTGGTCACATTTCCCACTATTGTATAATAATATCTCATAATTCCTCTTGCAATTCAAGTCTCATCTTTGCTATATTTATAGTAGATTAGCATGTTTTTTTGGTGATTGCCATGAATAAAATGAAGCGTTATACCTTGCTCCCCATGCTGCTGGCTGCAGTGCTTATTCTGCAGCTTTTCTTTTCCATCCCCGTTTCCGCGGCGACCGAACCGCCGGCGGTGGACGCCCGTGCCGCCGTACTGATGGATGCGGAAAGCGGAGACCTTCTCTATGCTTTGCAGCCGGATGATCCCGTTTATGCCGCCGGGCTGACGGTCATGATGACCGCGCTTTTGGCTGCCGAAGCGGTTGAGGCCGGGGATATGGACTACGCGGACATGGTCGAAGCTACGGATTCCGTCCGCACGGATATTTCCGAGGATGCTGCGATCCAGGGGATCCAGCCGGGCGAAACCATGAGCCTGCGGAATCTGCTTTATTGTGCGCTCATCGGTTCCGGAAGCGATGCCTGCAACGTCATCGGCACCTTCGTCGGCGAAGGGAGCCTGTCCGGCTTTGTGGAACGGATGAATACCAGAGCTAAGGAACTGGGCTGCAAAAACACCCATTTTGGCAACACGCACGGTCTTCCCCACGCCGGCCAGCAGACCACCGCCCGTGACATGGCTCGCATCGCCGCCGCTTTTGTGAAGCACGATGAACTCATGAACATCGTCAATACCATTTCCATCGATATTCCGGAAACCAACCTTTCCGGCGCCCGGCACCTCAACAACGGCAACTATATCCTCCGGTCGGATTATACCCGATACTATTACTCCTATGCCAGCGGCATCAAGAGCAGCTATACGGATGAAGCGGGCTTCTGTCTGGCCTCCGCGGTGAAAACAGACGATTCCTATGTGGTATCCATCGTGCTGGGCTGCATCTCCAAAGAATCGGACAGCGGTTTCATGGATATCCAGAGCTTTGTGCAGACCCGCAGCCTGTTCCAGTGGTTCAGTCAGAACTATGGTCTGCGGGAGATCGTCAATCCCATGGCTCCGATCCATGAAGTCAAAGTCGAACTGGGCGAAGGATCGGATACCGTCGTGGTCTGCGCGGACGGCAGTCTGTCCCTCTTCCTCCCCAATGATCTGGTCATTGCGGATCATTACAAGAAAAATGTCAAGATCTACAGTGAACAGCCCGGGGCCGAACCCCTGCAGGCTCCGGTGGAACGGGGACAGGTCCTGGGAGAAATGACCGTCACGGACGATGCCGGCAAGGTTTATGGACCGTTCAAGCTGGTGGCCAATACCAGCGTCTCCGTATCCCGCTTTTCCGTGCTCCAGCACAAGCTCAAGGAGACCTTCTCCAAGCCCTTCTGGAAATACGTCGTTTTGGGGATCATTGCGATCATCGTCATATATGCCGTTCTGGTAATCCGGTACAACGTGATCCGGGCAAGATATCGGAAGATGCGCCGGAAGCAGCGCCAGGAAGAAGCCCGAAGCAATTCTGAACGCTGAAAGGTTTCCGGTTTTACCGGCCAAAAATAATTTTTCCGTTTCCCTTGACAAATCTGCAAAAGCGGGTATAATGACAAACGTGTCTAGCGGGATTGTGTAAGGGTAGCACAGCGGACTCTGACTCCGTATGTGAGGGTTCAAATCCTTCTCCCGCTGCCATGGTGGAAAGCTCTGAAACGTTTTGTTTCAGAGCTTTTTCTTTTTCATAGCCAAATCCGATGTTTTCGATCTTTGCTCCGCGCCTCCGGAACGGGGTGTTTTCTTGCAATGCATTCCTTCCTATGGTATCCTGTTTTTAGTCAGTATCAACTTCGGGCCGATCCCAGGTCCGCATTCTGAATGAAGGACGGCGATAAACATGAACACTCAGTTCCCCAATTTGTTCACTCCCCTCCGCGTGAAAAACGTTCTCCTGAAAAACCGGATCATGTCGGCGCCGAATATGCTGTTTCAAACGGTTGACGGCCGTCCGACCGAGTATTACGCGCCGTATCTGGAGCACAAGGCCCGGGGCGGCGCGGCGATCGTGAACCTGGGCGAGGTTTCGGTGGGCGACGGCGGGAACCACGTTCCGGAGATGATGAAGACCCACGATAACCTGCCGCTTTTCGCCGAGCTCTCCGCCGCGATCCATGAGCACGGAGCCCTGGCCAGCGCAGAGTTGACCCACGGCGGGATCAAGACCAAACCGGAATACAACAACCGTCGGGCGATGGGCCCGGTGGAGGCTCCGACCATGAATCCGGGCGTGACCTCCCTGGCTATGACCCGGGAAATGATGGAGGAAGTATGCCGCCAGTATGCCGATACGGCGGAATACGTCTACCTGGCCGGTTTTGACGCCATCCTCCTGCATTTCGGCCATGGCTGGCTCCCTGCCCAGTTCCTCTCCCCCATCGTGAACACCCGGACGGATGAATTCGGCGGCAGTCTGGAAAACCGCATGCGCTTCCCCCTGATGATCCTGAAGGCGATCCGGGATCGGGTCGGCCCCGATCGTCTGGTCATGGCCAGGATCAGCGGGTCGGAGCGGGTGGAGGGCGGCTTCACTGTGGAGGATATGATCTGCTTCCTGGAAAAAGCGCAGGCGTACATCGACCTGGTGGAGGTCAGCGTGGAAGGCCTGCAGAACAACATGACGGCGACCTTCCGCCCCCTGGGGATCAACACCGATCTTTCGGAGGCGATCAAGCGCTCCGGCCGGGTGAACATCCCCGTCTATACGGTCGGCGCGGTGCTCTACCCCGAGCAGGCTGAGGAGATCATCGCCTCCGGCAAGGCGGACGGCGTTTCCATGTCCCGCGCCCTCATTGCCGACCCCTATTTCCCGGAAAAGGCCTTTGCCGGGAAGGCGGACGACATCACTCCCTGTATCCGCTGTCTGGGCTGCTGCGACAGCGATAATCTGATCCGCCATTTCACCTGCAGCGTCAACCCGCTCATCGGACGGGAGGCGCGTCTCGGCTTCGGAGAAGACATCGGCAAGGCGAAAAACCGGAAGAGAGTCCTTGTGATCGGCGGCGGCCCGGCCGGAATGACCGCTGCGATCACGGCATATCGCCGGGGGCATGATGTGATCCTCTGGGAAAAGTCCGATAAGCTCGGCGGTCTGCTGAACTTCACCGATACGGACAGCATCAAACATGATCTTCACCGCTATAAGAACTTTCTCATCGCACAGACGGAGAAATCCGGCATCAAAGTCGTTCTGAACAAGACAGCGACCGCCGCGGAAGTCGCCGCCCTGGCACCGGACGACGTGGTGCTGGCTGCGGGCAGCTGCCCCATCGAACCCCGGTTCATTCCCGGCTGGGAAAATGCCAGCCATGCGCTGGCGGTCTACCGCGACCCTGCCTCCGTCGGGGACAACATCGTGATCATCGGCGGCGGCCTGGTGGGGGTTGAGACAGGGCTTCACCTCCGCACCCTGGGGAAAACGGTGACCGTTCTGGAGATGGAGAAGGAATACGCCCGGGACGGCGGCTTCGGCTACAAATTCGGCCTCATGTACACCGTAAGGGAAAAGCAGCTGAACGTGATCACCGGCGCGCGCTGCCGGGAGATCCGCAGGGATGCCGTCGTCTATGAAAAAGACGGAAAGGACGAGACCCTGCCCTGCGACTGCGTGTATTACGCCGTGGGCATGCGCAGCGAAGACAGTCTGTATACGGAGCTTGCCGCCCTCGGCATCCGCATCACCGCGGCGGGAGACTGCAGGAAACCGGGCAAGGTCGCCGGCGCGGTCCACAGCGGTTACTTTGCCGCCATGGACATCGGCAAATTCTGATCCGCGGGGAATTGCAATCCCCTTCCGCTTCTGGTATAGTGAAAGCAGTTAGTTTGCGATTAATCCAAAAAGGAGTGAGCGAAATGGGCAAATACGACGATCTGATCTTTACCATCCCGCAGGAGCACCATTCCTGGTACGGCTTCGTTGCCCCCAGAGGCTTTTTCCGTGGTACCACCATGATGGAAAAGGCCAAGGTCTATATGGACTGGACTGCCGTCAACAAGCCGCTTCCCATGGAAGTGCCCCATACCCACCACTGCGCCGACGAATACCTCGTCTTCACCAATGCGGACATGAAGAATTTCTTTGAGTTCGACGCGGAGATCGACGTATGGATCGGCGAAGACCCCGAGAATCTGGAGATGTATACCATCACCCAGCCCACCATCATCCGGGTACCACCGAAGATGTACCACTGCCCGGTGAACTTCCGGAAAATCAATATGGAAAAACCCATCGTCTTCTCCGCCGTGTATCTGGACGGGGATTGGTCCAAGATCAACCGCCGGGTGAACGCCGAGGGCCGGGAGGAGTTTTCCTATGACGGCGCGGGGATCCGCCGCTGCGTCATGGACCGCTCCAAGGAATGCATCTACTGCGGCAAGTGCTTCTCCAAAGCCATGAAGGCCGCGGAGGAGAAGGGCGAAACAAAGCAGAACCAGCCCGCCAAGCATCAGATGGATATGCTGGCCCCCTATTATGAAATGGCGAAGAAGCCCCATACCGGAAAATATGACAAGTACGTCTATCCGTATAAGCCGGACGTCCATACGGACAGCCGCTTTGTCAGCCCCCGGGGCGGATTCAAGGGCGTTGAGGAGATGGAAGGCAGCCGCCTCTGGTACTTATACAACATCGTCCAGCAGGAATGCACCATCGGGGAGACCCATATGCACCATGCTGTAGAGGAATACCTGTTCTTCACCGGGGCAGACATCTCCAAGTTCTTCGAGTTCGACGCGGAGATCGAGATCTCCCTGGGGCCCGATCCGGAGCATCTTGAGACCTACACCATCACCGAACCCACGGTGGTACGCATCCCCGCCGGTCTCTGGCATGGCCCGGTCGTCATCAAGCGTCTCGGCGCACCCATCAACTTTGAGCCCTTCTATCCCACCGGAAGCTACGGCAAGGTCGTCTATCAGAACGGTCAGTACATCTACAAAGGCCGCGACCTGCCAAAGCCCTGAACCTCGATACTTTTTCCGGCGGAACAGCTTTTCTGTTCCGCCGGATTCGTTTATACAGCCGTAGTGGTTTACTTTTCCACGCTTTCTTGATATACTTCATACATCTTACCAGTACGAATCAGACCGCACAAAAAGGAAGTATGTTTCCGCCATGAACATCCGAATGATCGCGCAGATCCTGGGCAAGGTGCTGTTTACCGTTGCCTTGCTTCTGCTGCTTCCCGCCGTCGTGGCCCTGCTCTACCGGGAATCTCCCTTTCCTTTTCTGATCACGGCGGTGATTTCCACGGCTCTGGGAGGCCTTCTCAGTCTCCTGAAACCGCGTAACACCAAGATCTATGCCCGGGAGGGGTTCGTCTGCGTCGGACTATCCTGGCTGTGCATCTCGATGCTTGGCGCTCTGCCTTTTGTCTTTTCCGGGGATATCCCATATTACATAGACGCCATGTTTGAAACGGCTTCCGGCTTTACCACCACCGGAGCCAGTATCCTGCCGAACGTGGAAGCCCTGACCATGGGCGCTCTGTTCTGGCGCAGCTTCACCCACTGGATCGGCGGCATGGGCGTGCTGGTGTTCATCATGGCGGTCATGCCCATGTCCGGCAGCCGTTCCATGCACATCATGCGGGCGGAGGTCCCCGGCCCCACCGTGGGCAAGCTGGTCCCCAGCGCCAGAAAAACCGCCGGGATCCTGTACATGATCTATATCCTGCTCACCCTGCTGGAGGTCATCCTGCTCCTCTGCGGAGGTATGAATCTGTATGACGCGCTGATCCATTCCTTCGGGACAGCAGGCACCGGCGGTTTCTCCAACCGGGCTGCCAGCGTCGGGTTTTACAGTCCTTATAACCAGGTCGTCATCACCGTGTTTATGTTCCTTTTCGGTGTAAACTTCAACCTCTATTTCCTCATTCTGGTGGGCAAGGTGAAGGAGGCGCTGAAAAGCGAGGAGCTGCACGTTTATCTCTCTCTCGCCGCTCTGGCGATCATCGCCATCACCCTGAACATCCTGCCCCTTTGCCGCAGCTTCGGGGAGAGTCTGCGGTATTCCGCCTTCCAGGTGGGCAGCATCATGAGCACCACAGGGTACTCTACTGCGGATTTTGACGTCTGGCCGGAATTCTCCAAATGGATCCTGGTCCTCCTCATGTTTACCGGCGGCTGCGCCGGCTCCACCTGCGGCGGCATGAAGGTTTCCCGCATCATGATCTTATTCAAGGGGATCCGGCAGGAGCTCTGGCGGCAGCAGCATCCCCACGGGGTGAGCGTCGTCCGGCTGGAGGATAAACCGGTGACCGAGAGCACCCTCCATACCACCCTGGTGTTTTCAGTCTGCTACATCGGTATCCTGCTTCTTGGCACCCTGTGCCTCTCCCTGGACGGATTTGACCTTACCACGAACTTCACCGGGACCCTGGCCTGTATCTCCAATATCGGGCCCGGGCTCAGCGTAGTCGGCCCTGCGGGGAACTATTCTCTCTTCTCCGGCTGGAACAAGCTGCTGCTTTCCCTCATCATGATCCTGGGCAGACTGGAGATCTTCCCCCTGCTTCTCCTCTTCTCCCCCTCGGTCTGGAGGAAACAATGAAACGTCTGCGCAAACACCTGACACCGGGCAGGACCATAGCCCTGGGTTTTCTGGCCCTGATCCTCCTGGGCGCTTTGCTGTTGAGTCTTCCCGCGGCAAGGACGGAGAGCATGGTCTCCAGTCCTCTGGATTCCCTGTTCACCGCCGCCAGTGCCGCCTGCGTCACCGGCTTGGTGGTGACGGATACCGGAGCTTCCTGGACTGTTTTCGGCAAGGTCGTCATCCTTCTGCTCATCCAGATCGGAGGCCTGGGCGTAGCGGCCCTGGGCGTTTCCGTCACCCTGCTGGCAGGAGGAGGGCTCCGACTTCGGGACAGGCAGATGCTGAAGGAGAGCTGGAACATCACCAGCTATCGGGACGTATCCGGCCTGCTGGGCCGTGTCCTGCTCATCACACTGGTTTTCGAGCTGGCAGGAAGCCTGCTCATCTGGCCGGTATTTGCCCGGGATTTCGGTATAGGTCGGGGATTGGGCATAGCTGTGTTCCATGCCATTTCCGCCTTCAATAACGCCGGATTTGATATCCTGGGCGGCACAGACAGCCTAATCCGGTACGGGGATCATGTCTGGATAAATCTGGTCACTGCCCTCCTGATCATCGGCGGCGGTCTGGGTTACCTGGCCATCCTGGATCTGTACCGCTTCCGCAGAAGGCGCATTCTGAGCCTGCAGACCAAGGTGGTCCTGGTCATGACCGGGATTCTGATCATCGGAGGTACCCTGCTGCTGCGTCTGGCTCAGCCGATCAGCTGGATGGGCGCCTTTTTTCAGAGCGTTTCCGCCCGCACCGCAGGCTTTGCCACCTGGGATCTCAGCGGTTTCCGTCCCGCCGCCCTGCTGGTCATGTGCCTTCTGATGTTCGTGGGCGCTTCTCCCGGTTCCACCGGCGGCGGCATCAAAACCACCACCATATTTGCGCTTTTTCTTTCTGCCCGGTCCACCGCAACGGGGAAAAATCCCCAGGCTTTTCGCAGACGGGTACCGGATGCAGTCATAGGCAAAGCCTTCACCGTGGTCCTGATAGGCGGCTCGTTCCTCATTTTTGCCGCCCTCATGCTCTGCCTTTGCGAGCCGGGACGGGACTTCATGTCGCTCCTCTTTGAGACCGTCTCCGCCTGCTGCACCGTGGGTCTGAGCATCGTCCCCACCCCGGAGCTGGGCGCCGGAGCCAGGATCGTTCTGATCGTCTGTATGTTCGTGGGCCGCCTGGGCCCGCTCACCATTGCAACGCTGTGGCGCTACTCCGCGCAAAACGAGTGGGCCTACAGCCAGGAGGGATTCACCATAGGATGAAAAAGATCACGAAGGAAAAAGGCACATTCGGCGTCATCGGCCTCGGGCGTTTCGGCAGCGCCCTGGCACAAGGGCTCGCCGCCTCAGGCGCAGAGGTCATCGTGGCGGACCAGGTAGAGAGCAAGGTCAACGAAGCCAGAGCATATACCGAATATGCCTATGTCATTCATAATCTTTCCAGGCAGAACCTGGAGGATGTGGGCTTCGGCGCCTGCGACGCCGTCATCATCTGTATCGGCGCCCTGGACGTCAGCTTGCTCACCGCCATGAATCTTTTGGCCCTGGGTGTGAAACGGGTCATGGCCAAGGCCGTCAGCCGGGAACATGGCCAACTGCTGGAGAAGATCGGCGCGGAAATGGTCTTCCCGGAGCGGGATATGGGCGCCAGACTCGCCCAGCGTCTCACCGGCAGTTCCCTCATGGATTATATCCGCCTGAATAATGAAATGGATATCGCGGAATGTCCCGTTCCCCGGAAGCTGGTGGGCGTCCGCATCACAGACAGCAATCTGCGGCAGAAATACGGCATCAACGTGGTGGCTATCCAGAGCGGCAGCAAGATCACCACCCACATCGAACCGGGCTATCCCTTCAAGAAGACGGACAGTTTGGTGATCCTGGGCAGAAGCGAGGATATCCTCCGCTTCCACGCCGACCTGGACGATTAAGCGGCAGCCACGCGAATCAAAGCACCAGCCAGATCCTTTGGACGGCTGGTGCTTTTTGTGTTTGTCTTGCTGATATGTTCGGGAAGGATCGACAGGTTTGGAGGAACTCCCGTCACGGGGATCTGATTTCCACAACGATCTCGCTGTGTTCAATGCCCATGATCACATATCCGTCCTTTTCCTCCGCGCCGCATTCGACTCCAAAGGCCATGGAACGTATCGGATCGCCGCTGTCCCTGGGATAGGACGCCTCGATGATCACCGTGCCTGTTCCGCCTCCGCCGGGAATCTCATCCCGGCTTCGTCCGATCTCAATCGCCGTAGTATACTTCTCGTTTTCCCCTGCTGTGGTCCAGGCATTGACAGGCGGGTCGCTGCCGGCTGCTCCGTCGATCTCCGGATAGGTGCATGATACGTTCTCCAGAACGCACCCTGCAGGGAGATAGAATGCGACGCCGCCGAAGTCCTTCGGGCCGATCTGCAGTTCCGCCAGTATCCTCACGCTCAGAAGGCTTTGTTCTTTTTCAAAGACCTGTATCGTTCCGCTTGCCCAGGTTTCGCATTTATCTGCGCTGACAGTAAATCGACCGGATGTCTTTGTTCCTGCGTCTCCGAGAATATCGAACTCCGCGAAGACCGAGTAGGTGTTGTAATCCCCTTCGCCCCGAACATCCATGATCTTCTTTTCGATCCGGTAATGTCCGTCTTCCAGCGGACCGAGGATATGGATCCAGTCCGCCGTCAACAGTGTTCCTGAACCTTTAGGGATAGAATATGCCAAATCATACCAGATACCCTTGCGCAGGGCCTCAAACTCCTCCCATGTGCCATGCGCGTTTTGCTTGTACAGGAAGAATGCTGCGCCTGTCTGCAGTTTTCCGGCGGCATTCCCGCCTGTCTGTGCGAGCACAAGGGTACAGCCTGTAGGCGAGGCGTCTTTCACACTCATGGTCAGGCCCAGAGGATCGTCGGATTTTCCGAAGGGACTTTCCGTCCACAGGGCGTTCAGCCAGGCATTCAGGGTTTCGTCGCGGATCTCCCACGCCGGGTATCCGCTTGCGGCGGAGGCTCTGGGCGCCTCGCAGTCCAGCTCGATCACGCCTCCGGCAAAGCGGAGGGCGTATCCGGTATCCCGGAGCTCCAGTACCCGATCCGAAGGGATGCCTCTGCCGCCTACCACTTGATCCCTCGGTACTGCGTTCAGCAGGGCCGTCAACTCGCCGATCTGCTCTTCCGTGAGCAGGACCTCCTCCTGGACTGATCCCGATTTCAAGGCGGCCTCCCGGATGTCCGTTGCTTTGAGGGTGCTGGTCCAGCTCCAGGGAGTATCCGCCGTCGCCGGCATATCGGTTTCCTTCGGCTCCTTCGGGTCGGCGGTACATGCAGCCACGGCAGCAATACAAAGGACAGTGGCCGCAAGGGTGATCCAGAGCTTCGGCTTCTTCCAGCGCAGGGCGTTTTTGATACGGCTCTTCACGTCGGATTCTCCAAATCCCAGGGGCGCGGGGGCGGGAAACTGCCTTCCCTCGGCAAAGCGTAGGAGGGTGCGGCTATACGCCTTTGCCTGACCGCCCAGCTCCCGGAGCACCCGTTCGTCGCAGCTCATCTCCATATCCCGGCTCATAAGGAAGAAGGCTGCCCACACCGCGGGATTGAACCAGTGGACCGCCAGCAGAAGATAGGCCAGCAGTTTTACCCAATGATCCCCCCTGCGGATATGCGCGCGCTCGTGGGCAAGGACATATTTGCGTTCTTCCTCACCCAAACCCGCGGGAACATAGACCCGGGGCGGCAGCAGGCCCAGGATGAAGGGCACCCGGATGCGGTCCGTGGCAAAAACGCTCTTTTCAAGGGCCGCGGCGTCCGCAAGCCCCCGCTTCATCCGGATATACCGGATGATCCCCAGAGCAAGCATCACAGCCATTCCGCAGAGCCAGAGGACGATGCCCAGGGTCGGCCAGAGCCGGATCATCTCGGCTGCAGGCATCGAAGCCGCGGGAATAACTGCCGGAACCGCTGCCGGGGTGATGGGAGCCGCCGCGGTAGCAGCGGAAGCTGCAGGGACCGCAAGCTGCGCCGCGGAGGGCATACTCTGCGGCAGGATCACGACGTTCTCTGCCCCGCCGAAAGAGTTCATGATGGTAGGCTTTAGGCGGAAGAGGCTGAAAGCCGCCTTGAAGCTCACAGGGCAGCAGAGGCGGAATCCGACCGCGCTCCACAGCAGATACTGCCATTTCTTCGGCGCGTACCGCAGAAACAGCCGCAGGAGCACCACTACCGCGATCACCGCCACAGCGGCCAGGCTCATATTCAGCAACCGGAAAAACAGGCGTTCCATCTCAATCCTCCCGATGCTCGTCGATGAGCTTCTTCAGTTCCTCCGCCTCCTTGGCGGAGATCGTCTTTCCTCCCAGGAATGAGACCAGAAACCCGGGCAGCGAACCGGAAAAGGTCTGCTCCACCACATAGGCGCTCTCTGCCGCCTGGACCTCCGACCGGGAAACCAAGGCTGTTACCAGGCTTTCCTCATTCTTCACGTATCCTTTTTCCACCAGGATGCGAAGACGGGTATAGGTCGTAGATTTCTTCCACCCCAACAGATCCCGGCACAGTTCTACCAGCCGCCCGGAGGATACGGGCTCGTTTTCCCAGATCACGTCCAGAAAGCGGGCTTCTCCATAGGACAGCCGTTTTCCTTCCATTTTCTCACCGCCTTTGGTCTAATTTATTAAACCTACAGCCAGTTTAATTTATTAAACCGCATTTGTCAAGAGCGGTTTTCAGTAAAAACGGGAGAAGCCGTACGACTTCTCCCGTTTTCAGATCTCTGTTCTTTTCAGTTCATTTCAGCGCTTCCTGATACCTGGCCCGGTCGCCGCCGATGAACTTCGGCCTGGTCCTTGCGCAGGTGAGGTGGGCCTGGCCGATGGCGTTCAGGCTGAGGCGCACCGGCACCGCCACATCCCGCAGATGCATGCCGATAAAGGTATCCCCGATATCCATGCCCACCGCGGCCCGCACATGCTCCACCGCCACAGGATCGGTCAGCCGGGCGAAGGTCACGGTGGCAAAGGAGCCGCCCGCATGGGCCCAGGGCTGTACGTTCACCGGGTCATATCCATAATGCCGGGCCGCCTCCCGCTCCAGGATGAGCGCCCGGTTCAGATGCTCGCAGCACTGGCTCACCAGCCAGATCCCCCGCTCCTTCAGCAGCGGATAGATCCCTTCAAACGCAGCCTCCGCCGCTTCCATGCTGGAGCCCTTGCCGATGTGTTCCCCGACGATCTCGCTGGAAGAACAGCCTACCACGAACAGATCCCCGGCCTGCAGCTTCGCCGCCTGCAGCAGTTCTTCGACCGCTCTTTTAGCCTGTGCGGTGATCTCCTCAAACATTGCGAATACGCTTCCTTTCTCAGTCTTCCGGCAGGGGATTCAGCTCCTCCACCGAGCTTTCCAGCCAATGCATCCGCTGCAGCTCCAGCAGAGGCGGCTGGACACCATGGTCGATGCGAAGATTCCCATCCCGGTCCCAGATCGGCCCTTCGAAGGGAGCCAGACGATCTTCCCGCACCAGATCCCGGAAGATGTTCACCAATCGGGTCGCCCGCTCGCCGATCACGTTGTTCACGGGGTAAATATCCATGATCCCGGTGCTCATGCCCCAGCCGAAGTGGATGGGATTGCCGCCGATATGCCGGCTCTCCAGCAGGGCAGTACGGCCCTCGATGGCGTCGCTGATGACTTTATCATAGAAATGCTCCCAATCGAAGGAGGCTCCCGCATAGCTCTCCAGCGTGTACCCCTCAGGACTGAGCCCGTAGAGCTGGGCATAGATCTCAGGGAATGCGACCCGGTCCAGGGGATTATCCGGGGAATGCCGGCAGAAGGCCACATCCGCGCCGTGCTGCGCCATGGTCTGCCTAGCCAGATCGTGCTCCCGCCAGGAATTGATGCCCCGTAGGGTATAGTCCAGCGTCTTCGCCCGGGGATTGATGAGCCTGGCTCCCAGGGCAAAGGCGTTGATCTCATAGGTGGTTTTGAGCTCTCCCCAGGCGGCATAGTTCATATAGCCGATGATTCCGCTGCGGCTCATGGCTGCCGCCAACACGCCGCAGAGGAAGGTCATATCGAACATCTTGCTGAAATAGGTGTTGAGGTTCTTTCCTTCCCGTGGACGATCGCAGTTCAGGACGATCAGCTCCGGATTCTCCAGGGCGATGCGCAGACTGGCGTCCGACATGGTGGGACTGGTGGTAAACAGCACGTCAGGCTTCTTGGCCGCCAGCTCCTGCAGCGCCGCGAAGGGGCCGCCGGGATAGCGGTTCACGTTGTACATCCGCTCCACCGTGAGGTTGTTCTTATATTTTCTCTCGATCCGGTCGATGCCGAGGCAATGCCAGCGGGTAAACAGGCTGGTACTGGGATCGTCATCGAAGGCAAAGGCGGCATGGACCATGGATTTGCGCAGCCTGGGCCGTACCGGCTGGACCTCCGCCTTCGCAGCGTCGACCTCCATGGTATCCCGTTTGCGGCTGCCTTCCGCCACCTGAAACTGCGCCTTCGCCTTGCGGATATTCCGGACCAGTTCCCGCTGCTCCGCCGCATAGGGATAGCCAAAGATCTGGCTGTATTCCACCAGGGCGTCCCCGGAGGTCAGCTCCAGCCCCTCCAGCTTGGAAGCCCGGAACGCCTTGTGGAAGCGGCGATAGGTATTGTTGATGGTCTCTTCCACGGTGTCCGTCACCTCAGGATGATCCTTGAGGTACTTCTCCGTCTGATTCATGAGCCGGGTAAAGTTGCCCCTGCGATGGAACCAGAGGCCCTCGAAATACATCTTCTTATCGTAATCCAGCATCTCATAGAAGATGGATATATCGTCGTTCGTTTCATCCCGTTCGGGCAGGAGCCGGATGATGTTCCCGTACACGGAAGCGGCGCCTACGTATTTCAGGATGCTGACCCGCTTGTTCCCCTCCAGAACGTAATAGTGGTTGATATATTCATAAACCTTGATGGGCTCCCGGATCCCCTCCACCAACTGGCTTTCATAGACTTTCTTCCATTTGATGGCGAATTCCGTATCGTCCCCCAGGAGGGGCATGAAGTTGCCCGCAAAGGAATTGCTCCTCGCGGCGGTACGGGTACCGACGATCCGGTTCAGGGGGATCTCATGGAAGCCCAGGTTGATTTCCGCCAGGATCTCCACGCCCCGGGTATTGTCCTCCAGTACATGGAGATACCCCTTGTCCTTATCTCCGGAATGCTCGGATACATACTTTCGCCCCAGCTTGCGCGCGGCAAGATAAGCCGACCTGCTGTCGTTCTCCGCCATAAGCGCACCTCCTCTTTCGCAAGACCGCTGCTTCTATTTTTATTATCATATCATATCTTTTTTTCCTCGGCAACGATATTGTATTCCGGATCGTTGAGAAAGCTGGTAATCACGGTTTATCTATGTTATACTGCAAAAAAAGCGTCGGTTATTCAGAAACCGACATTTGGAGGCGAAACCGTGAACGGACTTCGTTTTTCCCTGGCTCTTGCCGCGGGCAAGTGCGCCCAGTTCGCCATGCGTCTGCTGGGCAAAAAAGCCACCTATCTCCCCGGCAAGCTGGCACTTCGCATCTGTCCGGATTTTCTTTCCCGCATCGGCAAGCCGGATCTGCTCATCGGCGTGACGGGTACCAACGGCAAAACCACGGTGAGCAATATGCTCTGTGACCTGCTCATCGGCTTCGGCGAGGACCCGGTAAGCAACCGTCTGGGTTCCAATATCGATGCCGGCGCGGCTTCCGCCCTTCTGAAAGCAGCCGGTCTTTCCGGACACTGCAAACGGAAGGTCGGCGTGCTGGAGATGGATGAGCGCAGTGCCGCCCGCATTTTCCCCGCCGTAAAACCCAATTACCTTGTCATCACCAACCTGTTCCGTGATTCCATGCGCCGCAACGCTCACCCGGAATATATTGCCTCTCTTCTGGACCGATATATTCCGGTTGAGACCCGCCTGATCCTCAATGCAGACGACCCCATCAGCTCCAACGTCGCCAAGCTCAACAGCCGGGTGTATTTCGGGATCGATCCCCTGCCCTTCGAGCCGCCGGTTCGGGAAAACCTGGTGGTGGACGCCCGGCTCTGTCCCATCTGCGGCGAACCGATCCAATATGACTTCCGCCGCTACAACCATATCGGCCGTGCCCACTGCGACAGCTGCGGCTGGAGTTCTCCCCGGGGCGACTACCAGCTGATCTCCGCCGATCGGGATGCCGGGTTGATGACCGTGCTGGAAAACGACGTTTGGCACGACTATCGCATGCCCGCAGATGCGATATACAATCTGTATAACGCCGTCGCCTCGGTGGCCACTCTGCGCACCATCGGCTATACGCCGGAGCAGATCGCGGAAGGGATGGAAAAGCTGCAGGTGGTCCAGTCCCGATTCTGGCAGGAGGAGATCGGAAATTGGGAGCTGACGGAGATCATGGCCAAAGGTCTGAATGCCGTAGCTTGCTCCAGAAACTTTGACTACGTTGCCAACGCGGACGGAAAAAAGGCCGTCGTTCTGCTGCTGGATGACGTGTTCGACGAAAAGAGTTCTTCGGAAAACATTGCCTGGCTCTATGACGCGGACTTTGAATTCCTGGCGGAAGAGGATACGGTGCAGGTGCTGGCGGTGGGCGCCCGGTGCCTGGATACCCGACTGAGACTGCTGATCGCCGGCGTTCCCGAGGATCGGATCACCGTAGTGCGCCAGGCAAAGGACGCCGCCGCCGCAGTGGATCTGACCCAATGCGGCAAGGTCTTCGTACTCTATGAGGTCTATCGGCAGAACCAGGCTGTGATGGTACGGAATGCGATAGCGGAAAGGATGAGGAAGGCATGAAGCTGGAATACCTCTACCCGGAGCTGGGCAATCTCTTTGGGGACGGTGCGAACATGCGTTATCTGCGCAAATGCATCCCCGAAGCGGAATACATCGAAACTCCGCTGAACAATGAACCCGCCTTCGCCGGAGACGGGGACGTTCGATTCGTCTACTGCGGCCCCATGACGGAGCGCGGTCAGCGGATGGCTCTTCCCGCTCTTCGTATCTATGCAAAAGCGATGGAGGATCGGATCGAGGACGGCTGCTGCTTCCTCTTCACCGGCAACAGTCTGGAGCTGGCAGGCAAAAGCATCCAGACGGCGGACGACACCCTCATCGGGCTCGGTCTCTTCGATTTGGAAGCGCGTCAGGATCTGAACAAACGGTATAACGGCTTTTTCCTGGGCAAATGGGACGGGCTGGAGATCACGGCCTTCAACAGCCGTTTCAGCCATTGTCATCCCGGGCCCGGTATAGAGGGCTTCGCCAGCGTGGTCCGGGGCATCGGCCTGGAGGAGGGCTGCCCCTTTGAAGGCGTTCGGCGGAAAAACTTCCTGGGCACCTATCTGCTGGGACCTCTGCTGGTATTGAATCCCCTGTTTACCCAAAAGCTGCTGGAAACCCTCGGCGCGGAACGGAAGGAGCCGGTCTTCTTCCAGGAGGCCATGGAGGCCTATACCCAGCGCAAGGCGGAGTTTTCCAACCGCCGCAAAAAGCTGGATTGATCACACAGGCAGCACAAAAGATCGAGGCGGGCCATCAGGCCCGCCTCGCAGTTTATGATTGCGTTATTCCGTTTTTGTTTCCGCTTCCTCTCCGTCCCTTATACCGTGTAGGGGTTCGGATCCGTAAAAAAATGTTCTTCGATCTCCTCCGGCTTGGCATATTTGCCGATCATGCAGAAGATCTCCCGATCCGGAGTGTCTTCCCGGGTGGCGGTGCCGTAGCCGCGGCCGACGCTGTACATCCGGTTCCAGTTGTCCAGGAAGCAGAGGGTATCGCTGCGGAAGCCCATCTTGTCGCCCAGGATCTTCTCCATGTTCTGCTCGGTGACGCTGACGAGATACATGCCTTCCTTGATCTTGACGTAGAAAGCTTCCTCATCAGAACCGGGCAGGGAGCGCATGCCGCTGCTCAGGTTGGACACGTTGGCCTGGTTGTTGTACTTGATGCGGTAGAAATGGCTGTTGTAGTACACATGCACGGTGGAGAGCTCATGGCCGTACACCCAGCGGACGCCGGTGCCGGCGACATCATCGGTGAAGGTATGACGCTTGATGTCCGTATGCTCCTCGCCCTCGATCTTGATGTAGCCGAACGCCCAGTGGCTGTCGATCAGGTAGGGCCAGTAGGGATTCTCGCCCACGACGCAGCGCAGGAAGGTGACCAGACCCTGCTCCTTATCGATGACAAAGGTGTGGTTCTCCCGATTGGGCTCGGGCATGCAGTAAGTTACCAGGTAGGTATAGTCGTCCGCCTTGCGGCACTCATACCGCTCAGAGCTGCCGGAAAACTTGCCGCTCATGATGCTCCAGTTGACCTTGCTCTCATCCACGAATTCCAGGTGGATGTCACCAGAGCACTCGCCGGTATCCATGACAAAATCGAATTCCTTGCCCGCCAGCTCAAAGCATTTGGGGGGGCAATACTGGGAAATGGAATTGCGGGCCGCGATCGGGCCAAACTTCTCAACCAGATTCATGAAGAGTCCTCCTTGTATTATTGTTCTAAATTTGTAAACTAAGTCTACCCCATTTTGTCTGCATTGTCAATGTGAATTCCGGCTCCGGTCTGAAACCGGAGCCGGAAAACTCAGTAGATATCTACCGAAGACTTATCAATGGTTTTGGGTTCGTTTGGCTTATAATCGTAGCAGTTTACCCGGAGGGAGACGATATAGATCTCATCCCGGGGATAATCGTTGCTGTCCACGTCCATTTTTGAAATGGCTACGATATCCGTCATCCCGGTGATCACCTTGCCGAAGGCGCAGTATTTTCCGTCCATGGCAGCCTTGGGCTCCAGCATGATGAAGAACTGGCTGCTGCCGGTATTGTAGAATTTTTTGTCGTCCTCATCCGAGGCCAGACGGGCCATACCTACAATGCCCTCGTTAAAGATCAGGTTGTCCTTTAAGAATCCGTTATCCGCGAATTCGCCCTTGATATAATATCCGGCGTCCGATTCATCGGAGTTTGCGGGACCGCCCATCTGCACCAGCACATATTCCACGATGCGGTGAACGGGGCTGCCGTCATAGAAGCCGGAATTGGCCAGCTTGATGAAGTTGTCCACCGTATTGGGTGCTTTATTCGGATACAGCCGGATCGTAGCCTCCGTCCCATTGCTGAACACGATGGTGGCGATGGGCTTGCGGTTGCCGATCACCACACAGCCGGCGCAGGACAAGAGCACCACGGCCGTCATCAACAGCACGGCGGCCGTCCGAAATATCGTTTTTCTCTTTGCCATATTCTCTTACACCTCCGGGGGTCATAAAAAGCACGTCCAATATACCACACTCTTGCCGGAAAAGCAACTTGAAACCGGATTGCGTCCGCTGTCCGAACATGATAAACTGGCGCATATCAAATCAGGAGGATGAAAAATGATCCGTACCATAGGGATAGTCAGCCTCTCCAGCGGGACCATCGGAGAGGAAAAGGTCCGCTTTGAAGTAGAGATCGGTGTAAAACGGCTGCAGGATATGGGGCTGCAGGTACGCTTCCTTCCCCATGCCCTCAAGGGGATCGAATATGTTCGGGAGCATCCGGAGGATCGGGCCGCGGATCTGCTCCAGGCCTTCCGGGACCCGGAGATCGACCTGATCCTCTGCGCCATCGGCGGGGACGATACGGTGCGGATGCTTCCCTGGCTCTTTGGCCATGATGAGCTGCGTCACGCCCTGAAATACAAGCCTTTTCTGGGATTTTCCGATACCACCGGGAACCATTTGATGCTCCACAAGCTGGGGCTGCCGACCTTTTACGGCCAATCGTTCCTGTCGGACGTTTGCGAACTCAGCGACGAGATGCTCCCCTACACGCGCCGTTACTTTGAAGAGTTCATCCGGACAGGCGCCATTCGCGAAGTCAGGCCAAGCCCGGTCTGGTACAGCTCCAGGGCAAGATTCACACCGGATCAGGTCGGCGTTCCCCTTTCCGGACATCCGGATCGGGGCTGGGAACTGCTGCAGGGACCGCCGGTATTCTCCGGACCCATCCTGGGCGGCTGCATCGATTCCATCTATGATCTATTGGAGGGAGAAGAATACCGGGAGATCCAACGACTGGCCAGGGAATACAGCCTGTTTCCAGAACTTTCGGATTGGCAGGGGCACATCCTGCTGCTGGAATCCAGCGAGGTCCTCATGCCGCCGGAAATCTATCGTCGGGCGCTCTGTCTGCTGAAGGATATGGGCCTCTTCTCCGTCGTCAACGGCATTCTTGTGGGCAAGCCCATGGACGAGACCTACCAGGAGGAATACCATCGGCTGCTGCTGGAGGTCGTCGACGATCCGAAGCTTCCCATTCTGGCAAACCTGAACGTTGGTCATGCCCTTCCCCGGTGTATTCTGCCCTTCGGTGTGGAGGCCCGGGTGGACGCGAAGGCGCAATGGATCCGTTTCATGGCGGAATGAGGCTTCTGCACAGTGCTTCGTAAATCTGCGAAAATTTTAAATTTCCCTATTGACAACGGAATAGTTCAATGCTATACTCCGATAAACCGTTGAAGAAGTGTAAGTAAGCCGGTGGGTTTTCTCCCAGAGAGCTGTGGGGGCTGAGAGCACAGCAGAAGGCAGCCGGTCGAATGGGCTTCCGAGGGCGAGCCGAAATCAGGCGATGCGCTGAGAGTAGGTGAGACGGAGCTGACCCTCCGTTACAAAAGGTCAGCATATGTTGGTATGCGTGAGTGGACGCAGTATATCTGCGTCAAGCCGGGTGGCACCGCAGGATATTCAGTCCTGTCCCAGCTCTTTGTTTGGGACAGGACTGTTTTTTGTTTTCTGGAGGGATAGAGATGCCGTATTTTCCAAAACGATGGCGCAGCCGCGCCAATACTATAACTGAATCCTGACGACCTGACGTAAATCCATGAAATTCAAAACAATGAAAAGAAAGTGAGTGTATATAAACATGGAAAAGATCCCTTATAAAATCTATCTGGAAGAATCGGAGATGCCCAAAGCCTGGTACAATGTCCGGGCAGATATGAAGAACAAGCCCGCTCCCCTGCTGAATCCCGGGACCCATCAGCCCATGACTGCCGAAGAGCTGGCCCCCGTCTTCTGCGACGAGCTCATCAAGCAGGAACTGGATAACGACAATGCCTATATCGAGATCCCCCAGGAGATCCGGGATTTCTATAAAATGTACCGTCCCTCTCCCCTGGTCCGAGCTTACTGCCTGGAGGAACGTCTTCAGACCCCGGCAAAGATCTACTACAAATTTGAGGGCAACAACACCAGCGGCTCCCATAAACTGAACTCTGCCATTGCCCAGGCCTATTATGCCAAGAAGCAGGGTCTCAAGGGCGTCACCACCGAAACCGGCGCCGGCCAGTGGGGCACCGCGCTTTCCATGGCCTGCTCCTATTTCCAGCTGGACTGCAAGGTATTCATGGTGAAGGTATCCTACGAGCAGAAGCCCTTCCGCCGGGAGGTCATGCGGACCTACGGCGCCTCCGTCACCCCCTCCCCCTCCATGGAGACCAATATCGGTCGGGCGATCCTGGAGCAGTTCCCCGGCACCACCGGCAGTCTGGGCTGCGCCATCTCCGAAGCGGTGGAAGTCGCCACCAGCACCCCCGGTTACCGCTATGTGCTGGGCAGCGTGCTGAACCAGGTCCTGCTGCACCAGAGCGTCATCGG
>CAMZIY010000015.1 GCA_947307365.1 uncultured Clostridia bacterium
TCGGCCTCGGCCTCCACCACCTTGGCCCGCATCTCCTGGGTCTTGGCCTTCATCTCCTGCTCGCCGGCCACGGCCATGGCCCGGCGCTCCTCCGCCTTGGCCTGGGCGATCTTCTTGTCCGCCTCGGCCTGGTCCGCCTGGAGCTGTGCGCCGATGTTCCGGCCCACGTCGATATCCGCGATGTCGATGGAGAGGATCTCGAAGGCGGTGCCCGCCTCCAGGCCCTTG
Organism: uncultured Clostridia bacterium; assembly: GCA_947307365.1. Lineage (GTDB taxonomy): Bacteria > Bacillota > Clostridia > Oscillospirales > Oscillospiraceae > UBA1774. Next base: position 229 of record CAMZIY010000015.1, read on the forward strand.
CTGAGCACGGTCTTGGAGATCAGATCGGGATTCTCCAGCACTTCCTTATGGGTATTCGCGCTGCCGATGGTGGTGACCACGCCCTCGCCCACGCGGGCGATGATGGTCTGCTCCCCGGCGCCGCCCACCAGGCGGTCGATGTTGGCCCGGACGGTGACCTTGGCCTTGGCCTTCAGCTCGATGCCGTCCTTGGCGATGGCCGCCACGATGGGGGTCTCGATGACCTTGGGGTTGACGCTCATCTGCACGGCCTCCAGCACGTCACGGCCGGCCAGGTCGATGGCGGCGCTGCGCTCGAACTCCAGGGGGATATTCGCGCGCTGGGCGGCGATGAGGGAGTTCACCACCCGGTCCACGTTGCCGCCCGCCAGGTAATGGGCCTCCAGCTTATTGATGGGGATATTGATGCCGGCCTTCACGGCTTTGATCAGGGGGATGACGATCCGGGAAGGAATGACCCGGCGCAGACGCATGCCGATCAGGGTCCAGATGCCCACCCGCACGCCGGCGGCCAGGGCGCTGATCCACAGGGCCACGGGGACGAACTGGAAGAACAGGATCACAACGATGATGATGACTGCGATGAGAATGATAGGTCCTGCCATGTTTACTCCTCCTTAACTCTCCGGCAGAGCCGGGTCCTGGCAGGCCCGGACGACGATGCGTCCCCCCGCCGCTTCCACTACTTCCACAAAACTGTCTTTATCCAGGAATTCACCCCGGGTGACCACGTCCACCTTTCTGCCGCCCAGCTCCGCCATCCCGGCTGGGCGGAGGACCGTCAGGGTCTTTCCGGTGGTCCCCAGGAGGGCGCTCATGTCCTCGCTGCTCCGGTAATCCTCCTCCGCCTGGTCCAGGATCAGGCTCTTGGGCAGCTTGCCCTTGGAGATGAGCCTGGCGCCGAAGACCAGGAAGATCAGGACGATCAGCGCCGCGATCAGGCCCAGGATCATGGCTTCCTGTACGGTCCGGGCGGTGATGTACACATCCGCCGCCAGGAGGACGATCCCGGCGATCCCCGGGAGACCGAAGCCCGGATTCAGTATTTCCACAACGAACAGGCCCAATGCGCACACCAGCAGGATCAGGGTCCATACGATTGTCGGCATATGTTCCTCCTTTCTCCGTTTTCCGTCCGGGCCCCCTTGGGAGGGGGGCCCGGTCTTACGCGCTCATTCCGCCGCAGGCACCGCTGCGGGCTCTTCCGCGGGGATCGCTTCCGGCTCATCCTTTTTTCCCAGGAAGCCGGGCAGCTCCATCCCCGCCATGGCGTACATCTCGCTGAGGGGAGGCACGCTCTTCAGCAGGCCGGTGAGGTACCCGGCGGTGGCGTTTTTGCCGTCCTTGCCCGCGCCGGAATCCCAGACCGTGACCTTGTCGATCTTTACGTTCTTGATGGCCTCCACCTGGATCCGCAGGAGGTCCTCCATCTTATCCGTCAGCAGCAGCTTCACCGCCGCCTCCGCATTGCCGCCCGCGGCGGCCACGATCTCCCGGAAGCCCTCGGCCTGCTTGGTCAGGATGGCCTTCTGGCCTTCGGCCTCCGCGTTCATCCGGGCCCGGATGGCGTCCGCCTCGCCGGCGGCCTTCCGGCGGATCTTCTCCGCCTCGGCTTCCGCCTCAAGCTCCGCACGGCGCTTGGCGATCTCCGTGGAGACGATGATGTCCGCCTCCTGGGTGGCCTTCTCCCGGGCGGCACGGGCCGCTTCGGCCTGCTGCTCCGCCACGTAGGCTTCTTCCTTTGCCTTGGCCGCCTGGATCTTTTCTGCGGCGGTGGCGAGGCGCATGGCCTCCGCTTCCTTCTCCCGGCGCTGGGCGTCGGACATGGCCACCTGGACCTTGGCGCTGTTCTCGCCCTCGATGGCCAGGGCGTTGGCCTCGGATACCTGCACGCGCTGGTCCCGGTCGGCGTTGGCGACGCCGATGGAGCCGTCCCTGTTCTTCTCGGCCACGGTGCGCTTGGCGTCGTTGATGGCCTTGGCGGCGGCCTCCTTGCCCAGGGCTTCGATATAGCCGCTCTCGTCGCTGATATCCGTTACGTTCACGTTGATGAGCCGCAGGCCGATCTTCTTCAGCTCGGTCTCCACGTTCCGGCTCACGGCGTCCAGGAACTTATCCCGGTCGGCGTTGATCTCCTCGATGTCCATGGTGGCGATCACCAGACGCAGCTGGCCGAAGATGATGTCCTTTGCCAGCTCCTGGATCTGCCCCAGCTTGAGGCCCAGCAGCCGCTCGGCCGCGTTCTGCATGACCCCGTTTTCCGTGCTGATGCCCACGGTGAAGGTGCTGGGCACGTTGATGCGGATGTTCTGGCGGCTCAGGGCGTTCTGCAGGTCCACGGAGATGCTGATGGGGGTCAGGTCCAGGAACTCCGCCGCCTGGATGATGGGCCAGACGAAGGCCGCGCCGCCGTGGATGCACTTGGAGCTGCGGCTGGTGCCGTCCTTATTGCTGCCCACGTTGCCGTAGACCACCATGACCTTATCCGAAGGGCATTTCTTGTACCGGCGCATGATGGCGGCCAGCAGACTGAAGCACAGGACCACCACGACGCAGATCAGAATGATGGTTTCCATTCCCATTGTCACTTCCTCCTTTACATACTGTTCCTATCTTCTCTATTCTTGCTTACTCTCTTCGCATGACGATGAGCTGTTTATCCCGGGTGACGCCGATGACTGTGATCTTCTCTCCGGTAGTGATGGCCCTTTCCTCGTCCGTCACCGCGGCGCACTCGGTCATCTTCTCCTGGATCACCACGTTCACCTTGCCTTCCCCCTGCCTTCCGGGCGGGACGGAGAGGTAAACCTCCCCCGCCAGGCCCACGGCGTTGTTGGGGTCCACGGTGCCGTCCGACTGGAGGCGGACGAAAAGCTGCATGGTGACCGCCACCAGGAACATGGCCGCGACGCCCAGGATCAGGCCTACGATCAGAGCCACCAGCCAGGGCCGGCCGGACCGGGAGATGGCCAGGGCTCCCCAGCCGTACACCGCAAAGAAGGCCACGATGCCCCGGAAGCTGAAGAGGCGCAGATTGAAGCCCTCATGCTGGACTTCCGTCTCCTCCGGCGATTCGTAAAACTCATCCGGGATCCCGTCCCCATCCAGGTCGATCCCGTCGGGGATACCGTCCCCATCCAGGTCCAGGTCGATGCCGTCCGGGACGCCGTCCCCGTCCAGATCCGGTCCGTCCGCATCCCCATCCTGGCCGCCCAGGCCGATGAGGGTGGAGACCAGCTGGATGATGAGCAGAAGGGTCGCGGGGATCGCGGCGGCGGCAAAAACGCGCTCCAACGCGGTCAAGGATTCCCACCAGGCTTGCATATCTGATCCCTCCTACTTCCTTACTGTATATCCAGCCGTCCGATGTACGCCTGGGCCTCATCCTTCAGCATCGCCGCCCGGTAGGCCAGGAGCATGATCTCCAGCACCTGCTCCACCCGGCGCTGGGCTCCGGGGAAAGGCTCCCGGTAGTCCTTCAGCACGGTTTTGATGGGGGGCGGGTCGTCCTCCGTCAGGGCCACCAGGGCCATGTACAGAGCCGAATCATCCACCAGATCGTCGGAAATATCGTCCAGATGTCCGTTTACATAACTCAGCAGGCGGCAGATCTCCTCCAAAGGCAGAACGCTGCGCAGCATATGGATGATCAGGATCCGGGAAAGCTGTCTGCGGCTGTACCGCTTGGCCACCGGAGGCGGAAGAAACCCTCTTGCCACCCAGTTCTGGATCACATAGGGTTCCAGGCCGGATATATGGGATACCTGGGCCAGCATGAGATCCCCGCCCGCAAACAGGGCCGAGAGCAGGATCTCTGCGGAACCGGGGGTACTCCCATCATAATGCAGCGTGGAACCGGGCAAGACTCTCTGCATCCCATCCCCTCCTTTACCGGAAACGTTACCACATAATCACTTGATTGTCAAGAGTAATCTGATGAATTTTTCCTGGAAAAGAGAGATTGAAAAGAGGGCAGCGGAGAAACCTCCGCTGCCAAGGTAAGAATATACCTGTTAATGCCCCAGTGTCCCCTCCGCGTCGCACAGGGTCATGCCTGCCCGGTTGGGGGGAAACAGCACGCCGTCTGCCAGCGTATCCGGCTCTCCGGCCCGGGCTGCTTCCAGATAATCCCGGAAGAAGGTCACATATTCCCCCTTCCCCAGATTCAGCCGCCAGACGGGCGGCGTTTCCCCGCTCCCCTCGTCGGGAGGCTGGGGGACCTCTCCGAAGAGCTGATAACCGGCCAGGGTCCCGCCCCGCTCCCGAAGGTCTGTCTCGATAGCGGCGTACAGCTCCGCCCCGTCGGCGAAGCGGGAGGCGTCCGCCACCACCACCCGGGCCTCCGTGATCCAGGCCAGGGCGTCGAATACGGCCCGCTGGTCCTCCTTCGACATGGCGGCTTGGTCCACCACCGCATAGAGGTACTTCTGTCGGGCCCGGACCTCCTCCCGCAGCTCCCGGGCTTCCCCGTCCCGGCCCACCCGCTCCAACACGGCCGCCACGAATTCCACGGGATCCACCACCCGTTTGCTCCCATCATTGATCTCATCGGCGGTATCCCGCGCGATGGTCCGCAGATCCGTCTGGGTCAGGCCGGGATCGATGGATAAGGCGATGGCGTAGAGCCCCAGGGCATAGGGCATGGTCCAGCTCAGACCTCCGCTGGCATAATGGACGTAGTGGGCGGGGTCGAAGACGCAGGCCACGGTGCGGCCGGCGGAGGGGAAGCAGACCTGAGCGCCGTGACCTCCGCCCCAGTGTTCGGGCGCCAGGCTGCCGGGGTCGTTCTTATCGGACCAGGGGAGGAAGGCCACCGCGCCGTTTTCTCCGCAGAACCAGACCATGATCCCCGCCTCTTCGCAGGCCTTGGCCGCGGCCCGGAATTCCTGCTCATAAGGTTCACCGGAGCTGATATTGTCCGAAAAGCCCACCATGCGGATCTTCTCCCCCTCGGGCAGGGTCTCGTTCAAGGCGATCACCCGGTAGAGGCAGTCCGCCTCATGGAGCTGGGAGTATCCGTCGCCGGAATCGCAGCCCAGATAGTAAATTTCCGCATCCGGGGCGACACCGATGCTTTCCCCCGCAAGGAGGGACAGCACCGCCGGACCGTGCATGCTCAGGGGATAATTCCCCGTATTGGTGATATGAATGTTTTCCCGGTCGTATTCCGGGTGAGGCAGGACGCCCTGGTCGATATAGGCAATGATCGCTCCGCCGCCGGTAAATCCGTGGGCATGGAGGATATCCACGTTCAGTCCCGGGTCCTTGCCCCATTCGATAAGTCCCTGCAGATCGTAGCCCGCAGGCAGGCCCCCGTTGAACGCCGTGTTGTTCCCCACCGTCAGGGAATAGGCCAGTCCGGGGGAATGGGTGAGATCCGCATTCACCGTATCCGGTTCGGCCCAGTACCGGCTCCAGGGCTCCGCGTCCCCCAGGGCTGCAGGCTCCAGAACCAGGCGCTTCACCGCCAGGTGACGGATCGCGGGAGGCAGCGGGGCCTCCCCGGGCGTTCCGCAGCCCGTCACCAGGCAGAGGAGGAGAGAAAGGACGAGTAGCCGGGCAAAAGCACGCTTCATGCCTCTTCTTCCTCCTTTGCCTCCTCTGCCTCCTCCTCTTTCAGCGCTTCTTCCATGGGCACCGGGCCCCGCAGGACCCCCTCCTCCAGCAGCAGGGCGCGGGTGCAGATCATCTGCAGCTCCGCCGCCGACTGCCCGGAGATGAGCAGGGTCACCCCCTCCTCCCGGAGGCGGTTCAGAAGCGCGGAGATCACCGTCCTGTTCTCCGGGTCGACGCCCACCTGGGGTTCGTCCAGGATCAGGATATCGGGTCTGTTCACCAGGGCGACAGCCAGGGAATACCGCCCCGTCTCTCCCACGGACAGGAGCTTGAGCTTCTCCTTCCGGGCGATATGGTATTCCTCCGTGAGCCGCAGCTCCTGCCGGAGCTCCCGGAGCCTGGCCTGATCCGGCCTGCCGTACAGCGCCGCCCGAATGTTCAGGTTCTGCTCCACGGTCAAGTTGTCGTAACCGAAGGGGGACTCCAGCATGAAGCCCGTCCGCCGCCGGGCCCGGCGCAGCTCCCGGTCGTTCCGGGAGCCCAGGAGGGAAACGGTCCCCTCCTCCGGGAACAGCAGACCCGCCAGGGTGCGGATGAGGGTGCTTTTCCCCGCCCCCTGGGGTCCCAGCAGGGCCGTGGACGTACCTCTTTCCAGGGCGAAGGACACGTCCTTCAGCACATCCCGCTGATGATCGGCCACCCGCAGATGGGATACTTCCAGTACGGCTTCCCTCATGCTTCAAACCTCCTTTTCCGAAAACTCAGCCAGACGACGGCCAGAACCGCCGTCAGGAAGCCCAGGGTGATCCAGTTCCCGGTGATCAGGGGGCTCAGGTCCATCCCCGGGTCCCAGGACGGACTGATACTTTCGGTCTGGATGATGGTGAGCGGGGAGGCGCTCCAGTTCCGGGTAAGGATCAGCAGGAGGATCCGCACTCCCATGGCCGCGACGAAGGAGATCGCAGGCCGGCGCAGGAGCATGGCGAAGAGATAGGCCAGAGCCGCGTTGAACAGGATGTTGCACAGCCAGGTCAGCTGGGTGGTCCGGAAAAAGTACCCCTCCTCCGGCGAAAAAGAAATGTGATAGCGGCTGAGCTGACAGAATGAGGCCAGCAGCCACAGCAGCACGGCGAATGCGAAATAGGGGAGGGTGAGGGAGAGGAAGACCTGCAGCCGGCTGTATCCCGCGGAGAGGAACTGCCCGATCCGGCGCTTCCGAAACGTCATGCACAGCAGAACCACCGCCATGCCGTTCAGGGCGGGGAAGGTGAAATACTCCGCGCTGTTGAGGATCAGCGCGTAGAGCCAGCCCCGGTGTGCCCGGACAGCCGCGTTGTACACGTCCCGCAGATCCGCTCTCTCCGGCAGCTTCGACACGTCGAGATCATAGCTTTCCGCGACCTGGATCGGATTCATCACATGGTAAACAAACTCAAACTGCTCATAGGAATAAAGCTGGCTCGCCGCCCGGATATCCGTACCGCAGTACCAGATATACAGGATGAGCAGGGCCAGGGCGATGATCAGCATGATCCATTCCGCCCTCAGGCGGATATGGGTGAGACGAAGCGTCATGATTCGAACCTCCTTTAGCCATTTGCAGGCGGGGTCACGTACCTGGCCCGGCGGTCACCGCCGCATGGCCTTCAGCCGGAAGGCGGCGAAGCTCAGCAGGATGCTCGCCAGGATGGACAGGGCGGCCCAGAGGAACCAGGTCCGGGGAAGGGGCTGGAGCAGGAGTCCTTTGAACCATTGCTCCAGATGATCGTTAAACAGGCCGATCCACAGGATGGCCGCGGCAGAATCCGCCACCAGCATGGACTGGAGGCTGGGAAGGGCCGCCTGGAGAAGGAAAAGGGGAAAGGCGATCCCCAGGTCAAGGAACAGCCGGGCGGGAATGAGCCGGAGGATGGGCGGGGTCAGTCCCTGCTCCCGATAGACGCCCGCCAGCTCCCATTCGGGGATATGCCACAGGAACAGGGGGACGATGAGATAAACCAGCTCGCACACCAGCACCGCTCCGGCAAAAAGGACTGCCTTCCGCCGCAGGAAGCGATAGGGAGATCCGCCCGCCAGGGTCTCCAGCAGGGGGACGCGGTTCCCCGAGTCCACCCCCGCCAGGGCGATGGCCAGCACTCCGTACAGGAGGATATGGTATTTCACCGTACCCAGGAGCATAGCCAGGAGTACCCGGGGCTCCCTGGTCTGGGGGTACACCCCGGTGCGGTAGACGTAATAGATCAGGCCCGCCAGGACCAGGAGCACGGCGGGGAGCATCCAGAGGCTGTACAGGAAGCGCTTGGCTTCCAGCGGGAGGGGCCTCATGCCTCTTCCTCCCCGTCCTCCTCTTCCACGACCTCCTCCATGGGCACCGGCCCCGTCATGACGCCCTTATCCAGAAGGAGGGCATGGGAACAGATCTTCTGCAGCTGCTCCGCCACATGGCCGGAGAGGAGCATGGTCATCCCCTCCCCGCAGAGCCGGTTCAGCAGGTCGGAAACCACCTTTACGTTCTCCCTGTCGATGCCCACCAGGGGCTCGTCCAGGACTAGGAGCTTGGGCTTGTTCACCAGGGCTGAGGCCAGAGCGTACCGCCCCTTCTGCCCCAGGGACAGGAGCTTCAGCTGCTCCCGGCGGGCGACGCCGTATTCCGGAGTGAGCCGCAGCTCCTGCCGCAGCTCCTCGAGCCAAGCCTTGTCCGGCTTCCCGTACAGCTCCGCCCGGAGATCCAGATTCCGGGTGACGCTCATGGTGTCGTAGCCGAAGGCGGACTCCACGATGAAGCCCACCTGCTGCCTGGCCAGGCGCAGCTCTCTGTCGTTCTGCGATCCCAGGAGGGAAACGCTCCCCTCCTCCGGGATCACCAACCCCGCCAGGATGCGGATGAGGGTGGTCTTCCCCGCCCCGTTTGGGCCAACCAGGGCCGTGGCGGTGCCGGGCTCCAGCCGGAAGGACACGTCCTTCAGCACATCCCGCTTCTGATAGACCTTCCGCAGATGGGATACTTCCAATACCGATTCGCTCATGATCAGTTCAACCCCCTTTTCCGAAAACTCAACCAGGACAGGATAACGACCGCAGCCAGGAAACCCAGGGTGATCCAGTTTCCCGCGGCAAGAGATCCCGCATCCATCCTCGGATCCCAGGATTTGATGATTTCGCCGGAGCCCATGATGACCACCGGGCTGGCGCTCAGGGCGGGCGATTCCACGCGCAGGAGGAACCACACCGCCAGGGCCGCCAGATAGGTGGGAAGGGGCCTGCGCAGGAGAAAGGCCGAGAGATAGGCCAGCGCCGCGCTGAACAGGACATTGCACAGCCAGCTCAGCTGGGTGGTGCGGAAGAAGCCCCGTTCCTCCGGGGAAAAGGAGATCCGGTAGAGCCCCAGCAGGATGCTGGAGGAGATCAGCCAAAGCAGGACCGCGCAGGCATAATAGGTCAGGGTCATGGAGAGGAAGACCTGTCCCCGGCCGTATCCGACGCTCAGCCACTGGGCCGCCCTCCGTTTCCCAAATTGAGGGCACAGGTACAGCACCGCCAGGGCGCCCATGAGAAGAAAAGCGCAGTTCTCCGCGCCCATCAACAAGCGGGAGTAGGCAAAGCCCCGCAGCTTGCGCAGAATCGCCTCGTACGCCTCCCGAATGCCCGTTCCCTCTTTGATGGGATCCTTCAGGGCAAAGCCGGTGGTCATTCGCTCCGCCTCGTCCCGACTGAGCCCGTCCCTGAACATCGCGCCGTATTTCTCTTCAAACTGCTCAAATGTCCCGAGAGACGTGGTGCGCATGTCCAGGCCGCAGAACCAGATATACAGGACGATCAGGAACGCCAGGCAAAGCAGCAGGAGCCATTCCGTCCGCAGACGGACGCGGGTAAGTCGCAGCAGCATGAATCACACCGTCCTTTCCTTATTTTGTCGTAACCGAAGATCATTCCAGGCCCCGTTTGCGGAATGTGAGCCAGTTGGCCAGGATGGAAACCAGGAAGGATCCGGCGGCCACGATATCCGTCCGGATCAGAGGCCAGAGCTCCACCCCCGGATCCCAGGATTTCACCTCCATTCCGCTGCCGATGATCCACGTAGGCAGGATGTTCGGCTCGGATCTGACGGACACGAAGAGAAAATACACGGCCAGAGCCGCAAGAAAGGCGGGAAGGGGTCTGCGCAGAAGCATGGCGGCAAGATAGGCGACGGAAGCCTTCCAGAGAAAAGAGCAAAACCAGGTGAGTTGGGTCACCCGGAAGAACTCCGACTCCTCCGGGGCAAATTCGATGCAGTACCGGTTCAGCAAGTAGACGGCGGAGATGCTCCAAACGAGAATGACGCAGCCGAAATACACCCCGGTCAGGGAGAGAAAGAGCCGCCTCCGGCCGAACCCTGCCGCCAGCGGCGGTCCCAGCCGCCTTTTCTGAAAGAGACCGGTGAGGAGAAGTACCGCCAGGGCGTTCGCCACCAGCATATCCATGGGATCGTTGGCGCTCATCACCAGGCGGGAATAGATAAATCCCCGGTAAAAGCGAAGGACGGTGCGATAGGCCGTGGTGAGGTCGGAAAAGGCTTCCTCCGGAAGGTCCACGCCCAGGTTGTGGGACAGCCGTTCCGGTCCCATTTCGTACACCTTGGCAAATGTTCCCTCGCTGTGGAATACCTCCGCGACGATGTTCGCGGCGCCGTACCAGGAAAACAGGATCACGGCGAACGCCACCCCCAGCAGGATACGCAGCCATTCAGCCCTCAGGCGGTATCGGGTCAGACGAAAGAACATGACGCTCTCCTTTCTTCTACTCCAATCCCCGTTTGCGGAACGCGAGCCAGGCGACCAGGATGGAGATCACGAAGGAACCGGCGGCAACGATGTCCGTGCGCAGCAGAGGCCATAGGTCTATCCCAGGGAGCAAAGGCTTTACATTCTCACTGTTGTCGATAATGTACGAGGGCAGCATATTCGGTGTGCGCACAGTGACACTCCCCAAGATAAACCACAAGGCCAGAGCCGCCGCAAAAGCGGGAAGCGGCCTGCGCAGGAGCATGGCGGCAAGATAGGCGATGGTCCCATGCCAAAGGAAGGCACAGAACCAGGTGAGCAGCGTCACCCGGAAAAAGACCTGTTCCTCCGGGGGATATTCAATGCGATACCGGTTCAGCAGCCAGGCGGCGGAGAGGCCCCACACCAGGGCTATGCAGACAAAATAGGCCCCGGTGAGGGAGAGGAACACCCTGCCCCGGCTGAAGCCCGCCGTCAGCATAGGCCCCAGCCACTTTTTCTGGAAGAGTCCGGTGAGGAACAGCACCGCCAGGGGGATCACGGTCAGGGGCGGCACCCAGTCGTTGACCATTTCGATCAGGACCGCGTAGAGATATCCCCGATTCTCCCGGAGAAGCAGCTCATACCCTTCCTTTTGATCGGACCTGTTCGCCGGGTCCGGATCCCGAAGGCCTTTGCTCCGCGCCTCCCGTCTGCTCTGGGACTGATAATAATTCACGTAGCCGTCAAAGCTGCGAAGCCTTTCGTCCACAATATTCTGGGAACTGATCCAGGACAGCAGGATCACCCAGAACGCCAGTCCCAGCAGGAACCGGAGCCATTCCGCCTTCAGGCGGTACCGGGTCAAACGAAAGAACATGACACTCTCCTTTCTTCTACTCCAATCCCCGTTTGCGGAACGCGAGCCAGGAGGCCAGGACAGCGGCCAGGATGCAGCCCAGGGAGACCCAGCAGCCCCGGAGGAGCACGTTCAGATCCGCTCCCGGCTGCCACAGGGCTTCCCGGAGATAGGCGCTGGGCAGGAAATAGGGGAGCCTGTCGGTTTTCAGCAGCAGCGTGAGCTCGATGAACATGGCGGCAAGATAGGTCTTCAGCGGACCTCGGAGGAGAAAGGCGCAGAACACGCACAGGGAAACCCTGCCCAGGGTCAGCACGAGCCAGCTCAGCTGGGTCGCCCGGTAATACTCCCGTTCCTCCGCAGCGAAGATCAGGGGATACTTCAGGCACATGATCCGGGAGGCCCCCAGCCAGATCGCCCCCATGACCAGATAATAGGCCAGGATGAGGGAGAGGAAGATGCGGAGACGGCTGTATCCGGCGCTGAGGAGCTGAGCGGCCTTCCGCCGGTTCAGGGGGGTGCAGATGAGCATCACCCCCAGGGCGTTCCCCACCAAAAAGCCGGTGACGGAGTTGTTCATCAGGATCTGGCGGTAGATAAAGTCCCGGTATTTTGCCAGGTATCGTTCCAATTCCTGGCGGGAGACCGCGCCGTTCTCCGTCTCACTGACGCCCAGGGCGGTGTTGACCGCCGTCCCGCCGGCCATGCCCACATAACTCTGATAGCTGTTGTAATCCGCTGGGATGCGGACCTGCATCATGAACACGCCGGCCCAGATCAGGATGCAGAACAGGAACCAGAAGATCCGGGTCCACTCCGTTTTCAGGCGGAAGCGGGTAAGGCGAAGTAGCATACCGTTATCTCCCTTCTATTCCGTCGGCCGTGTCTCGTATAGGTACAGCCCCGTCCCGCCCAGGACCCAGACTTGGGCGGATCCGTTGTAGCCCAGGGCGGCGGCAGGCTCCTGGCACAGCCGCTGCAGGTATTCCTTCGGCGCCTCCGTCCAGCCCCGCCGCTCGGCCTCCTCCGCCGCCCGGCGGCAGAGATCTCTTCCCAGAAGGGTCTCCACATCCACGGGAGAGGCGATGCGGAAGCCGCCGACATACGCCGCCGCCAGGGCGTCCCAATCCTCCAGGATCCGGCCGCACAGGTCGGAATACGTGAGGTCCCACTCCTGCTGCTCCTCCTCTTCCGTAAGATGGATCGCAATCGTGTACAGCGACTGCTCGTTCCCTTCTCCGGAGAAGAGGGAAAGGGCGAAATAGTAGGTCAGCTCCCGCTCGGCGCCGTACAGCTCCCGCCGGAGCGTAAAGGCGGAACATAGCTCCGTCCGGCTGAGCCATTCCCCCTCTTCCTCTATCAGGTACCCTTCCGCCGTCAGTTCCCGGAAGGTGGCGCCGAAGCGGCCCAGCCCCGGTTGGAGAGCGTTGAGATAGGCGTCCATGCTCTCATACCCCGGCGGGATCGGCGACCGTTCCTCCGCCGCCGCTGCGCCCAGAGGGGCGGTAGCCCCGAAGAGCAGGATGCACAGGACGAGGAGCGCGGGAAGGATGCGGCCTCCCCTACCTTCCCTGCTGCGGACGATCCGGCCGATGCGCCGTCGCAGGCTCCCCCGTCTGCCGCCGAAGTTCGTCCTGGGCAGCGGGGAGAGAAGCCCGTTCATCTGGCCCTCGGAAAACAGGATCGAGCTGTACTCCCGGGGAGCGATCAGTCCCGTATCCAGCACCATCTGGTCGCAGAGCTCCTCGCAGTCCTGCCGGACCAGGGGGAGACAGAGCCACACGATGGGATTGAACCAGTACGCCGCGGAAAGCAGCCGGAGCAGCAGCCCCAGCCACAGATGCCGCGATTTCTGGTGCATCAGCTCATGGAGCATGATGGGCGCTGCTGCTTCCTTCCGCCGCTCCACAGGCAGGACCAGGGTCGGACGCAGGAGCCCGCCCAGCATCCCCGCGCTGCCCCAGGCCATGCGCAGGCTGCCGTCGATCCCCGTGAGCTGCCGCAGCCGCAGGAGCACGCTGCGGGTCTCCGGATCCGTACAAAGGGGCAGCCGATCCATGGCTTTCGCCCCGATCCGGTACAACAGAAACTGGAACAGGAGCACCGCCGCCGCGCCGGTCAGCCAGATCCGCAGGAGCAGAGGACGGAGCCCTCCCCCGCCCACGCTCCCCGCGATCATGGGGGCCTGTCCCGGCTCTTCGGGTTCCTCCGCCAGGTCGGGTACGGCGATCTCCGTCAGGTAAGCTTCACCGGACACGGATTCCGGGAGGACGTTCAGCACGCTGGTGGGGCTGGGGGGCATGAAGGGCAGGAGCAGCCTTAGGAGCAGAGGCAGCCACAGCAGGTACTTTCCCCGGGCGGTGAGCCATCTGCCGAACAGCAGGCGGGCCAGCAGGATCAGGGCAGCGGTCACCCAGGAGCCCAGGGTGATCTCCCAAAGCAGATCCAGGCCCATCTCACTCCTCCTCGTCCATCTTCTTCAGCATGGCTTCGATCTCCCGCCGGTCCTTTTCGCTGAGCTTCCCGCTCCCGGCGAAGGCGGCGAAGAGCTTGGAAACGCTCCCCTCGAATACCCGGTCCACAAAGGAACGGGTCTCCTGCCGGATGCACTCCTCCTCCGCCGCAATGGGATAATAGCGGAAATACCGGTCCTGGGTCTCCGCCCCGATGGCCCCCTTATCCAGAAGCCGCACCACCAGGCTGCGGACCATGTTCCCGGTCCAGCCCGTTTCCGCCTGCAGCATCCCCTGGATCTCCTTGATCTCCAGCGGGGATCTCTTCCACAGGCAGCGGAGCACCAGCCACTCCGAATCCGAAATACGCCAATTCTTTTCCATGATGTCCTCCAACAATAACATTCGTCATTCGTAAATTAAGAATAACATATGTCATTCGTGATGTCAAGGGGGTTGCGCCGGGAACAGAAAACCCCGCGCCGGGATGGCGCGGGGCGAAGGTAGGGCATTCGGTTATTTTCCGGCTGCCGCGGCTACGGCTGCGGCGACGGCAGGGCGGACCCGTGGATCGAAGGGCTTGGGGAGGATGTTCTCCTCGTTCAGTCCGTCCTGCTGAGGGAGAGACGCCAATGCGTCGGAGGCGGCCAGCTTCATGGCCTCCGTGATCCGCGGCGCCCGGGCGTCCAGCGCCCCCCGGAAAATGCCGGGGAAGGCCAGCACGTTGTTCAGCTGGTTGGGCAGGTCGCTGCGCCCGGTGGCGCAGAGATAGGCCCCCGCCGCCATGGCTTCCGCCGGGAAGATCTCCGGCACCGGATTGGCGCAGGCGAAAACGATGCTCTTCTTCCCCATCCCGGCGATCATTTCCTTCGTCACGATGCCGGGACCGGAGACGCCCACGAACACGTCCGCTCCCCGGAGCGCGTCGGCCAGACCGCCCTTCTCCCCCTCGGGATTGGTGAGGCCTGCCAGCTCGACCTTGGCCTCGTCCATCTTCTCCCGGCCGGGAGCCAGAATGCCCCGGCGGTCGCAGACCAGCACCTGGCCCGCCCCTGCCGCCTTCAGCAGACGGGCGATGGCGTTTCCCGCGGCCCCCGCGCCGCTGATGGCGACGCGGATATTCTTCATTTCCTTCCCCGCCAGGGTCAGGGCGTTGCGCAGGGCGGCCAGCACCACCACGGCGGTGCCATGCTGATCATCATGAAAAATGGGGATGGAGCAGCGTTCCTGGAGCTCCCGTTCGATGCGGAAGCAGCGGGGCGCGGAGATATCCTCCAGATTGATCCCGCCGAAGTTCCCCTGGAGCAGCTCTACGGTGCGGATGATCTCCTCCGGGTCCTTGGAACGGACGCAGAGGGGCACCGCGTCCACCCCGCCGAAGGCTTTGAACAGGGCGCATTTGCCCTCCATCACCGGCATGGCGGCCTCCGGGCCGATATCCCCCAGGCCCAGAACGGCGGTGCCGTCCGTCACCACCGCCACGGTGTTCCAGCGGCCGGTGAGGCTGTAGCTCTTTTCCGGATCCTCCCGGATGGCCAGACAGGGGGCGGCCACCCCCGGGGTATAGGCCAGGCTCAGGGCTTCGGGCGTATCCAGGGCCATTTTCGGGGCAATATCCAGCTTGCCGCGCCAGCGGGCATGGGCTTCCAGGGCTGCCTGATTGATATCCATAACGGATCGCTCCCATCCTGTATCAGTTATTTCGCCGGACCCCCGGGGGAGTCCGGCGACAGTATACTACACCATTTTCTTCGGGTCCAGCAGTTTTTCCGCCTCCGCCCGGGAAAGATATCCCAGCTTCTCCGCCGCCTGGGCCAGGGTGATCCCCTCCCGGTAGGCGGTCTTGGCCACCTCCGCCGCCCGGTCGTAGCCGATGGCGGGGCTCAGAGCGGTGACGTTCATGAGGCTCCGGTCGAGATGCTCCTCCATCACCTCCGGCCTGGGCTTCAGCCCCGCGACGCAGCGGAGACGGAAGGACTCCATGGCGTCCCCCAGGAGCCGGACGGACTGGAGGAAGCTGTAAGCCGTCACCGGCAGGAAGACGTTCAGCTGGAAGTTCCCCTGGCTGGCGGCCAGAGAGACGGCGGTGTCGTTCCCCATGACCCGCACGGCCGCCATGGTGAGGGCCTCGCACTGGGTGGGGTTCACCTTCCCGGGCATGATGGAACTGCCGGGCTCGTTGGCGGGAAGCTCCAGCTCCCCCAAACCGCAGCGGGGACCGGAGGCCAGCCAGCGCAGGTCGTTGGCGATCTTCATCAGATCCGCCGCCAGGGCCTTCAGGGTCCCATGGCAGAAGGCGAAGTCCCCCAGGCTGCTGAGCAGGCGGAATTTGTTCTCCCCGGTGCGGAAACCGATCCCCGTGAGCTCCGCCACCCGCTCCGCGGAGAGGATGTCGAAGCCCTTGGGGGCGTTCAGCCCGGTGCCCACGGCGGTACCCCCCAGGGGCAGGAGCCGCAGATTCTCCAGCGCTGCCCGGATGGCTTCCCCATCCGTTTCCAGGGCGGTGCGCCAGCCGCTGACCATCTGGCTGAAACGCAGAGGCACCGCGTCCTGCAGGTGGGTCCGGCCCAGGGTGATCAGCTCCGGGTACCGCTCCTCCAGAGCCCGGAACTCCGCCGCCAGCCTCTCCAGGGCGGGAAGCAGCCTTTCCTGCAGCGCGCAGACCGCGGCGATGCGCATAGCCGACGGGAAGGTATCGTTGGAGCTCTGGGACTTGTTCACGTCGTCGTTGGGGTGCAGGAGTTTCCTGCCCGCCAGGGCATTGCCCCGGCCCGCGATGACTTCGTTCAGGTTCATGTTGGTCTGGGTCCCGCTGCCGGTCTGCCAGACAGCCAGGGGAAATTCCCCTTCCAGCTTCCCGGCCAGGATCTCGTCGCAGACGGCGGCGATGATTTTTCCCTTTTCCCCGTCCAGGACGCCCAGGCGGACGTTGGCCTCCGCCGCGGCCTTTTTCAGAATGGCGAAAGCCCGGATCAACTCCCGGGGCATCTTCTCCTCCCCGATGGGGAAGTTCTCCAGGCTCCGCTGGGTCTGGGGACCCCAGAGGCGCTCCGCGTCCACCTCCACCGGGCCCAGAGAATCGTATTCCACCCGCTTCATGTCGTTTCCCCCTCCAGCTTGTTCAGGAATGCCCGGGTCCGGGCATGGACGGGATGGTCGATGATCTCCGGACCGCCCTGCTCCACGATGACCCCCTTATCCATAAAGATCACCCGGTCCGCCACCTGGCGGGCAAAGCCCATTTCATGGGTGACGATCACCATGGTCATCTTTTCCTCCGCCAGACGTCGGATGACCCGCAGCACCTCCCCGGTGAGCTCCGGGTCCAGGGCGCTGGTGGGCTCGTCGAAAAACAGGAGCTTCGGATTCATGGCCAGGGCCCGGGCGATGGCCACCCGCTGCTGCTGGCCGCCGGAAAGCTGGAAGGGATAGGCGTCCTCCCTGCCCTCCAAGCCCATCTTTTTCAGCAGTTCCCGCGCCTCCTGCTCCACTTCCGCCCCGGGACGTTTCTGTACCTTCATGGGGGCGTCCATGATATTCCGGAGCACGGAGAAATGAGGGAAAAGATTGAAATTCTGGAATACCAGGCCGAAGACCTGGCGCATCTCCCGCAGCTCCCGGGGCGGGGCGTACACGGCGGCGCCGTTCTCCTCCCAGGCGACGGCCTGATCCAGATAGGTGATGCTGCCTCCGTCCACCGTTTCCAGGAGGGTGGCGCAGCGCAGCAAGGTGCTCTTGCCGGATCCGGAGGGGCCGATGATCGCCACCACTTCCCCCTCCTCCACGGAGAGGGAGATATCTTTCAGCACCGACAGCTCCCCGAAGGATTTGCGGATGCCCTGCATATCCAATACCTTCATCTCATTCCCCTCCTCAGCGATAGTAGCTCAGCTTCTTCTCGCAGCGCTCCATGACGAAGGCCACCAGGAAGTTGAACACATAGTAGAATACGCCGGAGATGATGAAGGGCATCAGCGTGGCATGGGAGGAGGCGATCTTCTTCGCCAGGGTGAACATCTCCGCGTAGGAGATGGCGAAGGCCAGGGAGGTGTCCTTCACCAGGGTGATCATCTCGTTGGTGATGGCAGGCAGGATATGCCGCACCACCTGGGGCAGGATGATGGTCATGAAGGTGCGGGACCGGGAATAGCCCAGCACCTGGGCCGCTTCCCGCTGGCCCACGGGGATGGCGTTGATGCCGCCCCGGTAGATCTCCGCAAAATAGGCGGCGTAGTTCAGCACGAAGCCGATGACCACCGCCGCGAAGCGGTAGCCGGTGCCGGTACTGATGCGCAGAAGATAGAAAGGGCCGAAGAAGACTACCATGAGCTGGAGCATCAGCGGCGTGCCCCGCATGATGGAGATATATACCTTCACGATCCCGCTGAGGATGCGGTTTTTGGACATGCGCCCGAAGGCCACCAGCAGACCCAGGGGCAGCGCCCCGACCAGGGTGCAGAAGTAAATGAGGATGGATTTCAGCATTCCGCCGCCCAGCATGGCGGCCATGGTACCGAAGGACATAAAACGACCTCCCGAAAACAAGGGACTTGAGCGGAAAGCTTTTTCCGCTCAAGTCCCGATGCCGATGTCTTATTTGATCAGAGTAACGCTCTCTTTCACCAGACCGTATTCCACATACTTGTCTGCGATCTTTGCCATGGTGCCGTCCTGGGCGATCTTTTGCACGGCGGCCCACACTTCCTTCGCCAGGGCGTCGTTCCCCTTCAGGAAGCCGATGGCGTAGGTCTCCACGGAGATCTTCTCATCCAGGATGCGGTAATCGGAGGCCTTGTCCCCGATGTTGTACATGGCGGTGCCGTAATCCGCCGCCACGGCGTCCACGCTGCCCATGCCCAGTTCCATGAAGCAGTTGTTGAAATCCGCGCTCTCCAGCAGTTCGTCAAAGGTGGAGCTGAGCTCCGTGTTCTCCTCCAGGGCGGAGATGGCGGAGGATCCGGCCTGGGTGATGACCTTCTTCCCGGCCAGGTCCGCAAGGGAGTTGATGTCGCTGTCCGCCTTCACCACGACAATGACGCTGCTGTTGTAATAGGATGGGGTCCAGGCATAGTCGTTTTCCCGGCCCTCATAGGTGAAGCCGTTCCAGATGCAGTCGATATTGCCGCTGGAGAGTTCGGAGTCCTTGGCGTCCCAGGCGATGGGCTGGGGCTTGAAGGTCCAGCCAAGACGCTTGCAGACTTCCTCCGCCACCGCCAGATCGAAGCCGTCATAGCTGCCGTCCGCCGCGATAAAGCCGAAGGGCGGGAACTCCGCGTCGAAGCCCACGGTGAAGGTGCGGGCGGCGGGTTTATCCTCTTTCTTTGCGCATCCCATAAAGCAGGCCAGAAGCAGTGCCAGGGCCAGCAGGATGATCAATGCCTTTTTCATCTGTCTCCTCCATACATCCATAGTTTGCACCCCGCTCCCGGGGTGATCGTTACGCTGTTAGAATAGCACATTATCGAAATAAATCAAGGTTTTTCCGGTCCGGCGTGAAAAAAACCCCCGATCTGCGGGAAAAGTGATGCAAAGGACGCGGCAGTATGGTACAATTATTGTATGCAATGACAAAATACAGGAAAGGAGCACGCTTATGCAGCTTGATTTGAAAAAAAGGCCGCTGGGCCAGTATCTCTCCCGGCATCTGCTGTTCGAGGAATGGGATCCCCAGGGAAAGGGCTGGGCCAAGGGCCTGTACCTGGCTCTGGCCCAGGAGACCACCAGCATGTTCGCCAGCACCGTTGACCGCTCCGCCGGTTTCATCCGCCTGGAACCCACGGTAAACGGCGCGGCGGCGGATTACACCGTCTCTGCCGATCCCTCCTGCGCGAAGATCGCCTGCGCCGGAGGCGGCAATCTGACCATCGCCCTGGATGGGAAAGCCCTCCTCATCGCCGGTGAGGGAGCCGGGCTCATCCTCCGCGTCCGCCTGGGCTCCGGGGAAAACCTGCGGGAGACGGAGCGGGGCAAGGAGATCTTCATGGGGGCCACCCGGTACATCATCAAGCCTGTGGTGGGCAGCGTGAAGCTGGAGGTCACCTGGCAGCTCACCGCCCTGCGCAGCAGCGATCCGGTGCTGACCTTCACCCCGGAGAACGGCAAGCTGGCCATCGAGATCATCGACTCCAACAGCGCCTATGAGATCCCCGAATACGTGCACACCCCCGACGAAGCGGCCGCCAAGGCGGAAAAAGCCTTCGCCGCCTTCGCCGCCGGACTGCCGGATCCCCTCCTGGCTTACGATCTGTGGCTGGGTCTCCAGATCCGCCGGGGCCAGCATCTGGTGCTGGGAAACCCCATCCGGGATCAGAAGGCCTATGCCCTGGAGCAGACCTTCGCAGCTCTGCCCATGAAGGACGCCGCCCAGCGGATCCGGCTGCTGAGCGCCCTCTTCGCCCTGGCCACTCCCGGCGGCCTTGTCCCCGCCTGGGCCAAGGAATCCGCCATCATCCCCGAAGCTGCGCCCCCCGTTTACGGCGCCGCCCTGGCGGGTCTGGATTTCTCCGGCGTGGACAAGGCGGAACTGAAAGCGTTCCGGGACGCCTTCGCCAAGGTAACGGAGTGGTGGTTCCGGGAGCGGAGCGTCGGAGACGCCTGCTTCTACGCCTATCCCCATGAATGCGGCCTCGCGGGCAAGCCCGCCTTCCCCGCTCCCCGTCCCTGCGTCTCTCCGGATCTGCTGAGCTACCTGATCCTCTGCTGCTCCGCCCTTGGGGAGATCTGCAAGGCGCTGGGAGAGGACGCCGCCTGCTGGACCGGCCGGGAGGAGAAGCTCGCCAAAACCCTCCTGAGCCTCTGGGACGGCAAGGCTTTTCTCTGCCGGGATGCGCTGAACGGGGATACGGCCCCCGCCCCCAAGCTTCTGGCCTGCATGCCGCTGCTCCTGGGCGACAAGCTCCCCGGGGATATCCGCAAGGCCCTGGAGGCCGCCGCGGAGACCATCGCCCCGGCGGAGTACGACTCTCTCCTTCCCGGTCTGGCGGCTCTGGGCTGCCCTGCCCTGAAGGCAAAGCTTCTGGCCGCCGGCGCAGAGCGGGCCGACGCTCCCTCCGCCGCCGCCTTTGACCCCGCCCGCAGCGCCCTGCTGCTGGCCCTGCAGGAAAGGAGCTGAACGGAACATGTTTGGAACCAGCGAACGTTTTGACCTGACCCATGCGGTATACGCCCGGGAGGGCTCCGCATTTTTCCTCATCGAGAATTACTACAGCCATCTGCTGCAGCTCTCCAGCTTCAAGCCCGGCGCCTGGATGATGAGCAACGAATTCGTCTTCACCCTGCGCACCTTCCAGGGCGGACGGGAGATCCCCTATTCCTATAAGGGCGATCCCGGCTCCATGCTCCTGAACCTGCCCGCCGGCTCGCTGGAGATCATCTTCACCTATAACGAGTACTTCCGGGTCTCGGGGAAGGACGGGATCACCCTCCGGCTGGAAGCCGCTCCCTATCGGGCGGGCGGACGTGCTCCCGAAGCCTGCCACGGCATCTGCACCCTGCCGGACGGCACCACCGAGCTCACCTACGGCACCTACGGCAAGCTGCGCTTCCGCCCCCTGAAGGGCTCCATCTCCGTCTGCGCGCCTATGAAGGGGGACGGCAGCGAATACACCGCCCTCACCATCGACCTCTGCCCGGATGAATCCGGCGAGCTGGATTTCGCCGTCCACGAGGATATGATCGAAGTGGGCAATCTGCCGGATTCCTACCCCTCCGTCGAGACTCTGAAGCAGGACGGCTTCGACCGGTACGCGGACTTCCAGAAAAACTACAAGGCCCCCGCGAAGGGCTTCGAGCAGCTCTTCAAATATGCCACCCACACGGTCTGGGCCCGGCGGGTAAAGCCCACTGGCATCTACCAGTCCCCCATGATCCTGATGCACTATGAATACCTGGGGGAATGCTTCGCCTGGCAGCAGAGCTTCAACGGCATGTCCATGATGGGCAATCCCAAGGAAGGCTGGCGGCAGATCTGCGCTCTCTTTGAATATCAGGATGAAAAGACGGGCCAGCTCCCCGGCAACGTGGGCTACCTCACCAAGAATGCCGGCATCCAGCCCCCCATCCAGGGCTTCGCCCTGAAATGGCTCATCAAAAAGTGCGGGGACAGCTACCTCACCCCCTCCGAGTGCGAGCGCATGTATCCCAAGTTCGCCAAGTGGGCGGAGTTCTGGGTCCGCACCCGCAGCGCAGGCCGGGGCGACGACGTGACCGCCATCAACAACCCCAATGACTCCGGCTGGGACGACGCCACCATCTTCCAGGACGGTTTCCCCACCATCAATCCGGACCTGATCGCCTTCATGGTGGATCTGCTGGATATGACCGGCCGTCTGGCGGACGGCTGCGGAAAGACGGAGGAGGGAAAGCGCTGGCACGACCGGAGCCAGAAGCTCTTCGACACCCTCATCAGCGAGTTCTGGGACGGGAAGAAGTTCGTCACCTTCCATAACGGCAAGCCGGTGGACAGCCTTTCCGCAGCCTGCTACCAGCCCATCATCCTGGGAGATCGTCTGCCCCAGAATATCATCGACCGCTGCTGCGAAGCCCTCACGGAGGAGGGCGGCCTCCTCACGGAGATCGGCATCGCTTCGGAGGATATCCGCAGCGCCAACTCCAATTAC
The DNA here is from genome assembly GCA_947307365.1 of uncultured Clostridia bacterium. Taxonomy (GTDB): domain Bacteria; phylum Bacillota; class Clostridia; order Oscillospirales; family Oscillospiraceae; genus UBA1774. The sequence goes on from CAMZIY010000015.1 coordinate 22,457, forward strand.
GGCACCGGCACCTTTGTCCACGGCCGCGTGGTGGCCCCGGTCCAGCTCTTCCTCTGCGCCGGACTGAACCTGGCGGGAAAGAAGAAGGAAGCCGCCATGATCGCACGGCGCTTCGCCGCCCAGAGCCAGCAGAAGGGCTGCATCCTGGGCTTCCCGCCCAGGACGGACACCTATCTGGCCACCGGCAAGCCGGTATACATCACCCCCGGCCCCGTGGCTTCCGACGGCTGGCCCTGGTCCTCCTGGAATGCCTGCTCCAACCTCACCCTGATCACCTGCATCATCCCCGAGGGGGAAGAGGCATAAGGAGAGCTTACTGATGGCAATCATGGCGCGCTGCGGTGTTCGCAGCGCGCCATTTCACTATATTTCATTCAGATGGGGTCACTCCTCCAGGATCGCGTGCAGGACGATGGGCAGGACCCGGTCCAGGGCGTACTGTCCCGCTTCTTCCGCCGCTCTTTCCCCCAGGGCCTTCCGGAGATCAGGCGAATCCATCAGTCTCATCAGGGCGGCGGCGCAGGCCTCTGCGTCCCCGTAGGGATACAGGAGCCCGGTCTCTTCGTCCCGGATCAGATCCGTATTCCCCTTCACGGCGCTGGCTGCGATCGGCAGACCCAGATGCATGGCCTCCATCACGTTGAAGGGCAGGCCCTCGGTGCGGCTGGCGGTCACCGCTGCGTCCGCCATGCGGTACCACCTGGGCATATCCTCCACCCGGCCGGGAAAACGCACCCGGTCGCCCAGCCGGAGTTTCTTCGCCAGCGCCTTCATGCGCTCCAGCTCCGCCCCGTCCCCGCAGAGCACAAGGACCGCCCGCTCCGGCAGCTTCTGCATGGTCCGGATCAGCACCTTCTGACTCTTCCGGCGAGAAAACTCTGCGGCATACAGGAGGACAAAGGCTTCGGAGGAGATGCCCAGTTCCTGCCGCAGCTCCTGCCCCGCCTCCGGCGAAGCTTCATCCAGCCGGGCGAAGTCCACCCCCATGCCGGGGATATTCCCCACCGCTTTTCCCAGGCAGAAGCGCATGGCCAGATCCTCATCCCACCCGTTCATGGTGAGGACCAGATCCGTCACCGAAGCGACAAAGCGCTCCGCTCCCAGCAGGAGCTGCCGCTTGAGCCGGGGCGTATCATCGTCGAAGAGATAGCCGTGGACCACGTTCACCACCCGGGGACGGCGCCGCATGCCCAGCACCGCAAGGCGGGTGAAAAACGCCGCCAGAGAGGTGTGGGTGACGATCAGGGAATACCGTTCCCGGCGGATGTCCTTCCGCAGAAGACGGGAGGCCCGGAAATTGGCCGGCGCCCACATCCGCTTTTCCAGGGGCAGCTCCAGACCTCCGTCCACGTTTTCCGGCGCTTCGGGGAGGTCCCGGCAGGCCACGTGCACCTCCCGGCCCCGGTCTTTCAACTCCTTCAGATAGGGCAGATGGAAACTTCTGATATGTCCCCAGGTGGAGGCAACGATCAGGAGCTTGTCCGGATCCGGCTGGTTCCCCGTCTGTTCATTGTTTACAAATTTGGCCCGGAACACGGTGGACAGCAGGATGCGCAGGTCAAACAGCGGACTCCAGTTTTCTATGTATTCGATGTCGTACTCGATGCGTTCCTTGATGGGCGTGTCCCCCCGGAGGCCGTTGATCTGGGCCCAGCCGGTCATACCGGGGCGGACCTGGTGCCGCACCATGTACAGGGGTATGGAGTCCTTGAACTGATCCACGAAATGGGGGATCTCCGGCCGGGGACCGATCAGGCTCATGGTACCCAGGAACACGTTCAGAAGCTGAGGCAGCTCATCCAGGGAAAACTTCCGCAGAAAAGAACCGAAGCGGGTGCGGCGGTCGTCCGTTTTTCGGCTCCAGGCCCGATCCTGTTCATCATTCACCCGCATGGAGCGGAATTTATACATGGTAAAGGGCTTTTTGTGCTTCCCCACCCTCTGCTGTTTGAAGATCACCGGCCCAGGGGAGGAGATCTTCACTCCCAGGGCGCAGAACAGGAACAGGGGGGAAAGGACGATCAGCGCCAGCCCGGAGAGCAGGATATCCCCGACCCGTTTGAGAAAAGCGTTGGCGAAGTTGTCCAGCGGGATACGCCGGATATTCAGCAGGGGGATCCCGTTGAGATCGTCGAACTGAGGCCTTGCGGGCATGTACTCCGCATACACCGGGATGATGGAGAGCTTGACTCCAGCCTGCTCGCAGGCGTCGATGATCCCGGGGGTCTCCCCATACTCCTCCGGAGCGATGGCGGAAACGACCTCGTCCGGCTGCAGGGTCTCCAGGATCTCCTTCAGCCGGTCCAGCCCGCCCAGATAGGGCACTCCGCTCATCTCGCCGTCCTCCCGCAGGGCAGCGTAGCCCAGGGTCTCGTACCCCAGCTCCATGTCGGTCTTCAGTTCATTCAAATACCGCACGGCGGAGCCGCTGCTGCCTACGATGACCACGGTCTTCAGATTCTTGCCCTGCCTCCGGATGGCCCGCAGCGTCTTTCGCACCACCACCCGCTTCACCGCCAGCACGAATACGCTCAGGGTAAAGAACAGGGCCAGCGTCCAGCGGGAGTAGTTGTCCTCGCCGCCGACGAAGAGGTAGCTCAGAAGCATCATGGCATCCAGCAGACTGGCTTCCAGCAGGCGGATCAGTTCATCCCGGATCCGGGTCTTCCGGCTGGATTGATACAGCTGGAAGGCGGCATAGGTAAACAGCTGCACCAGGGTAAACACCAGGCCGACGCGCATGAGCTCTCTCAGCGGAACGGTGACGATCCCGTTGGGCATCACGTGGAAACGGAGCCAATAGGCGAGAGGCAGCATGAGATAGATCAGAATACCGTCGCTCACCACGTTCAGCCGGTTTAACAGTTGTTGGTTTTCTCGGATCATATGACCACCATCTGTATCTATATCATGGAATGATTTGTTTACTAAATACTATATATACCACAGAGTCCGTATAAAGGCAAGCGGCGGTCCCTGCCAAACCCGGCAGATCCTGCCGGATGAACGAAGGCAGAGGTCTGCAATCCTCCCGCCGGAACGGCCGCCCGATTCAGGCTCCGGTAAAGAGGAAGGGTTCCCGATCCCGCACCTCCGGGGAAACGATCATCCGCTGCATCGGCCGCCGCGGCTTACAAAGCGCTGGAAAAATAACAGCGGCCCAAGGAAGACGGCCCCCGGCATTGCCGGAGGCCGTCTTTTTGTATCTTTGTCCCATTATATGTCGGATTTTGTTCTTATACTCTGTTCAATTTCACTTATTGTCAGAATGAAAAAAAGTGATATAATGCTTGTGCTGCACTAAATCCCCTGGGATCGATCTTGCTTCCGGAAACGAGGTGCAAGTTGAACGTCCGTGACTTTTCCAACGATGAGCTTCTGGTATTCGAAACCCTGCAAAAGGGCAAGCCCGCCACCAAAAAGGAACTGGAGGCAAGACTGGGCTGGACCGCCAGCACCACCAACCGGGTCATCCAGTCTCTTCTGCAAAAGGACGCCGTAGCGGAGATCGGACAGCTGGAGTCATCCGGCGGCCGCCGTCCCTCCCTTTTCGACATCCGGGCCGACAAGGGACTGCTTTTGGGCATCCATATTTCTTTCGGCTTTGTGCAGATGGTCCTTTGCGACCTGAAAATGCACCTGCTGGAGCAGAAAGTTCTTCTCCTTCCTCCTGTCCGGGAAGATCCGGAGACAGTTCTGGAGGCCATTGCCGGAACTTTTCAGAATTTCCTTCGGCGGCAGGACCGGCGGCCGGAAGAGGTGCTCGGAGCGGGATTGGGCATCTTCGGTCCCCTGGATCGGGAAACCGGAGTGATCGGCAGTCCCATGGATTTCGACCAGCCCATCACGGCCTGGACCAATCTTCCCGTTCGCGATATGCTCCGGAAAAAGATGGGTATCCCCGTATATGCGGACTTTGCCTGCAATACGGCGGCTCTTGCGGAATACTGTTACGGGGAGCACCAAAGCAACCGCAACCTTGCCCTTTTCCTCTGCGACATGGATATCTCTCTGGGGCAGATCGCCTCCGGCCGGATTCTGCGCCGAATGGACGATCGGGACGATGGTTTCTCCCACGTGAGCATCGATCTGAACGGGGAGATGTGTTACTGCGGCAAACGGGGCTGCGTCCACCAGTACGCTTCCGTACGCGCTGTCATCAAGCGCGTACGCCAGCGCATTTCCTCCGGAGCCCCCACCCTCATCACCGCTGGGCACATCGACTTTGGACGGATCCAGGCTGCTGCTGAGGCAGGGGATGAGACCGTCCTGGCCGCGCTGAAGGAAGCGGGGAATTACTTTGGCTCCGCCCTTTCCGATTATCTGAACACCATGGATCCGGATCGTGTGGTCATCGGCGGCTCTCTGACGGAAGCCGGTCCAGCATTTTTTAACGGCGTGATTTCCGCCCTGGTCCGCAGCCACGGTCCTGCGATTACCCGGAACATCTGTTTCCGGTCGGGAGGAAGCTTTGGCCGTCTTACCGCAGCGGTCGGCGCAGCGGCTCTTTGCTACGAGGCAACCATGGAAAACCCGATCCTGTAATTGGACTTAACCATATTCATTATTGAAAGGAAGGGAAAAACATGAAGAAACGCATCGCATTATTCCTGGCTCTTGCGCTGGTCATCGCTCTCTTCGCCGGCTGCGGCGGAGGCAAGAACGGCGGCACCACCCCGGCGAGCAATGCCCCTGAGGAGACTGCAAGCCCTTACCACTACGCCAAAGGCAACTTCCAGGCGGACAGCCGGGGTATCGCCACCGAGAAGTATGACTATCAGCTGCCTTTCTGCGAGACCGACGAGACCCTCACCTTCTGGACCGTGTGCTGGAACCCCGAGTACATCCCGGAGGAAGGCTTCACCTCCATGGAGTTTCCCCAGGAGCTGAAGAACGTGACCGGTGTGAACATGGAATACACCATTGTCACCCAGGACGCCATGAAGTCCAACTTTGCCACTCTGGTCGCAGCAGACGACATGCGGGACCTTATGATGCACGGCGCCTCCTACTACTCCGGCACTGTGAAGGAGGCCGTTGATGACGGCTACTTCATCAACATCTACGATTATCGTGACTACTGCCCCAACTACATGTACGAGGCCGCTTACCGGGACACCAATGACAAGGCCACTTACAGCAGCGTGTTCTATGAGGATGACTTCGTATACTCCTTCTGGGATCTGTATGACGGTCCCGTGGTAAACATGGGCCCCGTGATCCGGGCAGACTGGGCAGAGAAGCTGGGCTATAACCGGGAAAGCATCCGCACCTGGGACGAGGTGTACGAGATGATGGTTGCCATGAAGAGCCAGGGCTTCTCCACCGCCCCCTGGCAGATCATGAACACCATTGAGATCTCCGGCGCGCAGGTATTTGCCTCCTTTGATACCGTTGGCTATGTGAACACCGGTGCCTTCCAGGCCCCCTTCCAGATCGACAAGAAGGTCCAGCTGGTCCACCTCACCGAGGGCGACCATGAGCTCATGACCTACCTGAACAAGTGCTGGAACGCCGGTCTCATTGACCCCGACTGGGCCGGTGCCTCCTCCAACAACGACTACCTGGACAAGGTGGACAATATGGGCTTCTTCGCCACCACCGCATCCGGCATCATGACCCTGGAGCAGAACTGCACCGACGCCGACGCCGTATTCGCAACCATCCACAAGGTGCAGCGCAGCGCCGATCAAACCTTCCACGTGGGTCTGGCTGCCAGCCGCAAGAGCTACGGCGAGACCAGCATCAGCGCCAAGGGCAGCAACATCGAGCTGGCGGTGACCTGGTGTGACTTCCGCTTCTCAAAGGGCGGCTACAACCTGATGAACTACGGCAAGCAGGGTTATACCTGGGATTATGATGAGAAGGGCAATATCCAGCTCACAGACCAGGTGCTGAACAATCCCCAGGGCCTTGCCTCCACCTGGTGCCTGCTGCTCTACGCGCTGAACAACCTGGCGGACTGCGGTCTGGAAGACTCCAACCGGAAGCTCTACTACCCCGGTGGGGAAAAGTATATCGAGTATAATGAGATCTGGTATGACTACAAGTATGACGGCACCTGGGAATGGCCCTTCGGTCTGAACCTGTCCGATGAAAATCAGCAGAAGGTGAACGACCTGGCGGGTGACCTGGTGACCTTCATCACCGAGAACTACCTGGCCTTCGTGGACGGCTCCAAGCCCATGAGCGAGTGGGACGCCTACGTCTCCGAGGCCATGGCCAACGGCGGCGACGCCATCGCGGCCATCTATCAGGATACGCTGGACAAGTATTACGCGTAATCTGTGCTCTGCGCATTTCGGCCCGGACCGCATGCGGTCCGGGCCGATTTTTGTTTACGGGAACGCGATGCTCAGGAACAGGCAAACCCCTCCGTGCCATGATCCTGATCCTCGTTTTCATACGCCATGGTCAGTTCACGTATTCCGGCAGGGCGTGGGTCCGGATATAGTCCATCACCTTTCCGAAGCTCTCTCCGGTGAGATGCAGGCCGTCTCCGTTATGGCTGCTCTCCGGCAGCTTGCCGCCCACCTCCACCGCCTCGTGGGAGTACAGGAACCGCACTCCGAGCTCCTCTGCCAGCGCTTCGATCCAGCCGTTGGCGGCGTCGATCTTCTCATTGTTGATGTCTTTCTGATATTTGTAACTGTCTGCCACGGGATAGATGGAATTGAGGATGATCTTGGTATCCGGGCTGACCTCCAGAATGTTCTTCACCAGGGCGGCATAGTCCTCCTTGAACGCCTTTTCCCCCAGGGTGGAGATGCCGTTCACCCCCAGGGTGATGATCAGGATCTCCGGCTGGGCGGCCTTCGCCGCATCTTGAATGAGCAGTTCTTTTCCGGTGGCCGGGTAGACGATCTTGGCCGTATCGTAGCTCCAGAGGTTCATGGTTCCGCTGCTGGGCGTCCAGATCTGGCTGGGCGGGCACAGGTCCGGATAGCCGTGGCGGTAATAGTAGCCGATGCCGTAGGTGGTGCTGTCCCCCAGGAAGACGATCTTGTCCAGGTATTCCCG
>CAMZIY010000016.1 GCA_947307365.1 uncultured Clostridia bacterium
GGGAGTCACCCGGCCGGGTGTGGTGTGGTTTCCTCCCTCCGGCAGGGGGGACATCATGTCCAGGAGTTCGTGGGCGTTCACATAGCGGAAGCGGGCGCCCAGGCGCTTCGTGATGAGCTCGTGATTCGTGAATGTGTCCACACTGCTGAAGGATACGTTGGAGTTGAAGCGGTTAATGAGCATGATGCGCGTGTTGCGGATGACCTTCCTGGCACGCAGGGCTGCCAGCAGCTTCGTGGTCTCGGACCAGCACAATGGGGAGTAGATCTCACGAGTGGGATCCTTCGCTTTTACGGCGGCGTAATCGGTGATGGGAGAGAAGGCGCTCTCCGGGTCCACGATCAGCGGAGTGTCGAAGCGCATGGCAAAATCCACCACGAAGTCGTCCAGGCCGATATTGGTGAAGAAGAAGGCGGCGTCTGCGTCCACCATGCCCACGCGCATGCTTTCCCACATTTCCAGGGTGTTCTCCCAGTCATCCGTGCGCTTTACACGAATGGGCTCCAGCACGTCTACGCCCTCGGGCTTATACTTGTCCAGCTGGCTCAGGAACAGGGTATAAAGATCCTCATTGGAAAACTTGTCAAAGCCGGGCTGCAGGGCCTCCCCCTGGCCAAAGCGGCATGGGCCCTCATAGAAATACTTGTGCTCCAGGCCAAGGAGCACGGGGCGGATTTTCAGTCTGATGTCGGATGCTTTGATGATGCTCATGTTCTGCCTCCTCAACAGTTTTGTTATTTCTCGGCGGCTTCCCTATCCGCCGGTGATTCCTGTCCCAGCAGTTCTTCCGCCTGCTTCTGCAGCGCGGCGGCCACGTAGCCCAAGCCCTTCTGCCGGTGATCGTCGAAAGAGCCCAGCAGCAGCGGATCCTTCCAAAAGTACAGTTTCCCTTTTGCCGCCGCCTTCAAGGGTCTGTCATCCAGCACGTTCATGAGCAGATACAGCATGCCCTTCAGGATGTAGGTATCGCTGTCCGCCCGAAAATGGAAGCGGTCATTTTCTGCCCAGGCGTGCAGCCAGACATGGGACTGGCAGCCCGCCACGGCGTTTTCCGGCACCTTCACCTCATCAGGACAGGGCGGCAGAAGTCCCGCCAGGCCCAGGAGATAGCTGTAACATGCGAAGGCGTCCCCCAACTGCCGAAACTCCTCCAGAATGGTCTCCTGCTCGGCGGCTATCTCATCCATGGGATTCTCCCACCGGGATGCCCGCCCTGCGGGACACCGACAGGATCTCCTCCAAGGCCTGGCACAGGGCGTCCAGTTCCTCCCGGGTATTATAAAAAGCCGGGGAGAGACGCAGAGAGCCGGAGAGACCCAGCCTGCGGTGCAGCAGATCCGCGCATTGCCGCCCGGAGCGAAGGGCGAACCCCTTCTTATCCAGAAGCATTGCCGCATCGTAGGCGGAGAGGGGCGGAAGATCGAGGCTCAGCACCCCGGCCCGCCGGGCCGGATCGCCCAAGACCCGGATGCCGGGGATCGCCCGAAGCTTCTCCGCCGCATAACGCAGCAGCTCTCCCTCATAGGCGGCGATACGTTTGCGCCCAACGGCCTGGAGGTATTCCAGCGCCGCCCCCAGACCGGCGATGCCGGAGAGGTTTGGGGTACCCGCTTCGAAGCGGCCCGGTATTTCCTCGTATGTCACATCCGGCCAATCCAGCTCCTTGACCATTCCGCCGCCGAAGCAGGCCGGGCCAAACCTTTCCAGCCATTCCTCTTTGCCGTACAGGACGCCAATTCCCGTCGGCCCCATGAGCTTGTGGCCGGAGAAGCAGAGAAAATCACAGTCCAGATCGGTTACGGCGGGCAGCCCGTGGCGCAAAGCCTGGGCTGCGTCCACCGCCACTGCGGTTCCCGCTGCATGGGCCCGGGGGATGATGTCCTTCAAGGGGTTCACAGTACCCAGTACATTAGAAACGGCACACAGGGTCAGGAGCTTCGGCTTCTGCTCCAGCAGCCGGTCCAGAGCCTCCTGATCCAACTCCCCCGCATCGGTAACGGGTACGAGTTCCACCACCGCCCCGCTGCGGCGGCAGACCTCCAGCCAGGGGAGCAGGTTGGAATTGTGCTCCATCTCGGTGGCAAGCACCAGGTCGCCAGGCCGCAGCACCGCGTCCCCGAAGGCGGAGGCCAGGAGATTCAGCCCGTCCGTTGTGCCGTGGGTGAAAACGATCTCCCGTGCGGAGGCTGCCCCCAGGAATTCCGCCGTGTGCTGCCGGGTCTCTTCCATGGCCATTGTCGCCTGACTGCTCCGACAGTAGACCCCCCGGTGGACGTTGGCGTGCTGCTCCAGCCAGTAGTTCTCCAGGGCCCAGAGCACAGGCCGGGGACACTGGGTAGTAGCGGCATTATCCAGGTACACTACGGGGTGTCCGCCGCACTCCCCCTGTGCGATCATGGGAAAGTCCCGCTTGCGGATCAGGGTCTGCCAATCCTACATGGCACGTCCTCCAGTTTTGTTGCTTTGTTCCCATCATAACAAAGAAGCCGCCGCGTTTGTCAACGCAGCGGCTTTTCCGCTTGTCATAGGATATCTATCCTTTCAGTTTAGGCTTATACCACACAATCTGAAGGATCATCCTGAATATCTGCGCAGAACGGCTCTCTTTCGTCTTCCTGACATTTACCGATTCTAAATGTCTCCTTTACAAAATTGACAATCCGGTAAATTGACAGGTTTTCCGTTTGCCGATTATCATGCATGCGTCCCCTGCGGGGATAGTCTGATACGGACGAGGGATCGGGCAGGGCCCGTTCCCTGGAAAAGGAGGATCTTATGAAAAAGCTGACCCGCGCCATCGCACTGCTTCTGTCCTTCCTTCTGCTTCTGGCAGTTGCCGGCTGCTCCGAGAGCGGCGCCCAGACGCCCACAGCCGCCCCTGCCACTCAAGCGCCTGCGACTCAAGCTCCAGCGACCAAAGCCCCCGCCACCCAGGCTCCCGCGACCCAGGCTCCCGCCGCCACCGAGGCCCCTGCCGCTCCCGAGGAGTACGGCACAGTGGTGATCCAGAACGGCGACCGGGAGGTAGTCTTTACGGAGATGCCCACCGGCGTCCTCTGCGCGAACTTGTATGCCGCGGAGAACATGGTCATGCTGGGTCTGAAGGACTACATCGTGGGCAAGAATGTGCACACGAACCCGGCGGACGTGCCCCTGCCGGAACTGGAAGAGTACTTCGTGGATATCCCCGAGATCGCCACATCCAACGAGAATGCTGTGGCCAGCGGCTGCGACCTGGTGATCGGTCAAATCAGCTCCTTCAAGGACACCTCCTGGGGTACCTTTGAACAGTTGGAGGCGGAGGAGATCACCTGTCTGGTTATTACCGGCACCATCGTCCCGGACGAGACGGTGGAGGACATCTATACGGATATTCGCAACCTGGGAAAAATCTTCAAGGTAGAGGATAAAGCGGAGGCCCTCATCCAGCAGATGAAGGACGAGATTTCCGCCACCCAGGCCATCGTGGCCGGGGTGAAAGAAGAGGAAAAGCCCCGGGTCTTCGTCTTCGATATGTACAAGGAGGATCAGATCTATACCACGGCTGCCGGTCTGGAGTCCAACCTCATTGAGCTGGCGGGGGGCATCAACACCACCCGCAAGATGGCGGACAGCCGTTGGTTCATGGCCTCCGTGGAGGTGTTGGTGGACGCCAACCCGGATATCATCATCATCAACGACTACGGCAAGCAGTCCGTGGAGGAGAAAATGAATTACATTCTCAATAACGAGGCCTGCTCCGACATCCCCGCTGTGGTAAACAACAACTTCCTCATCATCCCCCTGGTTGCGGTCATGCAGGATATCCGCGCCTCCCGTGCCTGCCGCACCATGGCGGAGTACTTCTACCCCGACCTGTTCTGACAATACGCCTCAATCCCGAAAAAACGACGGGCGGACCCTGTCCGCCCGTTTGCCCTAAAGGAGGTACGCGTGAAACAAAAAGCGTGGCATACCTTTCTCTTCATTTTTCTCTCCGTCCTGCTCATCTTCTCCGTGATCTACACTGTGAGCATCGGAGCGACCGAGCTCACCTTTGGGGATGCCTATTCCGTTATCCTGGACAAAATGTTTTACGGGGGAGCCAGGATCGAGGCCGGGGAGTTCCCCAAGTCCATGTACAAGATCGTGTGGCAGATCCGATTGCCCCGCACTCTCTTTGCCCTTTGCGTGGGGGCAGGGCTGGCGGTTTGCGGCGCAGCTATGCAGTCCCTGGTGCTGAACCCCATCGCCGACCCCTACGTCCTGGGCGTCTCCTCCGGGGCCTCCGCTGGAGCGGCCATCGCCCTGCTGGCTCCCATCGCCTTCCTGGAGGGGCAGCGGCAGACCACTGCCTTCGCCTTTATCGGGGCTCTGACTGCGGCCTTTGTGGTATACTTTCTGGCGAAACGGGCCGGAGGCGGGAAGCTACAGCCCGTGACCCTGCTGCTGGCGGGCACGGCGGTGAACGCCGTCATGAGCGCAATCACAAGCTACCTGGTCTTCAAGGCACGGAGCCCGGAGGGCATCGCTGCGGTGTACAACTGGCAAATGGGCGCCATCTCCGCCGCCCAATGGAAGACCCTTGCGATCCCCGCAGGCTTCGTTCTGGCCGGGGCAGTCGTCTTTTCCTGTATGGGCTCCCGCTTCAACATGATGATGATGGGAGATGAGGACGCGGCAGCCATGGGCCTGCGGGTGCGGCTCTTCCGCTCCGTGATGTTCATCGTGGTATCCGTGGTGGTCGCGTCCCTTGTGTCCATCACCGGTATCATCGGCTTCGTCGGCCTCGTGGTGCCCCATGTGGTGCGCCTCTTCTCCCGTACAAGCGACAACCGCATCGTCATGCCCATGAGCGCTCTCTTCGGAGCCTCCTACATCATGTGGGCGGATGCCTACGCCCGCAGCGTACACGGGGCGGCGGAACTTCCCCTGGGCATTGTCACCGCCTTCATCGGGGCGCCGTTTTTCATGTTCCTGATGATCAAAAATGGATATGGGGGCAGCAAGAAGAAATGACCATCGAATATGAAAACATTGCTGTGAAACTGGGAGGCAAGGATATTCTCACCGGAACCACCCTCCGCTCCCATGAGAACCAGATCGTGGGCATCGTGGGGGCCAACGGCTGCGGTAAGTCCACCCTCATCAAAACCACCTTCGGCATCGTCCCTTATCATAACGGCAGCATCCGTATCGACGGGAGATCCATTCGGGAGTACAGCCCGCGAGATCTGGCCTCCATGATCGGCTATGTCGGCCAGGACGCCACCTGTGCTTTCGACTTCTCCGTCACCGACGTGGTGGCCATGGGCCTCTATGCCCGCAAAGAGAAAAACCGGCAGCACAAAAAGGAGATCGTGGCTGCTGCCCTGCGGGAGTTGGGCATTGAGCGCTTTGCGGATCGAAGCATACAGCGGCTTTCCGGCGGCGAGCGGAAGATGGTCTTCATCGCCCGGGCGGTAGCACAGGGGGCGGATATGTTCATTCTGGATGAACCTACAAACCACCTGGACATCAGCCACCAGCTCTTCGTCATGGACTATCTGAAGAATTCCGGCAAGACGACCCTAATGGTGATCCACGACCTGCGCCTGGCTACCCACTACTGCGACTACCTCTACGTGATGGCGGACGGGGTCACCTATGCCGAGGGCCCTCCCCTGGAGGTGCTGAGCTGCGACAATGTCCGTCATGTTTTCGGCGTCCATGGCTATGCCGGCCGCAGTACCCAGGGGGTGCTGGATTTCTCCCTTTTTGAGTGCGGCGAGTTGGGGTGCATTTCAGACATCATCGAGGAACACCAAAGCCACGAGGATACCCGGGATCTGCGAAGATGATCATATGCGAACTGCGGCAGGGAATAATCCTTGCCGCAGCTTTCTTTTCCAACCATAAATCCTGTTTGTCTGTTTAGCCCCGCGTCATCTCCTCCAGGAAGACGCGCACCAGCGGATTATCGTTATGCTCGTTCCAGATCAGTACGAAGTCCTCCGCAGGCAGCTCCGGCAAACCGGTACAGGTGACATTCCGACCGTTTGCCATGACATGGCAGGGGTTTGCGATGGCAAGCCCCTTGTTCATCTCCACCCAGAAGATCTCCGTATCCAAATCCGGAGCATACAGGAGCTTGGGCTCAAAGCCCGCTGCCAGACAGGTGGAACGCAGAAGCCGGGCGGAATACAGGCTCTCCGATTCCGACAGAAGAATGAATGGGTCCTCCCGGAAATCCGCCAGATGCAGGCCTTCCCTGCCGGCGCAGGAGTGATCTTTGGGCATCACCAGCAAGGTGTCCATTTGGGTCACGGGCACATAGCGGACCTTGGGATTTCGCTTTACGGCGGATTCCATGAGCTCCGCGAAGTCCAGCCGCTGCTCTGCCACCCCCTCGTTCAAGTGACGGTAGTCTTCCCTCTGTACCCGCAGTTCCACCCTGGGGTGCCTCTGTTCAAAGGCCATCAGCAGGCTGCGGATCCCGTCATCCAGCATTTGCCCCGTGAGAAAGCCGAAGCTCAGGCTTCCGGTAAGTTCTTTGGTGAGGGAGCGGGCCTCCTCCAGTGCGTGGGAGAAGGAGATGCGGCTGCGCTTCATCGTTTCCAGCAGGATTGTACCGGAGGGCGTGAGGGTAAGGGTCCTGCCCCGCCAAAACAAGGTGACCCCCAGCTCATGCTCCAAGGCCTGCACATTTTTGCTCACAGCCGCCGTGGTCATATAGAGGTGCTGTGCGGCCTTGGTGAAGCTTTTATATTCCGCTGCCGCAAAGAAGCATTCGACCTGGGAGCTGGTCATGTTCTGTCCTCCATTCACGGAGGACCACGTCCTCCGATTATACGCACATGGTTTCAATATATTATCGACTCATGGCGTACCGATTGTCAACGGACGGACCTCAACGGATAGAATAGATACTGTTGACTAATCGGAAACTGACAGTCGTTGGGAGAAGGATCCGCACGCAAGCGCTTCATTTGACGTCAAACAGTTAATCATTCTTCAGTATTCATTGAGAAAGCCCTGTCGTCGCGAATAAATCAGTGAAGACTGAAAACTGAAGAATACAAATCGACGATCCCTCCGCTTGCGTGACAGGATTTTCGCTTTGCAGTGATCGGTCAAAACTCCCGTTAAGAAACGAAGTCGCGCTGACGCGCTGATGAAGTGAAACCGCCCATGCACTCCGCTTTTTCCCCGTTCATTCCTTCATCAGCAAAGCGGCTTCATTGCAAAAAGACGCTGCCGAAGCAGCGTCATTTTGCCGGTGCGGACAGTGGGAGTCGACCTGCCCTGTGGGGCAGGCCGGGGCACGGCTCTGACGTGCCCCGGCACGTCATTCACTCCCGTGCCCGTTCGAGTCCCTGTTTTATTATCCATCAAGAGAGGGACCGCCCCGAAGCGGGCGGTCCCTCTCTTGGTGCGGGCAGTGGGACTCGAACCCACAAGCCGAAGCACTGGCTCCTAAGACCAGCGTGTTTGCCAGTTTCACCATGCCCGCAGCTTCCTTTTTCAGCACAGGAATTATAGCAGAAGCTTCCGGGAAAGGAAAGGGTCATTTCCGCTTTTTTGCGCCGATCTCCACCCAGGTCGGGCGGAAGCCGCAGTTCAGGGCCACATTCCGGGAATGGTAGCCGGATACGGAGGTCCCGTAAAAAGGGATGCCTCCTTCTTCCAGGATCCGCTCCTTCAGCAGGGATACAAGCCCCGTGGCCACGCCCCGGGATCGGTATTCCGGCTCCACGTCGATCCCGATCTGAAACCAGCCCGGGGCATCCTCCGAGCACCCGGCCATCCCCATGATCCGCTCCCCGTCATAGGAGCAGACGGCCAGACGGTCCGGTCTCTCCGGATGGTACGAATCCAGGATCGCGTTGGGAAACCGGGGATCCCCGTAAAACTGCCCCAGCTCCTTTTCCCCGAACCAGCGTACGGGGAATGCAGGGACCGGTCCCCGCTCCCCGGTGGGCAGGAACATGTGGAAGGTGGCGGAGAGGGTATATCCGTGTCCCTCCAGCTCCCGCTCCAGAGGCAGGAGGTTGGGCAGCTCAAAGAGCCAGTGGCCCACGCGTCCGCTGATGAACCCCTGCAGGAACTCCTGCATTTCCTCCCCAGCTGTGACCACCGCGTTGCTCCCGAAAGTCACCATATGGAAATAGTACGGCCGGTCCCCGTAATCCCGCTGCCCCGGGTGAAGCGCAGACCGGGTCAGCACATTGTCCCTCCGCCGGAAATCCTCCGGCGAGCAATTATACTCCAGCGCCAACAGCTCCCGCAGCCGATCCAGGCAGCGGACATACAGCTCATCTTTCATGTTGAACGCCCCCTCCTCCCTATTGTATCAGCCTGATCCGGGAAAACCAAGGGAGATTTACAATCCCATGGACGTGTGATAAGCTGTCGAAAACGGGAAGGAGGCGCGCGCCGTGTATTTCTGTCCCCAGGATGACTTCGATCTGACCCGCATTGCGGAGAGCGGACAATGCTTCCGCTGGGAGGCGCAGGAAGACGGCGGATACCGCATTCCTTTCCGAAACAACTGCCTGTACATCCGGGATATGGGAAACGGCAAATTCGAACTGGACTGCAGCGATGGGGAATTTCACGCTCTGTGGCGGGACTACTTCGACCTGAGTACGGATTATGCCGGGATACGCGCCCGGGTGGACAAGCTGCAGGATCTTTTTTTGTACTGCGCCGCGCAGGCGGAACAGGGCATCCGCATCCTGCGGCAGGACCCCTGGGAAACCTTGGTGAGCTTCATTATCTCCCAAAACCGCAATATCCCGGCGATCCGCCGTTCCATCGAACTGCTGTGCCGTGCCGCAGGGGAAGCGCGGGAAGACCGGCGGGGCGAACGCTATTATGCTTTCCCTTCTCCGGAAGGTATCCTGAAGCTGGGGGACGCCGCCCTGGATGCCTGCCGCCTGGGCTACCGGGCAAAATACGTCCGGGCAGCGGCTCAGCGGGCGGCGGAAGGTCTGTTCTCTGCTGAATCACTCCTGGAAACGCCGGAAGCGGAGGCCCTCTCCGCCTTGACGGGGCTGTACGGGGTGGGGATCAAGGTCGCCAGCTGCGTTTCCCTGTTCGGTCTCCATCATCTTGACGCCTTTCCGGTGGACGTATGGATCCGCCGGGTCCTGGAAGCGGAATACCCCGGCGGCTATCCTTACGAGCTGTACAGTCCCTATAACGGCGTATATCAGCAGTATATGTTCGCCTATTGCCGCAGACAGCGATAAAGATCCTCGCTGTTGCCTCTGCGGGAATTGATTTGTTCATATTCTTCATGTATAATATCGATGAGATATAGAGTTATTACAATACGTACTGCGGAGAGATCAGATGACTATATTTGATGTGATCACCCTGTTGGGGGGCGTTGCATTCTTTCTTTTCGGCATGTCCACCATGGGCACCGGCCTGAAGAGTCTGGCAGGGAACCGGATGGAACGGATCCTGTGGTCCCTTTCCTCCATGCCGATCAAAGGACTTCTGCTGGGCACCGTTGTCACCGCCGTGATCCAATCCTCCTCGGCTGCCACCATCATGACCATCAGCTTTGTGAACGCCGGCATGATGAAGCTGGCCCAGACCATCACCGTGATCCTGGGCGCCGAGATCGGCACCACCGCCACCGGCTGGATCCTCTCACTGTCCAGCGCCCATGGAGACAGCGGCTGGACCCGGCTGATCTCCTCCTCCACCTTCGTTCCCCTGGTCGCCCTGGCGGGGATCATCCTGATCCTCTTCGTGCGGCAGCAGAGGAAAAAGCACCTGGGCTCCATCCTCCTGGGCTTTGCCCTGCTGATGACCGGCATGAGCATCATGAGCGGCGCGGTGGAACCGCTGAAATCCGACCCCGGCTTCACCGGGATCCTCACTCTTTTTTCCAATCCCATCCTGGGTCTCCTGGCCGGACTGGTCCTTGGCGCCGTGGTGCAGAGCTGCTCAGCCGGCGTCGGCATCGTCCAGGCTGTCTCCGTCACCGGCGTTCTCGCCTATTCCACCTGCCTGCCGCTGATCATGGGCATCAACCTGGGCGCCTGCTCCCCGGTCCTGCTGAGCATGATCGGGGCGACGAAGAACGGCCGAAGGGTGGCGGCGTGCTATGTTTCCACCACAGGGGTCTCCATCATCCTGGTCTTGCTTGTCTATTATGTTCTTCGTGCCTTCGGCCTGCTGTCCTTTATGGACGGGACCGCCAACATGCTGGGGATTGCCGCCCTCAACACCCTCACCCGTATGGGCGCCTCCCTGGTCATGACTCCCTTCCATAAACAGATCGAAAAGCTATGCTACCGGCTCATCCGTTACTCTCCTTCGGAGGATGCGGACAGCGAATATCTGGACAAGCTTACGGATTCCGCTCTGCGGTATCCCCGCACCGCCGTGAATCTCAGCCTTGCCGCCGTGCAGAAAATGGCGGAGCTGGCCCAGGAGGCGGTCCTGGACGCCATCGGTCTGTTTCACGTCTTTGACAAGGACATTGCGGAACGGGTCGCCCAGAGGGAAGCCCTGCTGGATAAGTACGAGGATAAGCTGGGGGATTATATGATGCGGATCATGGGCGGGGATTCTGTCCCCGACCTGGAATGGGAGCTGGATAAAGCCCTCAGCTCCATCAGCGACCTGGAACGCCTGGGCGACCACGCCATGAACGTCATGGAGCTTGCCGTGGAAATGCAGGATAAGCACATTTCCTTCTCCGAAGAAGCCAAGGAGGAACTCAAGTATTTCACTGAGGCGGTAAACGAAGTCACCACCATCGCCTGCACTTCATTCATCAAGGAAGACGAAAAGGAAGCGCTGAAGGTGGAACCCCTGGAAGAGGTCATCGATATCATGTGTGACGAGTTGAAGCTGCGGCATGTGGCCCGCCTCCAGTCCGGCCAGTGTACCATCGCCGTCGGCTTTGTATTCAACGACCTGCTTACCAACTGCGAGCGGGTGGCGGACCACTGCTCCAACCTGGGCATCTGCACCCTGAAAAGCCTGAATCCCCAGTATATGCCTCATGAGTATTCCTCCAGCGTGGAAGCCTCCGCCACCTTCACGGAGCACTTCCTCAACTTCACCGAGAAGTATGTCAGCAATCTGTAAGCACACGGATATACGGAAAAAACAGCACGGTGTCCGAATCGCCGCGCTGTTTCTTTGCGTCCTTCTGCTGATGCTCTGCACGGGCTGCGGCGGAAAGCAGCGGTACAGCGTGACCTATGCGGACGTTTTCGACACGGTGACCACCTTCACCGCCTATACCGAAAGCCGGGCTGAATTCGACGCCCTGGCGGAGCAGCTGCATGCGCAGCTGCTGGAGGATCACCGCCGCTCCGATATTTACCACGAGTATCCCGGACTGGTTAATCTCTGCACCCTGAACAAAAGGGCCGGAGAAGAAGCGGTACAGGTGGACGGGGAGCTGATGGACCTGCTGCAGTTCGGCGCCCGGTGGCATGAGCTCACCGGGGGCAAGCTGAACATTGCCATGGGCGCTGTGCTGCTTCTCTGGCAGGAAGCGCGGGAAACGGCGGCTGCCGACCCGGATTCCGCCCGGCTCCCGGAGGACGACCGTCTCCGGGAAGCGGCGTCGCACTGCTCCATGGCGGACCTGGCGCTGGATACGGAAAGCGGCACCGTGCGTTATCTGGACCCGGAGCTGAAGCTGGACGTAGGCGCGGTGGCCAAGGGCTGGGCGCAGAGCCGGGCCATGGAACTGCTGGATCATGCCCGCTGCGCCTCCTGGCTGCTGAACATGGGAGGCAGCGTATGCTGCCGGGGAACAAAGCCGGACGGAAGTCCCTGGACCATCGGGCTGGAGGATCCTCTGGACAAGAGTCTGCCCATGCGCACTTTCCTGCTGACGGATTCCTCCGCCGTCACCAGCGGCGTGGACCAGCGGTACTATCTGGTGGAGGGAAAACGATACCACCACCTCATCGATCCGGAGACCGGCTTCCCCTGCGACCGCTTCACGCAGGTAACGATCATCCTGCCGAATCCCCTACCGGCGGACGCCCTCTCCACCGCCCTTTTCCTGATGGACCGGGAGGCCGGATCAAGGCTCGCACAGGAGATGGGAGCGGAAGCGCTCTGGATCCTGCCGGATGGAAGTCAGATCAAAACCGACGGATTTCCCGAATTCAATTAAGTCTTAACCAGCATCGTGCCGCAGGCGGAACCGCCTGCGGCACGTTTTCTTTACTCTGTGATGCGGCGGAGGATCCCCAGCCAGGTCCCCGGGTAGCGATCTCCCCATTCCCGGTAATACTTCACCGCCCGATACTTGAAATCCGAATGCTCGATCAGCCGGAATAGGGTGGAGAGGATATCCGCGGCCTCTTCCCGACTCCCGCCTTCCGGCAGACAGCCCATCAGAACAAAGTCCAGAAATGCGGCGGTGACGCAGACGGACAGGAAGGGGTCCTCTTCCCCGTTGGTCCCTCCCACATGGGGAAAGCTGTTGTAAAACATGCTGTTGAGAAGGAGGTTCGTCAAACCCATCTCCCAGTTGGGCAGGATGCTTCTGCCCATCCGGCGGGCCCGGGCATAGCCTTCCGCCAGCATCGGGAACCCGTTTTCCTCCGGCTTCTGCCCTTCCAGCCCGTACCGGGCCGAGGCCTTCCGGCAGCATTCTCCGATGATGGGGCTGTTCTTGGCGAAGTAGGCGGTCATATCCCAGAGCATGCCTATGCCGTTCAGGTCGGCATCCTCCCCCTCCGGCAGATGGAACAGGGCTTCGTTCAGTCTGCGGAACCTGTCTTCCAGCCCTTTTCCCTGGCGAAAGACTTCCAGGGCCAGGCGGCATTCCCGGAAAAAGCTCTCTTTCATATCGATGGGGAACCGGGGCTCCTCCTCCAGTTCCATGGAGCAGAAGCCCAGCGGGTTGTCCCTCTGCAGCAGAATTTCCGTCACCGCCTCGCAGCTCCCGGCGCAGGCGCACTCCGCTTCGCCGCAGACCTCCCGGGTATTCCGGGGATAGAGACGGCATACGTCCGGCAGGATCCCCTCCCCCAGCTCCAGCTGCAGCGTACACAGTCCTTCCTTGTTCAGAAGCGGGCATCCTCCGCTCCGGTCGTGTACGACGTGGGCTGTACCGCCCCGGCGGGGATCTCCGTCCAGATTGAACGCCTCATTCAGCTTCCTGCGATATTCCGGAGCGCACTCCGCTTCCTGCAAACGGGTATATTCCTCCCCGGTGATGATGACCGGCCAGCCCCTGCAGCAGGAGTTCCGGCAGTTCCCGCATTTGCAGGAAAAACCGGGATAATAATCCGGCACATAATACGTTCGGCTCACTTCTCCGCCTCCTTTTCCGCCTCGGCGGCAAACAGATCCTCGATCCGCCTGCCCGACCGCAGCTCCGCCGCAAAGCCCTTCAGCAGCGCCGCGGACCGCTGGCGGACAAATTTCACCTCGGGGTTGGAACCGGGGTCGATGCCCATCATGCGGGAATAAACAAAGGTAACGTCCGCAAAGAGCTGCCCCAGCACCGCGGAGAGGTCCGGTCCGGGCTCTCCCATGATCTCCAGCAGGACGGAGGGCATGACCTCGGCAAACCGGCGGTAGTTGGCCAGCGCCAGGATGACCTCCTCGTCCCCCAACGCCAGTCCCCGATGGCCGGGATCGATGGGATCCACCTGCTGAGAAACAAGAGGATGGGCGATCTCCCCCCGCCGGTCGTTCCGCAGAAGGAAAATGCCCAGCTTGGTCTGTCGGTTCCCCAGGACCCCTTCCAGATTCATGTGGCTGTCCCTGGGCAGGCCGAAGAAACGGGAGACCAGAAGATCGTTCCCGTCTTTGTTCACGCCTTCGTTCCAGAACTGGATGAACTCGTCCCCCAGCAGGCCGAGCAGCTCATCTCCGCAGCCCAGGTAGAGGAAATCAGTCCCCCGGCTCTTCTGGGCGGCCAGGATGAAGCGGGCGAGGACATGGGGCAGAGAGTCCGGATCCCCCAGGTCAAAGGCCTCCATCGCCCGGGTGATCATCGTCCAGTACCGCCGGGTATCCATCCCCGCCGCCAGCATGGGCGCCAGCAGGATGGGGGTCTTGTTCCGCCCATATCGGCCGGAAATGGCGTCGGGCAGGGAGAGGGTCAGGTTTCCGTCCCGCTCCGCCAGCTGTTTCAGCCCGCCTCCGTTGGAGAAGACGATACGGCGGCAGGACCGGGCGGTATACTCGTGGAGCTTGATGGTCTCTTCCGTCACGCTGCTGCGGCTGAACTCCATAAACAGGGTGTTGTCCTCCGCCGCATCCGGCGGAAGCAGATCCAGCTGCCCGGGGGAATGGATGAGGATCCAGTCCAGCTTCCGGCGGGGATCCCGGTTGTTCACTGCTGCCATATAGTGGCAGAACTGTTCGTTTGCCCCGATGCCGGTGGTCACCAGATAACGGGGACCTGCCGCGCCGAACAGCCGATGGATCTCTTCCCGGATCACCGGCGCCGTATCCCGCATGAATTCCCGGTAATAATCTTCTGTCCCCGTACGGTAGAGCCGGATGAAAGGATCGCTGTCCGCATTCTCCGCGATCTGCCGGGAAAGGCCGCTGAGCTGGGCATGGAGGTCTCCCGGCAGGGGGAACGGTTCCGTCAGGGAGGGCGACGCGTGGATGCGGAAAAGCTTGTCAAAGGGATGGAGACATCCGGCCTTCCCGCAGAAAGGCGCCGCAGTCTCCCCTCCGGCACTTCCGCCGCCGGATGCCAGCCGTCTCCGGGCGATCATCTCCCCCAGGCCGTTCTCCTCCAAGGCGGTCTCCATTTCCCCGGGGGTGCTGCGAAACACCTCAGCCAGGGCATTGATCAGGGCTTCCGGCTCCAGAGCGGTCTTCAATGCTCCGGTGATCTGCTCCTTGCTGACGCCCTTATCCGGGTATCGCTGCAGCAGCGCCTCCGTCAGTCCGGAAAAAAAGTCAGTCATCATCCGGGTCTCCTTCTTTTCAGCGATTTTGTTCCTGTTCCGTATTGTACCACAAATTTCTGAGGGAACAAAGCCTATCCCGGAATTCTTGACGGAAGTTCCCCGACATGGTACCATTTTCCCGGAGGTGCTGCATATGGAGCGCGGTTATGCCGGATTCACCGTTACCCCCAAGGCGGAGCGGGCCCTTCGGGCCGGACATCCCTGGGTATACGGGGAAGAGGTCCTGTCCGTATCGGGAGAATATGCCCAGGGCGACATCGTCGACGTTTTTTCCCAAAAGGGGCGGTGGCTGGGCAGCGGTACGGTGAACGATCACAGCAAGATCCGCGTCCGTCTGCTCTCCCGGAACGCCAACGATCGTTTCGACGAAGCTTTTTTCCTCCGGCGCATCCGGTATGCTCTGGAGTACCGCCGCACGGTCATGGGGGAGGACTACGGCTGCTGCCGTCTCATTTTCGGAGAGGCGGATCAGTTCCCCGGTCTGACCGTGGACCGTTTCGGGGAAGTGCTGGTCTCGGAGGTCCTGTCCCTGGGCATGGAGCGGCGGAAAGATCTTCTGTACCGCCTTCTTCTGCAGGTGCTGGCGGAACAGGGCGAGCACATCCGGATCCTATACGAGCGCAGCGATTCTCCCCTTCGCGCCAAGGAGGGGCTGGAGCCATGGTCCGGCTATATTTCCCTGCCGGGGCTTTCCACGGAGGGAGACGGACATACGGAGATCCGGGAAAACGGCCTGCGCTTCGACGTGGACTTCATCCGCGGGCAGAAGACCGGCTATTTCCTGGACCAGAAGTACAACCGTCTGGCTGCGGCCAGGCTGGCGAAGGGCAGACGGGTACTGGACTGCTTCACCCATACGGGAGCCTTTGCTCTGAACTGCGCCGCGGGCGGGGCGGCCAGAGTCACGGCTGTGGATATCTCCGGGGAGGCTCTGGACCAGGCCCGGCGAAACGCCGCCCTGAACGGGCTGGAGGATCGGATGGACTTCCTTCAGGCGGATGTGTTCGAGCTGCTGACGCAGACCGCCCAGGCAAAGCGATCCCCCTGGGACTACATCATTCTGGACCCGCCCGCCTTTACCAAGAGCAGCGCCACGGCCGACCGGGCGTATCGGGGCTATAAGGAGATCAATCGAAGAGCCATGCAGCTCCTTCCCCGGGGCGGTTATCTGGCCACCTGTTCCTGCTCCCATTTCATGCCTGCCGCCCGCTTTGAGGAAATGCTCCGGGAGGCGGCTTCCGACGCGCAGGTCTCCCTGCGGCAGATCGAAGCCCGGCAGCAGGCCCCGGATCACCCCATCCTCTGGGGTGTCCCGGAAACGGATTATCTGAAATTCTATCTGTTCCAGGTGGTATGAACGCACAAGCGAACCCGGCGTGACCAAATCGGTCACGCCGGGCTTTTTGATCATCCGGAAACATGATCTCCGTTATGCCATGCTTTCTTTCCAGTTCTCCCGGACCCATTCCTGGGTGAAGGCGGCAAAGGACCGCACCGCGGGGTTCCGCTCCCCTTCCTCCGTGATCGCCAGGCCGACTGTCCGATAGGCTCTCGGCTTCAGGGGAAGCAGCCGCAGACCTTCCGTTTCTCCCCGGAGGAGCAGCTCCTGCATGATGCTGATCCCCAGTCCGCTGCGGATCATGGCCAGGATGGCATAATCGTCTTTCGTGGAGAGGCGGATATTGGGGGTGATCCCGAAAGAAGCCAGATAATCCCGGGCATCCTGATCCGAAGCCGCCAAAAGCCCCAGGAAGGATTCCTGCGCCATCCGCTCCACCGGAAACTCCTTCTCGTTCCCCAGGGGATGATCCTGAGGGAGCACCGCCAGGAGCGGATCCCGGTACAGGGGGATGAAGCGGCATCCTCCCGCGCAGCTGGGGGTGGCGAACCCGATGTTGGCCGCGCCGGAACCCAGCCACTGGGACACATCGTGATAGTCCCCCGTGTTCAGACGCAGCTCCACGCCGGGATGGGCTTCCCCGAAAGCTTTGAAGATCCCCGGGAGCCAGTGCACCGCCACGCTGGAAAAGGAGGCGACCACAACAGCCCCCCGCTCTCCGCCCCGAAAATCGCCGCAGAGGTCCTCGATGCGCTTCTGGGCCTCCAGCAGGGCTTCGATCTCCGGCAAAAGGAGCTTCCCCTCCTCCGTCAGCCGGATCCCGGTCCGGCTGCGGTGCAGCAGGCTCACCCCCAGTTCCTTTTCCAGACCGGCGATCATCTGACTCACGGCGGACTGGGTGCAGCCCAGCGCCTCCGCAGCCCCGCTGAGGCTGCCGCTCTGCACGGTCTGGACAAAGAAGCGATAGCGTTTCAGATTCATTTTCTTCCTCTTTTTTTGAGTAAATCGCAAGATGGGACTTGCATTTTCTTCCGTTTTCGCTTATAATCGCAGCATCTTATTTAATTGCTTATATTATATATTAGCAATTGCTTATTTGTCAAGAGGAGGCGTTCGTTTTGAATTACACGGAATTGGTCGTTTTCGTCCTCTATCTGCTCTGTATGCTGGGCGTCGGCCTGTACTTTTTCCTGAAACATAAGGGTCAGGGCGAAAAAGCCTACTTTTTGGGCGACCGTCAGGTGAGCGGCCTGGTCGCCGCCCTCTCCGCCGGCGCTTCGGATATGAGCTCCTGGGTGCTGATGGGTCTCCCCGGCGCGCTGTACCTCACGGGCCTGGTGGAGATCTGGACCGCCGTGGGTCTGGCCCTGGGCCAGGCGCTGAGCTGGATCCTGGTTTCCCAGCGGCTCCGTCGTTTCTCCATCGCGGCGAAGGACTCCATCACCATCCCCCAGTACCTTACCAATCGCTTCCTCAGTGGGAACAAGACCCTGCAGATCCTGTGCGCGGTGATCTTCCTCGTGGCCTACGCCATTTACGCCGCCAGCAGCATCAAGGCCTGCGGCACCCTGTTCTACACGGTGCTGGGCGTAAACGCCACCGGCGCCATGATCCTGGCTGCGGTGATCATCGTGGGTTATACTTTCCTGGGCGGCTTCAGCGCCGTGTGCTGGACGGACTTCTTCCAGGGCATGCTCATGCTCATCGCCCTGATCGCCACCCCCATCGTTGCCCTGGCCGCTTTGAATGCGGGCAAGGGGATGGACGCCCAGGCTGTCTCTGCGGGCTACTGGAACCTGGTCGGCGGCGCATCGGGCTGGGATGCCGTCAGCGGCGTCCTCTCCGGTCTGGCCTGGGGCCTGGGTTACTTCGGCATGCCTCATATCATCATCCGCTACATGTCCATCCGTTCTGAGAAGGAATGCAAGCGCAGCGCGGTGATCGGCAGCAGCTGGACCACCCTGATCCTTCTCTTCTCCGTGCTCACCGGTCTCATCGGCTTCCGGTACTTCGGCTACGGTCTGGATAACAACGAGCTGGTCTTCATCCAGCTGGTGCGCAGCCTCTTCCCCGCCCTGATCTCCGGCATCCTGCTCTCCGCCATCCTGGCCGCCTCCATGAGCACGGCGGATTCCCAACTTCTGGCCTCCGCCTCCGCCTTTGCCAGCGACGTGTACCAGCCGGTGTTCCGCAAGGGCAAGGCAAACGACAGGGAGATGCTTCTGGTGGGCCGGATCGTCGTCGTGATCATCACCATCATTGCCCTGCTTCTCGCCCTGTTCGACAAGAAGGGCTCCATCATGAGCCTGGTGTCCAACGCCTGGGGCATTTTCGGCGCGGCCTTCGGTCCCGCCATCATCCTCTCCCTCTACTGGCGGCGGTATAATTTCCCCGGCGCCATCGCCTCCATCGCGGGCGGCGCGGTGCTCGATCTGGTATGGCTCTACGCCATCAAGCCCTACACGGGGCTCTATGAGCTGCTTCCCGCCTTCATCTTCAGCTTCCTCCTCGGCGTCGTGGTAACCCTCCTCACCAAGGCGCCGGATACGCAGGTCACAAATCTATTCGACAAGGCCAGTGCCGGCCACGACCTGTAAGTTATCCTTACACGACAGAGGGGAGAGCGCGACGCGCTCTCCCCTCTGTTTATTCCTTTTTCTCTATTCCGGTTTCTTTTTCTTCGGCCAGAGCTGCACCAGCAGCACGGCGGAAAACACCAGCCCGCAGCCCAGCAGTTCCCGGGCGGACAGCCGTTCATGCAGGATCAACCAGCCGGAAAGGACGGCAAACACGGATTCCATGCTCATGATCAGGCTGGCCACCGCCGGTTTGAGGTGCTTCTGACCCACGATCTGCATGGTATAGGCCACGCCGCAGGAGAAAAGACCCGCGTAGAGGAGCGGGATGATCCCCCTGCCCGCGTCCGACAGGCTGGGCGTTTCCAGGGCGAAGGCGGGGATCAGGCTCAGCAGACCGCATACGGCAAACTGGATGCAGCTCATGCGGACCCCGTCCGCCTTCAGAACGAAATGATCCACCAGCAGGATATGTACCGTATAGCACAGGGCGCTGAGGAACACCAGCAGATCCCCCTGCTGGAGCCGAAAGCTCCCGGCGGACATACAGAGGAAATAGAGCCCCGCAAACGCCAGGACGACTGCCAGCCAGGTGATCCCGGCGCACCGTTTGCCCAGGAACAGACCGGCCACCGGCACCATCACGATATAGAAGGTCGTGATGAATCCGGCTTTCCCCGCGTCCGTATCCACAAGGCCGAGCTGCTGCAGATTGGTGGCAAAGAAAAGGCACAAACCGCAGCATAAGCCGCTCAAAAGGGTACTCCGCCGGTCCGTTTCCGCCCTTTTCGGCAGAACGAGGGAGACCAGTCCCAGCGCCAGAGCACCGATACAGCATCGGATCGCATTGAAGGTGAACGGGCCGTTAAACTCCATTCCCTTGCGCTGCGCCACAAAGGCGGAGCCCCAGATGACGGCGGCCAGGATCAAAGCCAGGGAACCGAGCCAGGGTTTTTGTTTCATCTGTTTTTGAGCTCTTCCACCGCCGCGGCGATCTCCGGCCGCGCCTCCGCCATCAGTTCTTCCCATTCTCCCGCGTAATCGAAGGTGATCTCCTCGCCGGAGCGGATCCGGCGCAGATACCCGTCCAGCATGGGAAAATCCCGCTCATAGCAATGGAAGCTGTTGGCCCGGTGGGTATAGGTTCCCACATCGACCCCCAGTTCGCCCGCCAGACGCTGCTGCAGGAGGATCAGGGCAAAGGCGTTCATAAAGGTGGCCTTGCAGGCATCGTTGGACCGGAACAGAACGTCGCAGTCCAGTCTGCCGTTTCGGATGAAGAACTGCAGATGCTGCAGACAGGCGGGGTTCTCATTCCCCTCCGCGCTGTCGTGCACCCAGTCCCTCACGTCCACCACCGCCCGCCTGGATTCCGGATTTCGGCGCAGCTCCCGCAGGATGAAGGGCAGCTGGGGAGCCATGCGGGAATGGTAGGTATAGGCCCAGTTCCCCTTCTCGATCTCAAAATCCAGGATGCCGTCCAGCATCTCCTGCCGATACTGCTCCAGTTCCCGGTAGCCGCCGATGAAGAGCTTGGAGATCATGGGCTCCCCCAGGGGCTCCCGCACCCACATGGTCATGCTCAGTTCCCTCTGGGTGGTATTATAATCCGGGCAGGGAGTCACTTCCCCCTCTTCCCGCAGCAGTTCCAGAGCCCGATGATAGGCTTCCGGCAGGGTACGTCCGATCGCAAGCGTCTCTCTCATGCCTGCAGCCCCGCTTCCAGTCTGCCCCGGATCTCCTGCAGGAAGTCGCCGGTGTTCAGGGACCTCACGTCCCGGTCGCCGCAGAGGGCGGCCAGATCCTTGGTCATGGCTCCCGCTTCGATGGTGTCCAGGCAGGCCTTCTCCAGTCCGGCGGAAAAATCGGCCAGGGCCTTGTTTCCGTCCAGCTCGCCCCGGCGGCGCAGAGCCCCCGTCCAGGCAAAGATGGTGGCGATGGGGTTCGTACTGGTCTTTTCCCCCTGCTGCCATTTCCGGTAATGGCGGGTGACCGTCCCGTGGGCAGCCTCATACTCATACCAGCCGTGGGGCGAGACCAGCACGCTGGTCATCATGGCCAGGGAGCCGAAGGCGGTGGAGATCATATCGCTCATCACATCGCCGTCATAGTTTTTCGTCGCCCAGATAAAGCCTCCTTCGGAGCGGATGACCCGGGCCACGGCATCGTCGATCAGGGTATAGAAATAGGTGATCCCCGCCAGCCGGAAGGCTTCTGCAAACTCCGCGTCAAAGATCTTCTGAAATACCTCCCGGAAGCGGCCGTCATAGATCTTGGAAATGGTATCCTTTGCGGAGAACCACAGGTCCTGTTTTTCCTGCAGGGCATAGGTAAAGCAGCTCCGGGCAAAGGCTTCGATGGAATCCTCCCGGTTGTGCATGGCCTGCAGCACGCCCGGTCCCTTGAAGGAATACACTTCCTGCCGCTTTTCTCCGTCTTCCCCCCTGAACACCAGTTCGGCCGTGCCCGGACCGGGGACAAGGAGCTCCACCGCCTTGTACACGTCCCCATAGGCGTGCCGGGCGATGGTGATGGGCTTTTTCCAGCCCCGGACATAGGGCTTGATCCGGTCGGTCAGGATCGGGGTGCGGAAGACGGTGCCGTCCAGCTCCGCCCGGATGGTGGCGTTGGGACTCTTCCACAGCTGCTTCAGTCCGTATTCCTCCATACGCTGGGCGTTGGGGGTGATGGTGGCGCATTTGACCCCCACCTGCAGGCGCTTGATCGCCCGCGCCGCCTCCAGGGTGATCTGATCGTCCGTCCTGTCCCGGTTGGGGAGGCCCAGATCATAGTACTCTGTCTCCAGCTCCACAAAGGGCAGCAGCAGGGTCTCCTTGATCTCCTGCCAGAGGATCCGGGTCATTTCATCCCCGTCCATCTCCACGATGGGCTTCATGCGGATCTTCATTCGGTCTTCCCCTCCCCTCTGCGTTTGTACCAGTTCATGAGGCATCCAGCCAGAAGGATATCCCGTTCCTCCTCCGTCAAGCCCGGGAGGTTCAGGGTGATCTCCCGCACCTTCCCGCCGGAGAGCACCCTGGCCGGGATCTTCTCCCGCAGCTCCAGCAGGCTCCGGCGCAGATCGGGCACATACAGGAAATCTCCGTCTTCATAGGGGAATTCCTCCCCTTCCTCCAGGACGAAGGGCATCATGCCCCAGTTGATGCAGTTGGAACGATACCGCTTGGTGGCAAAGGCATAGCAGATGTTCGCGCAGCCCCCAAGGATCCGCTGACAGGACGCAGCCTGCTCACGGGCGGAACCGTCCCCGGGGCGGTTTGCAAAGATCACCGAGCCGAATCGGGCGGTATCCGTTTCCCGCGGGGTCAGACCGAAGGCCTTTACCGCATCCGCCCAATCTCCCACCAGACCGCCTTCTGCGCGGGTCTGCTCCGCATCGCGGCAGGATTTGCTGCGGCTCACATAGCCCGGATCCCGGCGGGAGAGGGCAAACTCCGCCAGCTTCAGGGGGTTGGAACGGTAGGAGGAGGTCTCCCCGGAGGGAATGAGCTCATCCGTGGTGGTGACCGCGTCACGGAGCACGCTGCAGAGGCGCATCACCAGACTGTCCCCGCAGTCCGGGATCTCCGGCCAGGGAACGATATTGGGGCCGAAACGCAGCGCTGCTGCCGGGTCTCCCTTGCCGTAGCCGGAATAAACCCGTTTGCCGTACGGTCTTGCATCGAAACGCCGCTGCACCTGCGCTGGCTCATCGTATTCCAGATCGGCGGCAGAGGTCAGGAATCCGCCGTTCGCCGCGGTGGCGGCGATGCTTCTGGCGTCCATCAGCAGCACGGCGGCGGCCTGTCCGTCCCCGGGTTTGCTCCCCTCCCGATTGGGGAAATTGCGGGTGGTATGACGGATGGAAAGACCGTCGCACACCGGAACGTCTCCGGCGCCGAAGCAGGGCCCGCAGAAGCAGGGTTTGCAGATTACGCCGTTTTCCAGCAGCCTCCGCTCCACCCCGTTCTCTGCCAGTTCCAGGGCGACGGGAAGGCTGGGGGGATAGACGGAGAGGGAAAAGGCGCCGCTGCCGATGCTGCCCCGCTCCAGGATCGCCGCCGCTTCCGCCAGGTTATCGTACATCCCGCCGGCGCATCCGGCGATCACGCCCTGATCCACGTACAGTCTGCCGTTTTTCACCTTATCCGTCAGCCGGATCTCCCGGCCCAGCTGCACCTTGGCCCTCTGCTCCACCGCCCGGAGGTGATCCCCGGGATCCGCCATCAGCTCCCGCAGGGTGACCGCCTCGGAAGGATGGAAGGGCAGCGCGGCCATGGGTTCCAGCTGATCCAGCTCCAGACGGATCAGACTGTCGTAATACGCTCCTTCCTGCGGGGCCAGACTCCGGTATTCCTCCGGCCGGCCGTGGACGGCATAGTATTCCTCCACCTTGCTGTCCGTCTCCCAAACGGAGCTGAGGGCGGCGGTCTCCGTGGTCATCACGTCGATGCCGATGCGGAAATCCATGGGCAGCTCCCGGATGCCGGGGCCGGCAAATTCCAGGATCTTGTTCTTCACAAAGCCGTTCGCGTACACTGCGCCGCAGAGGGCGATGGCCGCATCATGGGGTCCTACCCCATGTCCGGGCTTTCCGGTCACCCAGACCAGTACCGTTTCCGGCCGGGCCAGATCATAGGGATCTCCCAGCAGCTGCTTCACCAGCTCCGGGCCGCCCTCCCCGAATCCCATGGTCCCCAGAGCGCCGTAACGGGTATGGCTGTCCGAGCCCAGGATCATCTTTCCGCAGCCTGCCAGCTGCTCTCTGGCATACTGGTGGATCACCGCCATGTTGGGGGGGACGAAAATACCCCCGAAACGCTTCGCCGCCGAGAGGCCGAAGGCGTGGTCATCCGCATTGATGGTGCCGCCCACGGCGCAGAGGCTGTTGTGGCAATTGGTCATGGCATAGGGCACCGGGAAGGACCGCAGGCCGCTGGCCATGGCGGTCTGAATGATGCCCACATAGGTGATATCATGGCTGATGAGGCTGTCGAAGCGCAGATGGAGCAGGCCGTCTCCCCTGTCCTTGTGATGGCTGCGCAGGATCGCCCCGCTCATGGTCCCTTCCCTGGAAGCGGATGAGATCTCCTCCCCCGGCTCAGCCGGTCTGGGACCCGCTGCCGTATAAAAAACGCCTTGTTTATCCAGTTTGATCATCGGCGGTACGCACCTTTCCGCATAAATATCAATGCAGTATACCATAATCCCTGCCTCTGCAGGAAGTTCCAAGTGCATTTTCCCCGGTTTTTGCATTCATTTTTTCTGTTCTTGCAAAAATCGGCGGCTATTGCAGTAATATTCCCGTTGAATTTGCTGAATTTGAATGAATACTCGTTTTTTCTTGCATTTACACTTGCAATTTACCGTGAAGATGTGTATAATCCGTGATACTATCCCCAAAGGAGGTCTCCCCATGGAATCAAATGAAGTCTTCAGCACCATGGATGTAAGCCCCCTGTACCGCCAGGTACGGGAGGAGTATCAGATCAGCGACAGCTATTTCCGCAACCAGAACGTGAAACGCGGTCTGCGCAATTTCGACGGCACCGCCGTCATCGCCGGCATCACCAAGATCGGCAGCGTTCAGGGTTACGTGATCCAGGATGGGGCCAGGAATCCCATCCCCGGCAAGCTGTACTATCGAGGGATCTCCGTGGAGGATATCGTCGAAGCCCACCGGCAGAACAACACCTTCGGCTTCGAGGAGGTATCCTATCTGCTGCTGATGGGAAGACTGCCCAATGCTTCCGAGCTGAGCCTGTTTGAAAGCATCCTGGCCAAGGTGCGTCCCCTGCCCAAGGGCTTTTTTGAGGATATGATCCTCCGGAACACCAGTCCGGATATCATGAATATGCTGGGTCGGAGCGTACTGGCCCTGTATGCGTACGACGAGAATCCCGACGAGACGTCTCCGGAAAACATGCTGCGCCAGTCCATTGAGCTCATTGCCCGCTTCCCCTCCATCGTGGCCAATGCCTATATGGCCCGGCGGCACATGTTCGACGGCAAATCCATGTACATCCATAATCCCAAGGAAGCGCTTACCCTCTCGGAGAACTTTCTCCGGCTCGTCCGGAAAGACAAGAGCTATACGGATGAAGAGGCAAAGCTGCTGGACCTTCTCCTGATCCTTCATGCGGAACACGGCGGCGGCAACAACTCCGCCTTCGTCTGCCGTGCCCTTTCCTCCAGCGGTACGGATACTTACAGTGCCATCGCCGGAGCCGTCGGCTCCCTGAAGGGGCCGCTCCACGGCGGCGCCAACCGGAAGGTGACGGAGATGTTCCATGACATCAAGGCCCATGTGCGGGACGTGGAGGATGACGAAGAGGTCCGTGCCTATCTGACCAGGATCCTGGACAAGGAAGCCGGCGACCTCAGCGGCAAGATCTACGGCCTCGGCCACGCGGTCTATACCCTCTCCGATCCCCGTGCGGTGCTGCTCAGGCGTTTTGCGGGGCAGATGGCGGAACAGAAGGGCATGCAGGAGGATTTCCGTCTTTTGGAGCAGATCGAGACCCAGGGGATCGATCTGATCATGACCAAGAAGAAGCACGAAATGCCCATGTGCGCCAACGTGGACCTGTACTCCGGCCTGGTATACAGCATGCTGGGGATCCCGGAGGTGCTGTTCACTCCGCTCTTTGCCTGCGCCAGGATCGCCGGCTGGTGCGCCCACCGGATCGAAGAAGTCCTGACCGGAAAGCGGCTGATCCGCCCCGGCTATCAGGCGGCCATCCGGCCCCGGGAATACGTTCCCATCGATCAAAGATAACCGAAAAGACAGCCATGCCCCTGACGGAAGATCCGTCAGGGGCAGTTTTTGTTTTCTTTACACGTTCATGGCAGCGTAGAAGCCTTCCCGTACGGCGGAGGTGATATTCCCCTGCCGGTTAGCGCAGTCCCCCACGCACACGACGTTTTCACATACGTCCCGCAGTTCATCCACCGCGGCGCTTCTCGGCCTGACGCCCAGAGAAAGGGCGACCGTATCGCAGGGCAGGAAGACCTCCCGATCCGCCTCATCCCGCGCCGTCACCCCCTCCGGGGAAATGGACGCCAGCCGATGCTTTTCCAGGAACTTTACGCCCTCTCCCAGGGCCAGACGCTGAGCGGTGTTCACCGCCTTCTCCCGGCTGCGGATCTCCGCCATGGAGAGCATGTCGATCACGGTAACTTCATGCCCTTCCCGCACCAGGGATACGGCGGTCTCCGTTCCCGTAAGGCCCGCGCCGACGATGACCACCCGCTTGCCGGGCTTTGCCCGCCCCAGGTCGATATCCTGGGCCAGGCAGACGTTGCCGCCCTCAACTCCGGGGACCCTGGGGATGATGGGCTCGCTGCCCACCGCCAGGATGACCGTGTCGGGTTTCTCCGCCAGCACCCGCTCCCGGGTGGCCTCCGTACCCAGCCGAAGATCGACGTTCTTATCCCGCAGGGTCATGCGGACGGACCACTCCGCATACCGGCGCACGTCTCCCTTGATGGGATTGGCCCCCGCGATGCGCAGACTGCCGCCCAGCTCCTCCCCCTTCTCAAAGAGCACGGGCTTCAGGCCACGCTGGCTCAGCCGTCGAGCCGCTTCCATTCCGGCGCAGCCGCCGCCCACAATGACGACCTTCTTTCCGGGGTCCGCCGGGGGGATCTCGTCAAACAGGGGTTGTCTGCCCTGCGGCGCATTCACGGAGCAGCGAAGAGGCGTCGGGCAGCCGTGGGGATCGCCGCCGGTGCAGTTGTTGCACCGCAGACAGGGACGGATCTCGTCCACTCTGCCTTCCTTGGCCTTGTTGAGCATTTCAGGATCAGCCAGGAAGGAACGGATCATGGCGACCATATCGCAGTCTCCCTCGCTGATCGCCTTCTCTGCGGAGACCATATCATGACTGCCCACGCTCACCACGGGGATCTTCAGTCCCGCCGCCTTGAACTGCTTTGCCAGGTACAGGTTGGTGGCCCGGGGCATGTAGGTGTGCTGGATGGTGGAGCCCATGGTCCGGGGGTCGTACATGCTCCCGGCGCTGATATGGACCAGATCGATCTTATCCTGGATCGCTTTGGCAAAGGCGATGGCGTCCTCCACGTGCACGCCCTCGGGATAGAGCTCGTCCCCGCTCATGCGCACCTCAATGGCCATATAGGGCCCGATGCGCTCCCGCACCGCGTCGATCATCTCCAGGGCGAAACGGCAGCGGTTTTCAAAGGTCTGGCATCCGTATTCATCCGTGCGCTTGTTCACATGGGGGGAATAGAAGGAGGCCGCGGTATGTCCATGGCCGAAATGGAGCATGACCATGTCAAAGCCCGCCTTCCGGCACCGTTCCGCCGCGTCCGCAAAGGAGCGGATGATCCCCTGCACCTCCTCATGGGTGAACTCCGCCGGGAGCCGCTCATCCCGCAGATTCAGCTCGATGGAGGCCACCGCGCCCCAGCGGTGGATGGCGTCCGTTACCTTCACCAGGCCATGGACCACAAATCGGTCCGCCAGATTGATCGCATAATGGTTCGTATCCGCATAGGCCTGGGTCACCGCGCTGTCCCCCACCGTGACGATGCCCGCGCCGAATTTGGCGAATTGGGCGGTATAGTCCACGAATTCCGGGGTGGCCAGCCCATCCCGGGAACAAAGCATGGGCTCCGCCGGGGAAACCTCAATGCGGTTTCTGACACGAAGCGGACCGACCTGGATCGGCTGGAATACTGCTTTCAAACCTGCCATCTTCATTTCTCTCCCATTCCTTAATAATTTCGTCAATTTTGCCGGTATTTCTGAGAATATGGAAAAAGAATTCTTGAATTTTCGCCAAATACCCGAGAAAAATAGTTGCAATTTTATGTACTATATGTTACATTGCAAGGGAAAGA
This sequence comes from uncultured Clostridia bacterium, assembly GCA_947307365.1. GTDB lineage: Bacteria > Bacillota > Clostridia > Oscillospirales > Oscillospiraceae > UBA1774. Next base: position 27,672 of record CAMZIY010000016.1, read on the forward strand.
TTACAGTTACCATTGTTTCTTCCGCCGAAAAAGCTCAGCAGGCGCCGCTTCTGTCGTTGGGAGCCGGCAGGGGATTGGCTCCGTGAGCCTGACTCTTTCTCTTTTCTGAACCAAGGCCCTCTGGCGATTCAGCCGGGGGGTCTTGGTTTTATTCCTCCGGGAAGACCAGACGGATCCGCCCCATCTTCACATAGTCGTTGAACCGGCTGGTGACGGCCACACGTTCCCATTCCTCCCGGCTGCCCCGGTAACGAATGGTCACATCCTTCTTGTAAAACCCGTTCTGCAGGGGGCTGACTCCGTCCGTGAACAGATCATAGAAATCATAAAACATCTTCTGCACCGTTCGGGGAAGCTCCAGGGTCTCCAGCCCGCAGCAGCCGAAAAAGCCGAAGGTGAAGATCTCCCGGACGCCGTTGGAGACGACGATGGTCTTCAGGGGCAGCATCCGGCGGAAAGTCTCGTCATACCGGTCCGGGGTGAACTCATCTCCCACGCAGAAGAACTCATTCCATACGCCGTAGATCGGCCGGCCCTCCACCAGCCCGGGAAGGACGATCTTCTCCGGGACCGGTCCGGAAAAGCCCGGATCGTTATGGAAAACATAGCCGCCCCCATCCGGGTTCCCTCCCAGATAGATATCATAGTTGTGCTCAGGCGTATAGGGCATGAAGGCGCGTATGCCCCGCCGCTCCATCTCCTCCCGGGAGATGTTCCAGCCCGGAAGGACCTCGCTTCCGCAGACAGGGCAGCGCTCGCTCCCGGCCGGGACGACCGCCTGACAATGGATGCATACCGGCAGGTATTCCGCTCCGCAGTTCGGACAGACGCCGCCCTGCAGCGGTTTGCCGCAATGTTCGCAAATCAAAGCTCCGCCTCCTGTTTCTGCGGCGGTCCGCCGCTTGACGAACCGCCGCCCGCCGGGTAAGATGGAGTATCGGCAAGGAGGTCGATATCGTCATGGAACCTGTTTCCTATCGTCTGATCCGATCCGGACGGCGCACCGTCAG